>JBKQWK010000285.1:0-31118 GCA_052139595.1 Thermoleophilia bacterium | reverse complement strand
CTGGCGTTTCTCCGGTTGGCGCCGAGCCTCCGGTTAGTGCAGGCCCATGAGGCCAGCGAGGGTGTGCAGGCGATCGCTGTATTCTTTGCGGGCTTTATCGTCGCGGCGACGCAGCTCGGCTGGTGTGGCGATCGGCACGACCTTGAACGCTGGGCTGTCGAAAACGCGCAGCTCCAGCGAATCACTGGCCTCGTACGGCAGATCATGAAAGAGCTTGCCGAGCAGGAAACGGGCCGTCTCTTCGCCGATTGCGACGACGTAATGCGGCGTCGTGATCGAGATCTCTTTGCTCAGGTAACTGAAGCAGTTCTCCTTCTCTTCATGCCGGGGGTCGCGCACAGCGCAGTCGCTGCGCGGCACGCACTTCAGCAGTGTCGTGAAATAGGCGCTCGCGCGGGCGCCGTTGCTGAGCGCCGGCATGAACTCGGCCAGGTCGTTGACGAGCTCGGTGCCGGCTGGCAGGTTGGCCACCTCGTCGGCGACAGAGGGGTGTAACGAGACGAACATGACAGCGGCGTGGGGATGTCCGGTACCACTCAGGGCGCGGAGCCGGCAGTCTACGATCTCCTTGCATTTCGTACACTGTTCTTCGCTCCGCGCCAGCTGATCCAGTTTTTCGCCTGCGTCTTCCATGACGACACCTTCTTTCTGAGGTCGTATGACCTTGATGGCGGCGATGGACCCGTTCAGTTGCCCCCAGGGTGAATGAGCGTGTAACTCAGGCTCAGGGCGTCGGGATCGCCGATGAGGGCGAGCAGAAGTTCCGACCCAAACGGAGCCAGTACGACGTTGAGGCTGTCCAGTTCGACTGAAAAGTAGCGTGCCTCGGCTTGGCCAAGCTCATCGGCAAGACGTTGGCCGATGTCGATAACGCCGGCAACCTGAGCGGCGATCGCCTCGCTGTTAATCGTCTTATCGGCGTCGCTGGCGACCACGAATCCGTCGTGCGAGATCAGTAGCGCTGCTTTGATGCCTGGACTGGTGCGCAGCGCGGCCAGCCTGGTCGTGAGGGCATCGGCGGAGTCGCTCACAGGATTGCCTGGAGAGACGTGAGCTGGTCGCCCACAGCGCCGGCGAAGCGATCTGCCGCGTCGGCGCTCGTGAACGTGCGCGTGAAGCCATGCATGCTGCCAGCGAGTTCGCTGAGAAAGATGCTGGGACGTGACAGGGGACCTTCGTCTAGGGCCGACACCAGGCCTTCGCTGGGGAGCTGAACAAGAACGTCACCGTTCACAAACAGACGATTGGTCTCGCGTGACGAGAGTCGCACCGCGACGTGGACAGTGAACCCTTGCGCGAGCTGCTCGCTGGCGATGTCGATCTCCACACGTGCATACTAGGCCCGGCGCTGGATCGTGGCAAGATGCGGCTGTTGCCCTTGCAGGCGGATGAGCCGTTACTGGGCGACGGCCAGGGGCAGCGCCTGCGGCGCTGCCCAGGCGCCGTCGCCGCTGGCGGTAGTCATGTCCACGTAAGCTGCCTGGAGGAGAGCTTCGAGGCCGCGCACGTTGGGGAACGAGCTGACACCGGTGCACATGGTTTGCCGGCGGCGGTCGATGAGCTGGGCGGCTACGTCGTGGCAGATAGCCGCCGCTTCGGATCGGGCTTCGGCGCTGTTGCGTCCAGGCAGGGCGAGAACGAACGTGTCCGGGGCAACACGGACGGCCGTATCGCCGCCGTGCAGGCGACGCTCGATACGATGGGCAACGATGCGAACGAGGCGTTCGCTGCCCTCGGCGCCGAGAAAGGCGCGCGTATCGGTAAAATGATCGAGTTTGAGGCAAATGATGGCCAGCGGGTCGTGACGCTCCGTCACGTCGCTCAGGTGCGCGGTCAGCGTGCTGCGCAGGCGCACTCGGGTATAGAAACCGGTCGTCGGGTCGACGCTCTGCGCCCGCACCTGCTGTCGACGGTGCGGGCGCGTCAGCCCGCGCGCGGCGACGCCGCCGACAGCAACGAGCACGAACACGGTGGCCAGCCCGCTTGCACGGTTGCCACCCAGCGAGCTGTCGGCGATCGCGAGCACGATCGTCAGCAGAAGCACCGGGGCCAGCAGAAACGGCCAGTTGGCTCGCGGTGAAAGGGCCAGATGGGCAAAAACAAGCAGCGGCAGACAGAGCATGAACCAGCTTCGGGTGCCGCCGGCGAGCGCAAGGGTGGTGCCGAGCAGCAGATAGTCGAGGCCGACAAGACCGTATGTCACAGATGACTCGTGACGACGCGCCAGGCTGAACGAGAATACGCCGGCGATCACTCCTACCAGGGCGGGCACAGCGGCTGTGTGGTGTGAAGCTGCCATGGCAAGGCTCAGGAGGGCAAAAAAGAGGATTCTGAACCCGCCTCGCAGGAGCTCCGGCCGGGCCCGTTTGCGAGGCGCTCGTCGTGTCATCTGCCGTGGCTCGCTCGAACCCAGCAGCGACAGGAGCCGTGCGCTGTCCGCGTCATGACCGTGAATTCTGCGTCACACTGGCGATTCCTTCAGGTGTGACGGGCTATTTTGCCTGGTGGGCGAGGTGATGCGGCTTCGCCGGATTATGGCGGTCGGGCAGCCGGCGCAGCCGACGTAGCCGACGCGGCTCCGCAGCCTCGTGGCCGATGGGCGTGGCACGAGTGCCGATGACCGCTATAATGAATTATCCATGGAAGGTTCCCTGTTTCTCTCCGGTAACGAGGCAATCGCGCGCGGCGCTCTGCGCGCCGGTGCGACCTTCGCCTGTGGCTACCCCGGCACGCCCTCGACCGAGATCCTCGAAGCGCTTGCCAAGGACTCGGCCGTGGCTTCGGGCGCCGTCAAGGCGCAGTGGTGCGTCAACGAGAAGGTAGCATTCGAGACTGCCGTTGGCGCCTCGTTAGCCGGTGCTCGCGCTCTCGTGACTATGAAGCACGTCGGTCTCAATGTGGCCGCCGATCCGTTCATGACGCTGTCGTTGACTGGTGTCAACGCTGGCTTCGTTGTCGTCAGTGCCGATGACCCGGGCATGCATTCGTCACAGAACGAGCAGGACAATCGTCGTCTAGCTGCGTTTGCCAAGATCCCTCTGCTCGAGCCGAGCGATAGCCAGGAGGCGTACGATTTTCTCGCCGCGGCGTTCGCCCTCTCGGAGGAGTTCGACACGCCGGTCATGCTGCGCACGACAACGCGCCTCTCTCACGGTCGTGGCCGCGTTGTGCCGCGTGTGCCGGTGGTGGTCGCGGCACGAACGTACGAGCGGGCGCTCGAAAAATACGTGATGGTGCCGCAGTACGCGCGCGCCCGCAACAGGCTGGTGCTGGCACGCCTGCAACAGCTGCGCCTGCGCGCGGAGCAGACGCCGCTGAACGTTCTCGAAGCTGGCACCACGGACTTCGGCATCATTGCTGCCGGTGTTGCCTATACGTACGCCCGTGAGGCCTTTCCCAATGCCTGGTTTCTCAAGCTCGGTCTTTCAAACCCGCTGCCGTACGAGAAGGTCGCCAAACTCTACCGCTCTGTCTCGCGCGTCGCCGTGGTCGAAGAACTCGATCCGTTCCTTGAGGAGCAAGTGCGCATGCTTGGCCTGCCGGTGATTGGCAAAGAGGTGCTTCCTGCCGATGGCGAGCTCAACCAGGAGATCGTCTTCGCCGCCCTCGAGCCGTATATCAAGCGTCGCCCCGGGCCACGGCACCGCGCCGTCGTGCCGCCGGTGCCGCGCATTTCGGCGGCTGCGGCCGGCGAACCGGATCTGTCCGTGCGGCCGCCGGTACTCTGTCCGGGTTGCCCACACCGGGCTGTGTTCACTCTGCTGCGCAAGTTCTCGGTGGCAGCCCTGGGTGATATCGGCTGCTATACCCTGGGCGCTCTGCCGCCGCTGCTCGCCCTTGAGAGCTGCCTGTGCATGGGTGCCAGCGTTGGCATGATGGCGGGCATGAACAAAGTGCTCGGCCGCAAGGCAGCGGTCGCGGTGCTCGGCGATTCGACGTTCTTTCACTCTGGCATCACGCCGCTCATCGACGCCCGTTACAACGATGTCGAGGGATTGGTGATTGTGCTCGACAATCGCACCACAGCGATGACCGGTCACCAGGGTCACCCGGGCTCCGGTTTGCGTCTCGACCATAGCCAAGGCCCGGTGCTTGATATCGAGCAACTGTGCATGGGCATTGGAGTTCGTTGCCAGAGCGTGGACGCGCTCGATCTCAAGGTCGTCCAGGCGGCGCTCACCGCCGAGCTGGAGGCGCCTGGTTTGGGAGTGATCGTCGCTCAGGCGACTTGTGCGCTTGTCGAAACAAAGCTCAAACGGTCGCCGGTCGTCGTCGACACCGATCGCTGCAATCTCTGTGGTTTGTGCCTCGATGTCGGTTGCCCGGCAATTGTCGCCGGCGAGGGCAGCATCAGCATCAGCGATGCTTGTACGGCCTGTGGTTTGTGTCTTAGTGTCTGCCGACGTGGCGCGCTCCGCTACGCTGACGCGCCGGTTACCGGTGAGTCGTGAACGGCGAGGGGACTGTCGCCATCGTCGGCGTCGGCGGTCAAGGCATTCTTCTGGCGGCGGCTGTACTTGCCCAGGCAGCCATGGCCGACGGCTACGATGTAAAAGTGAGTGAGGTCCACGGCATGGCTCAACGTGGCGGTTCCGTGCTCAGCATGGTGCGCTACGGCGCGACCGTGTGGTCGCCAGTCTCGCCTCATGCCGATGTTGTTCTTGCCACCGAGCTGCTTGAAGGGCGCCGTGCCCTCGGCATGCTGCCGAGCGGCGGCGCCCTGATCTGCGCTACCACCACCATTGCACCCGCCAGTGTGCTGCGCGGTGAACAACTCTACCCGCACGATCTGGTTGCCGCTGCGGCCGCCTGCCGGGTGCGCTTGACGCTGGTCGATGTCGAGCTGGTTGCCCGCGCTGCCGGCACGGTGCGCGCTGCCAACGTCGCCCTGCTCGGCGCTGCCAGTAGTGTCTTGCCTTTCAGCCCTCAGGCCTGGCAGCGCGGCCTCGAACTTGCCGTGCCGGCCAGGATTCTGTCGATAAATCAGCGCGCCTTCGAACTTGGTCGCGATGCCAGTCCTCAGCAGGAGGTACCGCAGTGAAAGTGACGCAGCTCACCGTTTTCCTCGAGAACCGCAGTGGTCGCTTGGCTGAGGTCGCCGACATGCTCGGCAAGCAAGGCATCAACATCCGCGGTTTCAGCACGACAGAAGCCGCGGAGTATGGCATTGTACGCCTCATCGTCAGCGACCCGGAGCGAGCTCGCCAGATGCTGCACGAAGCCGGTTTCACGACACACTTCTCGCAGGTCATCTGCGTCCGCGTGCCGGACGAGCCCGGCGGACTGGCCCGCGTGCTCGACGAACTCGCCGCACAAGATATTTCCCTCGATTACCTCTACAGCATTTCCTTTCAGAACATCTGCTTTGCGGTGCGTAACATCGATCGTGCCATCGATCTGCTCGCGGGCAAGGTTGACCTCTTGAGTGACGAGGAGGTACGCGCTTTATGAGCACCCACACTCCTGTCGTGATGTTACCGCGCGATCCGGACGGTCTCGGTGGCTGGTACTGGGACCCCAAGAATGAGTGCATGAGCCGCGACGAGCTGCGCGAGACGCAGATGCGGCGTCTGCGGGCGATGCTCGGGCACGCTCAGGCCAATGTGCCGTTCTACCGCCAGCGGCTCGCTGAGGCCGGTGTCGAGCCGGGCGACGTCGACGACCCGGCGGCTCTTGCTGGCCTGCCGTTCACGACCAAGCTCGATCTGCGTGACCACTATCCGTTCGGCATGTTCGCCGTGCCGCGTGAAGAGATCATTCGCGTACACGCTTCGAGTGGCACCACGGGTAATCCAACGACCGTCGGCTACACCCGCGACGATGTGCAGATGTGGGCGAATCTCATTGCTCGCACACTGGCCGCCGGTGGCGTTACCACCGGTGATCTGGTCCAGAACGCCTACGGCTATGGCCTGTTTACCGGCGGCATGGGCTTGCACTACGGCGCCGAGTTGCTCGGGTGCACAGTTCTGCCTATTTCCGGCGGCATCACCGAACGGCAGCTCAAGTTCATGCGCGACTTCAACGCCACAGTTCTCGCCTGCACGCCGTCGTACGCGCTGTATCTGGCCGAGGCAGCGCGCGACAAGGGTTTGCGACCGGAGGATCTTCCTGTGCGTATCGGCTTTCACGGTGCCGAGCCGTGGACCAATGAGATGCGCCATCAGATCGAGGTTGGCCTCGGTTGTGACGCTCTCGATATCTACGGGCTCAGTGAGATGGGTGGCCCTGGTGTCGCCTACGAGTGCATGGCCAAACAGGGCATGCATGTCAACGAGGACCACTATCTGGTGGAAGTCGTTGACCCGGAAAGCCTCGAACCACTGCCGGCGGGGTCTGTTGGTGAGCTCGTTTTTACCACTCTCAGCCGTCGAGCCCAGCCGCTGCTTCGCTACCGCACGCGGGATTTGTGCAGCCTCAACTATGAGCCTTGCCCCTGCGGCCGTACGTCGGTGCGCATGAGCAAGCCGATCGGGCGTACCGACGACATGCTTATCATCAGGGGCGTCAACGTCTTCCCGAGCCAGATTGAAGAAGTGCTCATGAGTACGCCCGGCATTGAGCCGCACTACCAGATCGTCGTCGACCGCCAGGGGTATCTCGACGTGGTCGAAGTCTGGATTGAGGTTGGTGAAGACATCTTTTCGGAGACGATGGGCTCCCTCGAACGCTTCGAAAAGAGCGTGCAATCGCGCATTTACAATGTTCTCGGCATCCAGGTGAAGGTGCGCCTCAAAGAGCCGAAAACGATCCAGCGTAGCGAGGGAAAAGCCGTACGCGTAGTCGACCGGCGGCAGGGTAAACAGGCGTAGCCGGTGAAAGTGACGCGCCGCGGACGGAGTCGCCGGGGCGGATGTGACCGCGGCGGTTTGGCGCTGGCGGTTGCCGGTCGTCGTCGTATAATGGAAGAGTGAAACACTCCGCATCAGCGCCCGCCGGTCGCGGTCTGCACCTCGACCTCAGTAGTGGCACACTTCATGAAGAGGCCGTGTCGAGCGACGTCATGCGTGCCTACCTCGGTGGTCGCGGTTTGGGTGCCTACCTGCTTTTCGCCCGTCGCGGCTACGACGTCGATCCGCTTGCTCCTGCGAACCCGCTCATTTTTGCGCCTGGCCCTCTTACGGGCACAGGCGCCCCGGCCAGCGGCCGCTACAGCGTGACGTCGCGTTCGCCGCTCACCGGCACCATCTTCGACGGCAACTCGGGCGGTCACTGGGGAACGGTCTTCAAGCGTATGGGCTACGACTACCTGGTGGTCGACGGTGCCTGCAGCCAGCCGAGCTACGTGCTGATTGGACTGCGCGCCGGCAACGCCTACGCTGAGGTGCACGCCGCCGCCGGCCTGTGGGGTAACGACGTACCGGTCAGTCTGGCGCGCTTGCGTGAGCTGTATCCCGGTAGCGAGGCAGCTGTGATCGGGCCGGCCGGCGAACGCGGCGTTCTGTTTGCCAGCATCGTCAACAATCGTGGCCGGTCATTTGGCCGTGGTGGTTTGGGTGCCGTTATGGGCAGCAAGAATCTCAAGGCCTTGGTACTGCTGAGCGACCACCTGCCGAAGACGCCGGTCGCTGACGAAGAACGCTTCGCGTTCGTCAACTATGAAGCTAACAAACTGCTCAAGTCCAATCCCATCACCAGTCAGGCGCTGCCCGAGTTCGGCACCGCGGTTCTGGTGAACGTCCTCAATCAGGCCGGAACGCTACCCACGCGGAACTTTCGCGAAGGACAGTTCGAACACGCCGAAGAGATTTCTGGTGAGGCGCTGCGCAAGGGGTTCACCAAGCGCCGCTCTGCCTGCCAGGGCTGCCCGATTGGCTGCGCGCGGCATACGGCTACTGACGGCGCCAGTGGTGAAGGGCCCGAATACGAGACTATCTGGGCCCTTGGTGCCGATTGTGGCGTTGGTGATCTGAGCGCGATTCTCGAGGCCAGCTATCTCTGCAACCAGGCAGGCATGGACACGATCAGCATGGGCAGTTCCATCGCTTGCGCGATGGAACTGACCGAGCGCGGGTGCCTGCCCGACGGCCCGCGCTGGGGCGACGTCACCGCCGTGATCGATCTCGTTCGTGCGACGGCGGCGGGCACTGGCCTTGGGGCGCAGCTCGGCCGCGGCTCACGCTTTGTAGCGCTGACCTACGGCTACCCCGACCTCGCCATGCAGGTGAAGGGCCTCGAGCTGCCGGCCTATGATCCCCGCGGCATGAAGGGTCAGGGCCTCGCCTTTGCGACCAGCAATCGTGGCGGCTGTCACCTGCGCGCCAACATGCTCAACCCCGAGATTCTCGGGGTGCCCAAAATGATCGACCGCTTCGCCACGCTCGGCAAAGCCGGCCTGCTGATCAACCTGCAGAACCTCAACGCCGTGCTCGATAGTCTCGTCATGTGCAAGTTCACTGCGTTCGTCATGAAAGAGGACTACTACGCCCGCTTGCTGAGCGCTTTTTGGGGAGAGATGGTCGAGCCGCAGGAACTGTTGCGCGTTGGCGAGCGCATCTGGACGGTGGAGCGCCTGTTTAACCTGGCTGCCGGATTTGCGCGCCGCGACGATACGCTGCCGCCACGCTTGCTGAGCGAGCCGATGCCGGCGGGGCCGGCCAAAGGCCAGGTGGTAGACTTGCCGCCGATGCTGGACGAATACTACATCTGCCGCGGCTGGGACAACGCTGGCGTACCGTCGGCACGCAAGCTGGCACAGCTCGGTCTTGCTACGGAGACGCCAGCAGGAGCGTCTGGCTCCTCGGCCGACGATTCAATGTGTCTTCCCGCCTCGGCGCCGCTGGATGCCGGCGAGAACGCCTGATGATCGAAGAGTTCCAACGCATCGGCCGTGATCTCTTTCTCGCCGGCGTTGTCAGCTCACACGGCGGCAACATGAGCGTTCGTATGGGCGATCGCATTCTCATTACCCGTCGGGGCAGCATGATCGGTCGGCTTGAAGATCGCGATCTGATTGAGACTGGCCTCGATGAAAACGACAGTAATGTCACCTTGGCGAGTACCGAGATCGGCGTGCATCGCGCCATCTACCAGAGCACGGCGGCACTGGCCATCATCCATACGCACCCTCCGTACGGCATCGCCCAATCGCTGGTCAAAGACGAGATCGTGCCGGTCGACAGCGAGGGCTCGTACCTGTTGCACAAGGTGCCGGTGGTGCACACCGAACTCACAGCGGGCTCCAAAGAGGTGGCGGCGTTGCTACCTCAGTGGCTGGCAGAGTATGACCTCGTCATGCTGCGCGGGCACGGTCCGTTTGCGATCGGCAACCTGCTCGAAGAGGCGTATCAGCTCACCAGTGTTTTTGAAATGACCTGCAAAATCATGACTCTTACAGAGGGTATGGGGCAGGCGGTAAAAGAGTATCGCAAGGGCAGCGAACGCTACGAAACATGGTGAGCCGGACCGTGTGGTGAGCCGGGCCGCCTGACCATCCGGCGCCTGGGCGCCGCCGCTACAGCGTGCCGGTGGCGGTCCCGCCGCCGTCGCCATCGGTAACGGCGGGTGCTCCCGAGAGCCGCGCCCGTCGCTTCGGTTCGACGAAGCGGGCCACCCAGATCGAGACCTCGTAGAGAACGATCAGTGGAATGAACATGGCAATCATGCTGAAGGCGTCCTGGCTGGGCGTGGCTACGGCGGCAATCACCGCGTTGATGAGGAGAGCGTACTTGCGGTTCTTGCGCAGGAACTTGTTGTCGACGATGCCAAGACGAGCGGCAAGGACGATGACGACCGGTAGCTCGAAGACGGCCCCGAAGGCGAGCAGAAACATGGCGACGAAGGAGAAGTACTCCTGGGCCCGGTTCTGCACGTTGAAGTAGGGTCCGTTGAAGGTGAGCAGCCAGGAGAGGCCGCGAGGCAGCACGATCAGGTAACAGAAGACGACGCCGCCGAGGAAGAGCGCCGCCGTTGAGGCCACGACGGGATAGAAGTACTTCTTCTCGTTGGCCGAAAACGCCGGCCCAACGAAGGCCCAGAACTGATAGATAACGAATGGTGAGGCGATCAAAAGGCCGCAATAGACCCACACCTTGAAGCTGACCATGAACGGCTCGGCGGGGCTAAACGTCGTCAGGTGGCGAAACCTCAGTGGCAGTGGACTGAGCAACAGCTTGAAGAGCATGCTGTTGAAGACGCCGGCGATGATGACACCAGCGAGGAGAACGAAAGCGACCCGAAACAGACGCTTGCGCAGCTCATCGAGGTGCTCGACCAGGGACAAGCGATCGTCAGCACTGAGCATGGGGTGCAGCTTCTTCAGATGATTGCCTGGTCGCTGAGCGCGTCGGGCGCTTGGTCTGCAGCAGCATCAATGGCAACGTTCGCCGCTGGCTCTGCTGCCGGCGCCGCGGCAAGTCGGTACTCGTTGCCGTTGGCGTCGACGAAAACTGACGGTGGTGTCGTTTGAGCCGTTGCCACCTCGGCAGCGATGGGGTTGCCTTCGGGGTCGATGCCATAGGCCGCCAGCGCCGCCCTTTCAGCTTCGCTGGCCGCAGGCAACGGCGGCGGCGCGGTAACCGTCACAGCGTGTGCCGCCACAGCGGTGGCAGCGACGGTGGGCGCGGTGTCGGTAGTGGGCATCGCGCCCGGCGCTACTGGCGTTGCGTCTGGTGGCACAGAGTTGCCTTCAAGGCCGAGGCTGAGTTCGTCCTTGAGGCCAGAGGTCGCCTGCTTAAATTCACGGATGCTCTTGCCGAGCGAGCGCCCCATCTCGGGCAGTTTCTTGGGGCCGAAGACAAGAAGAGCAACGACGAGGACGATGACCAATTCTGGAAAACCGATATTAGGCATGTGCAGCAACTCCTGCCGAGAAGAGTGAATCGAGTTCTCATGGTAGTGCGCCTGCGGTCAGCGGTCAACGTGGCGGCGCTGGTTTGGTGCAATCAGCGGTGCAATTTGTATGTGCACGCGAGGGCGCGGCTGGTTAACCGTAGCTTCAGAGATCCCGGAAATCACGGCAAATGATGGCCGTCAGCAGCGCGCATGTGAAAAGTTTCGCGGTTGCGTTGCTCTGATTCGGTCTGATATATTCCGACCAGTCGACGCACTCCTCGACCGGCCGGTTTATTCAGGTTTTCTCTGTAGAGTGCTGGCTGCGGGTGGCTGGGAAAGATGCGCCGCTCGTCCGTTTTCACAGCGAGCAAAGGTGTGGGATCGTATGACTGGGGCCTACCTCACGAACTGGCTCTACGTGGCTGCGTTCGTTGCCTCGGGGGGCCTGTTGGTGGTACTCATTCTTCTGACCAGCAAGCTCATCAACCCCGACAACCCCACGAAGACGAAACTGTCGCCTTACGAGTGCGGCATCGAGCCGGTGGGCGACAGCTGGCATCCGTTTGCGGTGCGCTATTACGTGTTTGCCTTGCTCTTCCTTGTTTTCGACGTCGAGTCAATCTACCTGTTCCCTTGGACGATCACGTTTCGCTCGCTCGGCGGCTCCGGCTTCATCGAAATGATGACGTTTATCGCCATTCTGGTAGTTGGGCTGGTTTATGCCTGGCGGAAGGGAGCGCTAGCGTGGGCCTGATCAGCCTGAAGTATCCTAAGGTCAGCGATTTCGACCAACCCAATATCATCACCACGAGCCTCGATTTTGTCTTCAACTGGGCGCGTTCGCACTCGGTTTTCCCGTTTACGTACGGCCTCGCTTGTTGCGCCATTGAGATGCTCAGCTCTGGTTTTGCTCGCTTCGATGTGGCGCGCTACGGCATGGAGGTCTTTCGCCCTACGCCGCGGCAGTGCGACCTCATGATTGTCGCCGGCACCGTCAACGAGAAGATGGCGCCGGTGCTCAAGCGCCTCTACGACCAGATGGCCGAACCCAAGTGGGTCATCAGCATGGGCGCTTGTGCGACCAGCGGCGGACCTTTTTTCGATGGCTACAACGTCGTCAACGGCGTCGATAAAGTCGTGCCGGTGGATGTGTACATTCCTGGCTGTCCGCCTCGTCCCGAGGCGCTTTTCCAGGGTCTGCTCGAGCTGCAGAAGGTGATCCAGAAGGGCAGTTTCGTGCGTGCTCATGGCGAGCCCTCGCGCCTCGCCGCGGCGACGAGCGCAGGGCCGGTCGGCGCGGGGGTGGACTCTGGTTCTCCGCTGGCTTCGCACTCCGTCGTCGACGAGTGAGGTTCATGCATGCTTCTGCCTGAGATCGGATCCGTCAGTATGACCATCGACGAGCACGCGACACGGCTGGAAGCCGAGTTCACCGCCGATTTAGTCGATGTGCGCGTGCAAGAGCCCGACACGGTCGTCGTCAAAGTCGAGAGGGCCAAGTTGCATACCGTTGCCGAACGCTTGCGGGCGCTGCCGGTGGCCTGCTACGACTCGTGCAACTTCGTTGCTGCCGTCGATTACCAGACGCACTTTGAGAGTGTGTACCATCTCTACTCGTATGCCAGCAACACCTATCTCGAGATCCATGTCGAGGTACCGCGCGACGATCCGGTCGTCGACACCGTGTGTGATGTCTGGCCGGCGGCAAACTGGCACGAACGCGAGGCGTGGGACATGATGGGCATTCGCTATGAGGGACACCCCGACCTGCGGCGCATCCTGCTCAAGGACGACTGGATCGGTCACCCCCTGCGCAAAGACTACGTCGACCTGATTGAGAATCATCCGAATGTCTGACGAATTCGTAGGTTCAGTGCCAGACGCCGCTGCGCAGCTTGCTCTCGATCGTGCCAAGGCGGCGACTGTCGCCGGCCAGGGCAGCGATATGGAGGGTCTGGCTCTCGATCAGGTGATCGTCAACATGGGCCCGCAGCATCCGTCAACGCATGGCGTGCTGCGCCTTGTCTGCACGCTCGACGGCGAGGTCATCAAGGATGTCATCCCGGTGATCGGCTACCTGCATCGCTGCAAGGAAAAGCTGGCCGAGAAACGCACCTATTTCCAGTACATTCCGATTCCGGATCGGACCGAGTATGTCGCCGGTATGAACTGCGAGTGGGGGTACGTGCAAACTGTTGAGAAGCTCGCCGGCATCGAGCCGACGCGGCGCGCCGAGTTCATTCGCGTCATCGTGGCCGAACTCAACCGTATCGCCAGTCACCTCGTTGCGGTGGGTACCTTCGTCGCCGACCTTTCACCGTTGGGTACAGCGATGGTCTTCTACATGTTCCGCGATCGTGAAGAGATCCTCGACCTGCTCGAGGCGGTCAGCGGCGCGCGCATGATGTTCAACTACTTCCGCTTCGGCGGTGTGCGCTACGACCTGCCCGATGGCTGGGTCGAGAGGTGTCGCGACTTTCTGACCCGCTTCCCGAAGATGATTACGGAGTACGAGTCGCTGGTCGAGACCAACGCCATCTTTCTGCAGCGCTGCATCGGCAAGGGCCAGATCACGCAGCAGGATGTGGCCGACTACGCCATCACCGGTCCCAACGCGCGCGCCTCGGGCGTCAAGCACGACCTGCGCCGTACGCGTCCCTACTCTGTCTATCCGGAGCTTGAGTTTGACTTGCCGCTTGGCGAGCACGGTGATGTGTTCGACCGCTACAAAGTGCGCATGGACGAGATGCGCGAGTCGGCGAAGATCATCAATCAGTGTCTTGACATGCTCCCCAAAGGGCCGGTCCAGGTTGGCTCGCTGCGGCCGCCGTACGTCATCACACCGCCGCCGGGCAATGCCTACACGGCGCAAGAAAACCCGCGCGGCGAGTACGGCACCTACATTGTCAGTGACGGGTCGCGGTATCCGTACAGGCTCAAGTACCGCGATCCATGCTTCTGCAACCTGCAGATCTTCCCCAAGCTACTGCGCGGTGAAAAGATCGCCGACGCCATTGCCATCTCGGGTAGCATCGACCTCGTGCTAGGAGGAATCGACCGCTGATGCATATTTTTCTCGAAATCTTGCGCGGTGTCGTCTCGGTCGTCATTGCGTACGTGGTGGTGTTCGTCTCGGCGCTCGTCAATATTCTTTTCGAGCGCCGCTTTCTGGCGTTCATGCAGGACCGGCTCGGCCCAAACCGCACCGGCTGGAAGGGCGTCCTGCAGAGCATCGCCGATGCCTTCAAGATGATGGGCAAGGAGGACTTTCGTCCTGCTCTGGCAGACAAGTTCACCTTTACCCTGGCGCCGATCATGGTCATGATCGGCGCCGTTGCTGTGCAAGTTGTGATTCCCTACACCAAGGGCTTCACGCCGCAGAACCTCAACATCGGCATCATTTACCTGGTAGCCATCACCAGCTTCACGACGATCTCCATCCTGCTTGGTGGCTGGGCGTCACATAACAAGTATTCGCTGGTCGGTGCCTTGCGCGGTGCGGCCCAGATGGTCAGCTACGAGGTGCCGATGCTGCTCGGCTTGCTGGTGGTCGCCATGATCGCCGGCTCCTTCAACCTCAACACGGTTGTCGCCATGCAGGCGCACTACCACTGGCTCGTTTTTTACGCGCCTTTCACGTTCATGATTTTCTACATCGCCAGCATCGCCGAGCTGAATCGCGGTCCGTTTGACTTGCCCGAGTCGGAGTCAGAACTCGTCTCCGGGTACGGTACCGAGTACTCGGGCATGCGCTTTGGCATGTTCTACCTTAATGAGTACGCCGGCCTGACCATCATGTCGATGGTTGCCGTGACGCTCTTTTTCGGCGGCTGGCACGGCCCTCTCGAGAACCTGCTCAGCATTCATGGCGTCGCCCTGGTGCCGATTCTCTGGTTTGTCATCAAGACGTGGATCCTCGTCTTTGTGCTCGTGTGGATTCGGCTCTCGCTGCCGCGCCTGCAGGTGGATCAGCTCATGGGCTTCGCCTGGAAGATCCTTATTCCGGCCGGTTTGTTCAACATCGCCGCCTCGGCGGCGGTGATTCTCTGGGCGCCGCACTGGCGTCTGGTAATGGCCGCGGTGAGCTGGGCGATGCTGCTCCTGTTCATTGGTCTGTTCGATCCGATCCTGCGCTGGCGCCTTAATCGCCAGCGCGCCAACATTGCGGTGGTGACTCGGTAATGCTCGGTATGCTCAAGGCTATGCGGACGACAATCAGTCACCTGCCAGCCAAGAAGATCACCGTCCAGTATCCCGAAGAGCATGAGCAGCTGCCCGAGCGCAGCCGCGGCCTGTTCCGGGTGGTCATCGATCCTGCGGCGGATGAGGCGCGGTGTCGTGCCTGCACCCTGTGTGAGACGAACTGTCCTGTGCAGGTGATTCGCGTCAACTACAAGAGCAAGTACGAGCTGCCGGTGCCTAATCAAGCGCGTATCGCCAAGAAGCGCGTCGCCGCGCAGGAGGGCACTGATCTGGTTCAGCTTAAGGGCGTTCTCGACGACTACTATGACCATGGCACCGGACTGGTGACTATGCTTCAGAACACGCAAGAGGTGTACGGCTATCTCCCGCGTGTTGCGCTGCAGTCGATTTCTCGCGAGACTGGCATCTCGGAGTCGCAGATATATGGCGTCGCAAGTTTCTACAACATGTTTCGCTTCGCGCCTGTCGGTAAGCACGTGCTGAACGTGTGTATTGGCACTGCATGCCACGTGGCTGGCGCTCCGTTGCTGGTGGATGCACTCGTACAAGAGCTTGGCATTGGTGTTGGCGGGACCACTGCTGACGGCCTCTTCACTCTTCAAACCGTCAACTGCATCGGCGCTTGTGCCTTGGCTCCTGCCGCGCGGCTTGGCGACGATGAGACGTTCGGCCGGCTCACTCCTGACGAGGCGCGCAAGATCGTCCGTGATCTTCGTCACGAAGAGGAGGCCTGATATGGCCACTACAATGTCGAGCCCAAGTGGAGAGCGTGCTGCCCGCATCGCAAGCGCGTTCTCGGCAGCTTTTTATCCCGAGAACACGACCGGCGGCGAGGACACGCTCAAGATCCGCGTTTGTACAGGAACGACTTGTGAGGCGTCGGGTGGAGCGGCTCTGAGCCAAGCTATCGCCGCAGAACTCGAGAGGCGAGGTCTGAGTGACAGAGTGAGGGTGGTCGAGACCGGTTGCCACGGGCTGTGCCAGGAGGGCCCGATCGTCGTCGTTCATCCTCAAGGCGTGTTCTACCCGCGTCTGAAATCCAAGGATATAGCGGAGATTATTGAGACCAGCGTTGTCCACGACGAAGTCGTCGAGCGTCTGTTGTATCGTGATCCCATGACCAAGGAACGCGTTCCCTTTGAGAAGGATGTACCGTTCTACGCTCTCCAGCAGCGCGATGTGCGCGCGATCAACGGCTTCATCGACCCGCTCTCTCTTGATGATTATCTTGCGCGTGGTGGCTACAAAGCGTTGGTTAAAGTCCTTACCGAAGACAATCCCGAGGGCGTGATCGCCGAAGTCGAGAAGAGTGGCCTGCGCGGCCGCGGTGGCGGCGGCTTTTCGACCGGCAAGAAATGGCGTTTCTGCCGCGCCAACCCCGGCGCGATTCACTACATCATCTGTAACGCTGATGAGGGCGACCCCGGGGCTTTCATGGACCGCGCCGTTCTAGAAGACAACCCGCACAGTGTTGTCGAGGGCATGCTAATCTCGGCCTATGGGATCGGTGCCGGGAATGGGCCGGTCGAGGGCTATGTCTATGTGCGTCACGAGTACCCGCTAGCTGTCAAGCGCCTGCGTCATGCACTGGCACAGGCGCGTGAGCGCAACCTGCTCGGTGATGACATCCTGGGCAGCGGCTTCAGCTTCGATATCCATATCAATGAAGGCGCTGGCGCTTTCGTCTGCGGTGAGTCGACGGCGCTCACCGCCTCCATCGAGGGACAGCGCGGCATGCCACGCGGCAAACATATTCGTACGGTGGAGCACGGCCTTTGGGGCGAGCCGACGAATCTCAATAACGTGGAGAGCTTCGCCAATGTGCCGTGGATCATCAACCATGGCGCCGACGAATACGCGGGGATAGGCACTGCGACCAGCAAGGGAACGAAGATCTTCGCGCTTTCCGGCAAGGTTGTGAACACCGGCCTTGTCGAGGTGCCGATGGGTGTAACGTTGCGCCACGTCATTTTTGACATCGGCGGCGGCATGTTGCCAGGCCATGAGTTTAAGGCTGTGCAGCTGGGCGGGCCGTCTGGTGGCTGTCTGCCTGCCGATCTACTCGATACGGAGATCGACTTCGAGAATTTGGTCGCCCTCGGCTCGATGATGGGTTCCGGCGGCATGGTCGTTCTCGACGACACCACCTGCATGGTCGATTTCGCCAAGTTCTTTCTCAGGTTTACAGCAGGAGAGAGCTGCGGCAAGTGTGTGCCGTGTCGTCTTGGCACCAAACGCATGCTCGAGGTTCTCGAGCGTATCACTGAGGGTTCGGCCGAGGCCGACGACATCGAACTCCTCGAGGAACTTGCGGCGTACATCGAAGAAGACTCGCTGTGTGCTCTCGGAGGCAGTGCTCCCAATCCTGTGATGACGACGATCAGATACTTTCGGGACGAGTACGAAGCACACGTCCATGAAAAGCGCTGTCCGGCAGGCCAATGCAAGTCCCTCATCACCTACTACATCGACGCCGAGGCGTGCACCGGATGCACCCTGTGCGCCAAGAAGTGCCCCACGCGGGCGATCAGCGGTGAGAGGAAGCAGCCACATGTCATCGACGTGAGCGCTTGCATCAAGTGCGACACGTGTCGCCAGGTCTGCAAGTTCGGCGCCGTCAAGGTGCATTCGGGCATCGAGCAGGCGGTTTCGGGACAGAGGAGATGACCGAGAGGATGGCGACACCACGTGACAGCAGCTCACGGAGTTCGGTCTCGTCCGACCAAGTCACTCTGACCATCGATGGCCGGGAAGTGGTCTGCGACCGAGGCGATACCGTCGTCGTGGCCGCGCAAAAGGCGGGTGTGCTGATCCCGACCTTGTGCTACGAGCCACGTCTGCCGGCCACCGGCGCTTGCCGTATCTGCGTGGTCGAGATCGAGGGCACGCGGAAGGTCACGGCCGGCTGTACCGCGATGGCCACCGACGGCATGGTCGTGCATACGAATACCGAGCGCGTGCGGAGCATGCGTCACTTGAACCTCGAGCTGTTGCTTAGCGATCACAACTCGTTCTGTACGCCGCCTTGTCGTGATGCCTGTCCGACGCACATCAAGATCCCGCAATTTCTTGATTACATTGCCCATCGTGAGTACAAGAATGGTGTGCGCAAGTTGCGCGAGGACCTGCCGTTCCCGGCGATTCTCGGGCGTGTTTGCACGCGGCCGTGCGAAGGCCCCTGTCGCCGGCAACTGGTCGAACATCCGATTACCATCTGCAAACTACACCGCTTCATGGCGGATCAGTGCCTCGATGACGAGCAAGAGGGCGAGCTGTTATTGCCGGTCGAGCCCAAACCCGCCAGCGGCCGGAGCATCGCCATTATCGGCGGCGGTCCCGCAGGCCTGACCGCCGCTTTCTATGCCCGCCTTGAAGGCCATCGAGTCAAGATCTTCGAAGCCAGGCCCAAGCCAGGCGGCATGCTCCGCTACGGCATCCCCAAATACCGGCTGCCGCGCGACATCATCGATAAGGAACTCAACGTTCTCTGGCGACTCGGTGTCGAGCTGCAGTGCAACGCTCGCCTGGGCACGGACTTCACCATCGAGCAGCTGCTCGACGAAGAGAAGTACGATGCCGTCTTTCTCGCCTTAGGAGCGCACAACAGCAACCAGCTGGGAGTCGAAAACGAAAACGCCCACGGCGTCGTAACCGCCATCGAATTTCTCGATGAACTTGAACGTAATGGCGACGTGAATGTGGGCGAAAGAGTCGCTGTCATCGGCGGCGGTTTCACGGCCATGGATGTCTGTCGTACCAGTCTTCGTAAGGGCGCCAAAGAGGTGACGGTGCTTTATCGGCGCTCGCGCAAGGAGATGCCGGCTGATTTTACCGAGGTTGACGAGGCTGAGGAGGAGGGCGTTAAGCTCGAATTTCTGGTCGCCCCAGTGCGTATTCTCGTTGACAGCGCTAAGAAGGTTACGGGCATTGAACTACAGCGTATGAAGCTAGGTGCGCCTGACAGCTCGGGCCGCCGGCGCCCGTTACGGATCCAGGGCAGCGAATTCGTTGTCGAATGCGATCAGGTGATCGTCGCTATCGGCCAGTTCCCTAACCTCGACGGTACGAGCGAAGTGCAGGGCGTTAGGCGCCGTCTCTGGAAAACGATCGCGGTCGACGATTACACGTTTCAGACCGACAATCCGCGCGTTTTCGCCGGCGGTGACGTTGTGCTCGGCGCGCAAACGGTTATTCAGGCGGTTGCCCAGGGCAAGAAGGCGGCCTGGAGCATGGATGCCTACTTCCGCGGCGACGACATGAAACATGCGAACCGCCGTCTTGCCGAACTGAAGGCAATGCCGTTTCTGACCGCTCTGTCTGCCAAAACTGACCTCGATCCTCGCATTCAGCGCATGGCCGAGATCCCGCCGGTCTTCATCGACATGACCACCGACGTCAGCCATCCCAGCCCGCCGGCCGAGATGCCTAAGCTTTCCCCCGAGGTACGTAAAACCAACTTCAGCGAGATCGAACTTGGTTTTAGCGAAGAGGAGGCTGTGCGCGGCGCTGACCTTTGCCTTGACTGTTATTGCCCTGCCAACGGCAAGTGCGATCTGCAGCGTTACGGCATTGAGTACGAGGTGTTCAAGAATCGTTTCCAGGGCGGTGCGGCGCATGATTACCCGGCCGACTTTCGCCACGACTTCATCATGCGTGAACCTAACCGCTGTATTAACTGTCAGCGCTGCGTGCGCATCTGTCGCATGGAGGTCGGTTCCAGCTGCTACGACACGATGAGCCGCGGCTTCGACACCATCGTGTCGACAGCCGACAATATGCCCTTGCAAATGGTCGGCTGTGTCAGTTGTGGCAAGTGCGCTGAGACTTGCCCGACGGGTTCGATCGAGACCAATCCGCGTGTGCTCGTCAGTTACGACCTCGACGAGAGCCGCTGCATGTTCTGCGGCGAGTGTGTCGAGGTCTGTCCGTACGATGCCCTCGAACAGACCGACTTTTTCGAACTCGCCAACTTCAGCCGTACGGTTCTGGCCGGCGAGTCGCTGTTCGTGCGTGAGGCTCAGGCAGTCGATCCCTTGCAGGAGACGGTCACCGACCTGATTCCCCACGTGCGCGACGCGATCCTTGGCCAAGGCTGGCTGTGGAGTCCGATCAAAGATGATCCGGTCGATCTGTACGCCGACAAGGAGGAGGCCGACTAATGCCCGGTGGCGATTTTCACCCGATTGCGTTCGCCATCATCGCCGCCTGGGTTCTCGTTGCCGGCGTCGGCGTGGTGGCCTGCAAAAACATCGTTCACTCCGCGGTGAGCATGGTTTTCTGCTTTCTCGGTGTGGCGGCCGTCTACGCGTTGCTGCACGCCGAGCTGGTGGCGATCATCCAGATTCTCATTTACGTGGGCGCCATCTCCGTCGTCATCCTCTTCGCAATCATGCTCACCGAGGCGACCAGTGGTGATTACCGGCTCTTCTTCAACCGCCAGAGCATCTTCGTTGCACCGCTGGCGGTAGCCACTGCCGCCGTGCTCGCCGTCATCCTCCTCTCGTCAAAGATGCCCGGTGTGGGCGATAAAGCGCTTAACCCGAGTGTCGGCGAACTGAGCAAGCTCCTGTTCAACCAGTACGTGCTGCCGTTCGAGTTCGTATCGCTGGTACTGCTGGCGGCCATGATTGGTGCAATCCTGCTCGCCCGTAGGGAGGAGCAGGCGTGAACCCGGTTGACTGGTATCTGCTCCTGGCAACGCTGCTGTTCGCCATCGGCGCCTTCGGCGTGCTGGCCCGGCGCAACACGATTCTCGTCATCATGAGCCTCGAACTCATGCTCAACGCCGTCAACATTGCCCTCGTGGCGATGAGCAACTTCATGCCTGGCGTGAAGGGCAAGGGCACTATTTTCGCACTGTTCGTGATTACGCTGGCTGCCGCTGAGGTAACCGTCGGCCTTGCCATCGTGATCGCAAACTACCGCAATCGTCGTACGGTTCAAGCCGACGAGTTCAACCAGCTCAAGGGCTGACGGGGGGATCGCCTACATGAAGACAGCCGTCACGCTGATTCCGCTGCTGCCGCTGGCCGGTTTCGTGATTACCTTGCTGTTTGGCAAGAGGTTCTTTAAGACCCAGGCTCACCTCCTTTCCACGGCGCTGGCCACGGCGAGCTGGGTGCTGAGCATGTACGTGTTCATTCATGTGTTTCAGCACCGTCAGCAACCGCTCGACATCCATTTGTTCAACTGGATTACGGTCGGCAGTTTTCACGTCACCTGGGGTTATCTCATTGACCCACTGAGCGCGGTCATGCTGATGGTGGTGGGCACGATCGGCATGCTCGTGCACTACTACTCCATTGGCTACATGAAGGATGACGAAGGCTACTACCGCTTCTTCGCCTACCTCAATCTGTTCATGTTCGCCATGTTCGTGCTGATCCTGGCGGACAACTACCTGCTGATGTTCCTCGGTTGGGAGGGAGTCGGCCTCTGCTCGTACCTGCTGATCGCCTTCTGGTTCCGTAAGAAGAGCGCCAGCCAGGCCGGCAAGAAAGCTTTCCTCGTCAACCGTGTCGGTGACTTCGGCTTCACCTTGGGCATGCTGCTCATTATCGTTACCTTCGGTACCTTGCAGTTCAGCGGTGTCTTCGCGAAAGCCGGCGTCAGCAACCACGGGACCCTGCTTTGGATCTGCTTGCTCCTCTTCACTGGTGCCATCGGCAAGAGTGCCCAATTTCCCCTTCACGTCTGGTTGCCCGATGCCATGGAGGGCCCGACGCCGGTCAGCGCTTTGATCCACGCGGCGACGATGGTCAACGCCGGCGTCTACATGGTGGCCCGCTCGTACCCGCTCTTTTCGAACTCCCATGTGGCCATGCTCGTGGTCATGAGTATCGGTACGTTTACCGCGATCTACGCGGCCTTCATTGCGATCACGCAAAACGACATCAAGAAGGTGATCGCCTACTCGACCGTGTCGTCACTGGGCTTCATGTTCATGGCCCTTGGGGCCGGCGCCTGGACGGCGGCCATCTTTTATCTCTTCGTGCACGGCTTCTTCAAGGGCCTGCTCTTTCTCGCCTCTGGCTCGGTGATCCACGGCATGGGTGGCGAGCAGGACATGCGCAAGATGGGCGGCCTGCGAAAAAAGCTGCCCATCACCTATTGGACGATGCTGATTGGCGCTTTGGCCAACGCTGGCCTGTTCCCGTTCGCCGCCTTCTGGGCCAAAGACGAGATTCTCGGCGGCGCGTTCAAAGACGGCTACTACTTCGTCTGGGTTGTTGGCCTTGTCGCTGCATTCCTGACGGCGGTCTTCATGTTTCGCCTCATCTTCCTCACGTTTCACGGTGAGAATCGGTCGTCGGTCGAGGTTCAGCACCATCTTCATGAGTCACCAGCAGTTATGACCACGCCGCTCATCATCATGGCTATTCCGGCGGCTATTGGCGGCATGGTTTTGGGCATACCGCCCGACAACGGCTGGATCCACCGCTTTCTCCAACCGGTGTTCTCTAAGGTTGAGCCAGAGAAGTTTGCCTGGTTGGGGACCGGCGGCGCCCTCATGCTGGTTTCATTGGCACTCGTGGTTGGCGGCATCTACCTCACCTACGTCATGTACATCCGGCGTACTGATCTGCCGCACAAGTTTGCTGAACGCGTGCCACAGGCGTACCAGGCGTCGCTCAACAAGTTCTACATGGACGAGTTCTACAACCTGGCGGTGATCGGGCCGCTGGTCGGCTTTGCCGGCTGGCTGTGGACCTTCTTCGACAGCAAGGTCATCGACGGCGCCGTGAACGGTGTCGCCTGGCTGTGGGGTCGTCTGGCCGACACTATTCGGCCACTCCAGACCGGTCGCGTGCAGAACTACGCGCTCGGTATTTTCGCCGGCATGCTCGTGCTGGTTGTCGTGATCCGCTGGGTCTGGGGGGCGTAAATGGGTTGGCAGGCGCAGATCGGATTTCCCGTGCTTTCGGTCATCACCTACTTGCCTTTGGTGGCGGTGCTGGTGATCCTGGTTGCCGGCAAGAACCGGCCGCAATTTTACAAGGTTGTCTCCCTGGTAGCGACGCTGGCCGCCTTTTTCCTCAGCATCTGGATGCTGCTCAAGCTCCAGACCAGCACGCCGGGCATGCAGTTTGTCGAGAACTTCACCTGGATCAAACGTTTCAACATTCACTACGGCTTTGGTGTTGACGGCATCTCGGCGTTGCTGCTCTTTCTGACGACGCTGCTCGGGTTCATCGTCATCATTTCCAGCTGGAACTACGTCAAGGACCGCGAGCGCGGCTTCTTCATCTCGCTGCTGTTGCTGCAGGTCGGCATGACTGGTGTTTTCGTGGCCACCGACATCTTCCTCTTCTACGTGTTCTGGGAGGCAATGCTGATACCGATGTACTTCATCATCGGGATCTGGGGCGGCCCACGTAAGATCTATGCCGCTATCAAATTCTTTCTCTTTACGCTCGTCGGCAGTCTGCTCATGCTGGTCGCCATCATCGCCATCGTCTGGTACACCAAGGATCACAGTGCGACCGGCCTGACGTTCAACATCCAGGAGCTGAGCCGGCAAGCTTTCCCCTATCACCTGCAGTTCTGGGCTTTTGCCGCCTTCTTCCTGGCGTTCGCCATCAAGGTGCCGATGTTCCCCGTACACACCTGGCTGCCGGATGCCCACGTAGAGGCGCCGACGGCCGGTTCGGTGATCCTCGCCGGCGTGATGCTGAAGATGGGTGGGTACGGCATCCTGCGCTTCTGCCTGCCCATGTTCCCGCGGGCGGCGCTCACCTTCGTGCCGTACGTGCTCGTGCTCAGCGTGATCGCTATCATCTACGGGGCGCTCACGGCGATGGTGCAGAAGGATCTGAAGAAGCTGGTCGCCTATTCGAGCGTGAGCCACATGGGCTTCGTGACGGCCGGCATCTTCGCCAGCATCGCCATCCTCGGCAACCCTCAGGGCATGGAGGGCGCCATTCTGGTGATGTTCAATCACGGTATTCTCACCGGCGCCCTCTTCCTTGTCGTCGGTTTTCTGTACGAGCGCACGCACACACGGCAGATCGCCGACATGGGCAGCCTGGCGAAACCGCTGCCCATTCTGGCGGGGTTCTTCCTCTTCTTCTCCCTCGGCTCGATCGGGCTGCCTGGACTGAACGGCTTTGTCGGCGAGTTCCTCAGCCTTCTCGGTCTGTTCCACTACTCGCACGTCCTGGGCGCCGTCGCCGCCATCGGTGTGATTCTCGCCGCCATCTATCTGCTGTGGATGTTCCAGCGGGTGCTCTTCAACGATCGCGGCGACGACGATGTTAAGCCGGCCATCGCTCTCAAGGACTTCGGCTTCAAAGAGATCGTCTCCCTGGCGCCACTGGTAGTGCTGGCCATCTGGGTCGGCGTTTACCCCAACACGTTTCTCAATCTGCTGCACCTGCCGGTGCAGCACATCCTTGATCAGGTGACGCCTTCGCTGAGTCAGGCGCACGTGCACGGCCTTGCCGACCTGTTCAACATCACCCAGGGGCGGTTCTAACATGCATAACTCTGTCGTGACTATTCTGCCTGCCGTGGTACTGGCCGGTGCGGCTCTGGTTGTGTTGCTGGTCGACATGTTCGTGCGCGACAAGGGCGTTCTAGCCTGGGTTGCGGCGGCTGGTCTGATTGCCACCGCCGCCGTCGCCGTGGGGCAGTGGATCACCTTCAGCGGCGGCGTGACGCTTAACGGCCGGGTGGCGGAGTCGGGCTTCAACCACATGATCGGCAACGACCGCTACGGACTCTTTTTCACGGTTCTGTTCTGCCTCATTGGCCTGTTTACGGTTATGCTGTCGGATGCGTACCTGGAGAAGCGTGAGCACGGCCGCGGCGAGTTTTACGCCCTGCTTCTGCACGTCATCAGCGGCATGGTGGGCATGGCTGTGGCTACCGACCTTATCGTCTTCTTCATCGCCTTCGAGTTGATGTCACTGCCGACCTACGTCCTTGCCGGGTTCATGCGCCGCGACAGCAAGTCGGAAGAAGCGGCGCTCAAGTACTTCGTCAACGGCGCCTTTGCCTCGGCGCTTCTCGTCTTTGGTCTGGCCCTGCTGTATGGCGCCAGCGGCCAGACCAACTACGCCGCTATCGGCGTCAGCCTGGCCCATCTGGGCGGTCGCACTGGCCTGAGCATTGTTGCCTTGCTGCTGATCACCGTCGGCTTTGGCTTCAAGATCGCCGCGGTGCCGTTTCACAGCTGGGCGCCGGATGTGTACGAGGGCGCGCCGACGCCGGTGACTGCCTTCATGTCGGTGGGCATCAAAGCGGCCGCCTTCGCCGGTTTCATGAAGCTCTTTCTGCTCGCGGCGGCGCCCAACTGGCAGGTGTGGGCCGATGCCCTCATCATGCTCAGCATCGTCACCATGGTCGTCGGCAACGTGCTGGCGCTGCCGCAGCGCAACATCAAGCGCATGCTCGCCTACTCGAGCATTGCCCACGCCGGCTACCTCATGCTGGGCGTCATCGCCGCCGGCAAGCTCGCCGCGACGGCCGGCGGCCTCGGCGGCCTCTTCGGCGGCGCCCACGGCAAGAGCGCTGGCGTCATGAACGGTCAAGGCACGAGTGCGGTGCTCTTCTATTTGGCCGGCTATACCTTCATGAACCTGGGTGCGTTTGGACTGCTGGTGTGGATCCGCAACCGGCGCCGGTTCACGTACACGATCGACGAGATGGCCGGACTGGCGCGCAGTATGCCGTGGTCGGCGTTTGCGATGATGCTCTTCATGATCTCGCTGACCGGCATTCCACCGACGATCGGGTTCTGGGGCAAGTTTTACCTGTTCACGTCCGTCGTGCAGGCGCACTACACATGGCTGGCGATCATCGCTGTGCTGATGAGTGCCGTGTCGGCTTACTACTACCTGCGCATCGTCTGGTACATGTACTTTCGTGAGCAGCCCGAAGGAGTGGAGGTCACTCTCGATTCGGCTGGCCTCTCCCTGGGTGTGAGTACGGTGCTGGCGATTTCGGCTGCTGCCGTGATTGTCCTCGGGTTGTACCCTTCGCCGCTGATCACCTCGGCGCAGAATGCCTTGCGCCACGTGCTCGGGTAAAAGCTAGGCGCGGTGCGGCTCGCGGCCGCTCGTCAGGCGGGCGTGCGCGGGTAGAGCAGCACCAGCAGAGCGAGGCCGATTACCACAGGCGGTAGCAAGAGCCAGGCGCGGTCGTTGGGATTGTGGTCGGCGATCAGCCGATACATCAGAAACAGCGTTGTTAATGCCGTGAAGATGATCTCGACCTGTAACAGGGCGCGATTCCTGCGCGGGTAGCGTGCGACTGCCAGGGCGCCGGCGCTGAAGGCCAGCAGGGCGGCGCCAAGCAGGCGCACCGACGTGCCGTTGGTGACATCGGCGGCGGGTCCCAGCGTGAAGATCAGAGGCGGCGCGACCGTGACACAAGCGAGGGCGTAGACGAGCTGCACGATCGTGAGCGCGCGGGTTCGCTTTGTCGCTTCACCTTCGGGAATGTCGCGGGCGAACTTCACCTGACTCCTTTGCTTCGTCGGTCGCGGGTCCGGCGTCGCGCCGGCAACTCGGCCACGCCCGCCAACCAATCGTCGACTTAGACAGGATACCTGTCGACACCTTGGCGTCGCCACCTTGTCACGTTGCCGGCCGGCGAAGGCAGTGCAGTGAGTGCCCGCACGGGTAGCGCGCCTGCGCGCGCCGGTTACGTGCGCGAGACTTAAACCAGCGCGCGGTCACCGGCGCGCGGTCGGTAGCCGGAGGCTCCGTGTATAATCGTGGCCCCCACGCAGGCGCAGGGCCGACAACGCTGGTCCGGCGTTGGAGTCTGGTCGTCGCGACCGCATCAAGTTACGGTGGATGGCACGTGCGCTGACGCCGCATATTCGAGCGAGGTGAGTTGTGAAGCTCCTGTTCATAGGTGATGTGTTTGGTCAGCCCGGCAGGGACGCTCTGACGCAGTGGCTGCCGGGCTTTAAGGATGATGGCGGTATCGACTTCGTCATCGCCAACGGTGAGAACGCCGCCAACGGCGCCGGGATTACCTCCAGGATTGCGCTCAAGCTGCTTGCCGCCGGCGTTGACGTGCTTACGACGGGCAATCACGTCTGGAGGCAGCGTGAGGTGTATCAGTTCCTCACTGCAGACGAGCGCATCGTGCGACCGGCGAACTACCCGGCCGCGGCTCCCGGCCGCGGCCTCACGGTGCGACCGGCAGGCGATGGCAGCGAGGTGGCCGTGATCAACCTCGCCGGCGAACTCTTCATGGGCACGGGCATGAGCCCGTTCCGCATTGTCGACCGCCTGGTTGACGAGGCGGCCCGGCTTGCCGACGCGATTGTCGTCGATCTACACGCCGAGGCGACCAGCGAGAAGGTCGCCATGGGCCACTACCTCGATGGGCGGGTCACGGCCGTTGTGGGCACGCACACGCACGTGCAAACCAGCGACGCCCGTGTTTTGCCCGGCGGTACGGCTTACATCACCGATGTCGGCATGACCGGGCCGCTCGAATCGGTGATCGGTGTGCGCACGGACATCATCGTGCAGCGCTTTCTGACCGAGCTGCCGCAGCGCTTTGAGGTGGCGGAAGGGCCGGTGCGCCTTGACGCGGTGATCATCGATGTGCAGCAGAATCGGGCCACGGCGATCAGCGCCCTTGAAGTGATTCTCTGAGGGTGAGCGGTTTAATCCTGCGAAACGGACTAAAAATGGCGCCGACTGGAGAGAACTCGTACGCCAACTGAGGACGTAGAGCTAGGGAAACCGTAGAAGGCCGCGAGCGGGGGCGTTTTATCGCGGCAGCGACGTCATGACGATGCGGTGCGGAGGGGTAGATGCGAGCGTCCAGTCCCTGGGCTGAAGAGGTCGAATCAGCACTTGTGAATCGACCGACCGTTGCCGATACAGGAAACATGGGCAATGGCACGCTGCATCAGGGCTCACCTCCTGTCATACACGCTCTGGCTCGGCCGGCGGCGCGCACGGCGCGGTCGCCGCGCACGCTGCGGGTGCTGGCGACCCTGAGCGCCGACGTAGTCGCGCTGGTCGTCTGCGCGGTTCTGGCCGTGTGGTTGGCGAATAGTTCATTTGCGCTGCACTTGCCGCTCGCCGGCAACCTGCTGTCGGCGTTTCCGCGGGATCTACGCGGCGGCGTTTTCGAGTTCATTGCTTTGATCCCGTGGTGGTTGTTCATGCTCTACGTCTTTGGCCTCTACCGCGAACCGGGGCGCGGCATTGGCGGCTCGAGCATCGTTGAGTCGTTCAGTGGGCTCACGGCGCTCACCGCGGGGAGCTGGGTGCTGCTCATTGGGTACTTGGCCATTGACGGTCGCGAGGCGCCGATTGGCGCTCTGTTCGCCTTCTGGCTGGTCGCCATCGTGATCGTACCGTTCGCGCGTTGGCTTGTGCGCGTTACCATCTGGTCACGAGCGGCGTTCACCGAGCGTACGCTCATCATCGGCGCTGGCGAAGTCGGTCATACGCTGGCGGCCAAAATCGCCAAGCACCCCGAGTATCGGCTCGACCTGGTCGGTTTTCTCGATGATGGCGAGCCGCGGCGTGGCAAGAACGGCGCCGTCGTACCTGTTCTCGGCTCTCTCAGCAATCTCGAGACGATCATCACTCGGGAACACGTGACGCGGGTCATCGTCGCCTTCTCGCGCGCTCGTCACGAACAGTTTCTCGACATTGTGCGCGCCTGTGCTGACCACGGTGTCAAGGTCAACATTGTGCCGCGGTTGTTCGAAGTCGTTAGTTCGCGCGCCGCTGTTGACGACATCGAAGGTATCTCGCTCCTGGACGTCGGTCACGTGGAACTGAGTCGCTTCAACATGGCAGTGAAGCGCGCCTTCGACCTCGTCTTCGGCGGTCTGCTGTTTGTGCTCATGCTACCGGTGCTGATCGTTATCGCCGTGGTTGTCAAGGTCGACTCGCGTGGCCCGGTCTTCTACTTTCAAGAACGTATGGGGCGTAACGGCAAGTCATTTCGCATCTTCAAGTTCCGCTCCATGGAGGTCGACGCCGAAACACTGCGTACGAGCCTGGCGAGCGAGAACGAGTACTCAGGACCGATGTTCAAGATTCATGTGGACCCACGGGTGACGCGCAGCGGTGGCTTCTTGCGTCGCTGGAGTCTCGATGAGCTGCCGCAGATTTTCAACGTCCTCAAGGGCGACACGAGCCTCGTGGGGCCGCGACCGCTGTGGGTCGAAGAAGCCAAGCAATGTCGCGGCTGGACGCAAAAACGGCTCGACATTACGCCTGGCATCACCGGCCTGTGGCAGGTGCTGGGGCGCAGCGATATTCCCTTCGATGAGATGGTCAAGCTCGACTACATGTACGTGACCGGCTGGAGTCTCGGCTGGGACATCAAGCTGCTGCTCGAAACGATTCCCGCGGTGCTCGAAAAGCGTGGCGCGTACTGATGGCACAGGAGGTTGCCGGCGCCGCAGGCACCGTGCTTGTGACCGGTGGCGCGGGGTTTATCGGCTCGCACCTGGTCGACGCGCTGGTAGCGCAGGGGCGCCGGGTGCGCGTGCTCGACAACCTGTTGAGCGGCAAGCGCGAGAATCTGGCCGCGAGTGCTGCGGCGATCGAGTTTGTTGAAGGCGACGTGCGCGACGCCGAGACCGTGGCGCATGTTATGGGCGGCGTCGAGGCGGTCTTTCACGAGGCAGCCATCCCGTCGGTGGTGCGATCGTTCGAAGATCCCGCCCTGGTCGATGCGGTGAACGTGGGCGGCACGGTGACAGTGCTCGCGGCGGCGCAGCGACAGGGCGTGCGTCGCGTGGTGCTGGCGTCATCGTGTGCCGTCTACGGCGCCTCAACGGCACTGCCGCTGACTGAGGAGTCGCCGCTCTCGCCGCTCTCGCCCTACGCCGTCGTCAAACTCGCGTGCGAAGAGTATGCGCGCGTGCTTGCCCGCGGCGACGCGGCGGCTGGCAGTGGTGCGGCGGCTGGCGGTGACGCGGCCGCCGACGGTGGTGTGGCTGCACCGGCGTCCTTCAGTACCATCTGCCTGCGTTACTTCAATGTGTACGGCCCGCGGCAGGATCCGTCGTCGGAGTACTCCGGCGTGATCGCGCAGTTCATGGCCCGCGTGCAGCAGGGTTTGCCGCTGGTAGTGCACGGTGATGGCGCTCAGACGCGCGATTTCGTCTTTGTGGGCGACGTCGTGCAGGCCAATCTGCGGGCGCTGGCGGCTGCGCCCGGCGCCAGCAGCGTCGTGAACGTCGGCGCCGGGCGCGAGACTAGCGTGCGCCAGCTGGCCGAGACCGTTTGCGCTGTCGCTGGCGTGCCCATGAACGTCACCTATGGGGCGGCGCGGCAGGGTGACGTTGCTCGCTCGCTCGCTTCTCTGGCGTGGGCTCGCGAGGTGCTTGGCTACGCCCCCTCAGTGGAGCTGGGCGAAGGCTTGCGACGCATGCTTACGAGCCAGGGTCGATCGTAGTCGGCCGGGTGGTCGCTGCGCTGCGCGGCCGACTGTTATTCGCGTGGGTCGCTGATCGCAAATCCTTCGGCCCGTAAGACGTCGTCACGCTGCGCCTGCTTGATGTCTTCGCGCACCATTTCGCGCACCAGCTCGGCGAAACCGATGGTTGCCTTCCAGCCGAGTCGCTGCCGTGCCTTGGTGGGGTCGCCGAGCAGCGACTCGACCTCGGTCGGCCGATAGTAGCGCTGGTCGACACGCACGACGCGGGCGCCGGGGCGGAGCACTGATGCCGCTGTCACTACTGCATCGGCGTTGACGCTGGCGGCACTCGCGGCAACGGCGGCGGCAACGGCGGCGGGATCGGCGGCAAGGGCGGCGCCGCCCTCCGCCCGCTGCCGTGCAGTCTCAAGCAGGTCGCGGTCGACGGCAGCCACACGGCCGACCTCGGCGACGCCCTCGCCTTCGAATTCGACCGTGACGCCGATCTCGGTGAAAGCGCGCGTGACGAACTCCTGCACACTGTGCTGTTCGCCACTGGCAATGACGTAGTCGTCGGGCTCGTCCTGCTGCAGCATCGCGTGCATGGCGCGCACGTAGTCACGCGCGTGGCCCCAGTCGCGTTGCGAGTGCAGGTTACCGAGGTAGAGCACGTCCTGGAAGCCGAGGGCGATGCGGGCCACGGCGCGCGTGATCTTGCGCGTCACGAAGGTCTCGCCGCGGATGGGGCTTTCGTGGTTGAAGAGGATGCCGTTGGAGGCGTGCATTCC
>JBKQWK010000284.1:0-3191 GCA_052139595.1 Thermoleophilia bacterium | reverse complement strand
GACCTGCCCAGTGGCTGCCGCTTTCATCCCCGCTGCCCGATGGCAATTGACGCCTGCAAGGTGACCGACCCGGCCAACGTGCATATCGGCGGCGATCACTATGCGGCCTGTCTAAGGCTGGGGTGAGGGGCGATGTGGCCGAGGTCGCCTCGCGATCAGTTTGGTCAGTGATGTAGCGATGGTTCTTCAGGAGCTGGAGCGCCGCGCTTGATCAGCGCCCAGGTGCGCCGCAGGGTTGGCGTGGCCACAGCCAGGCCGAGCAGAGAAATCAGTCCACCGAGGCTGATTGTAAAGCCGCCGATGAGGCTGTACAGCAGCGGCGAGACAAGGGTGCCGAGGAGCGCCGCCAGCTGACCGGCAGAGTTCTCCAGTCCCTGCACGGCGCCGATCCAGGGCGGCGGACTCACCTGCACGAGAAATGCCTGCTTGGCCGGGTATGACCAGGCGACCGAGAGTCCTTCGAGAGCGTTGACGATGATGAACAGCCAGAGGTTGTGGGTTGTGCCATAGATGGTCCAGGCCACGGCAGAGACGGCATAGCCGGAGACCATGAGGAGAAAGCGGTTGCCGCGGTCGGCGAGTGCTCCACCGACAAACGAAAGCAGCATCGGCAGGCTGAAGACGATCCAGGTGGCGCTGATGTAGATCAGCGAAGCGCCAAGGTGTTGCAGCCAGAGACTCCACAGCACCTCGAAGCTGCCCATGGCGAAGCTGCTTGTCGCGGCGAGAAGAATGAACACCGCCACGGGGCCAGCGGTGAGCTCACGTAGTGGCGGCCGGACCAGTTTATCGGTGCGCCGCCGGGCTGTGGCTGCCGGTTCCTTGATGGTCACCATGAGGGCCAGCGCCGTGAGCGCCGAGAGCGCACTGCCGAAGAGGAAGATCGTGTAAAACGCCCAGCGGCCGTGGCCGCCGCCGAGGGCATAGAGCGGCGGCGCCAGCGCTGGGCCCAGGACGAGGCCGCCGAACTGGGCGGTCGTCAACCAGCCGTAGGCGCGACTGCGCCGATCATCTGGACTGATGTCGGCGATGAATGCTTGGCTCGCTGGCCCGACAGCTGCCGCACCGACGCCTTCCAGGAGACGGAAGAGCGTGAACCAGTTGGCGTCGGTCGTTGTGGTGAAGAGCAGAGTGGCCACGGCGTAGAGCCATACGCCACTGACGATGATCGGCTTACGCCCGAGGCCGTCGCTGAGACGACCGAGTGGAGCGGAAAAGGCGAACGTGCCAGCGTAGTAGGCAGCAGCGATGACGCCGATCAGCCACATCGGGCTGTGCGCCTCGTCTCTGAGAAAGATGGGCAGGTAGGGCAAAATGGCGCCAAAGCCGGCCCACGTGACAAAACTGGCGACGCAGACGACAGCGAGCTGCAGGGTTGTGCGGCGCTCGACCACGGAGTCGGGCGGAGTGCGTGTAATCACGACGTCACGCGGGCCGGAGCAGTCTCGCTCCGGCCGATCTCTGGCTCCCGGCAGGTCGTGCTTTCCGATGAGGTGTCGATTCCCGTCATTTGTGTTTCAGTGCTGACGTGATCACGCTAACGGGTCGTCGATAAGATCCCTTTGGCTACCGCGAAATCGTCGATGACCGAGCGCACGTGAAGGCGCACATCCTCGGCCACCGGCGTCACCTCGTGCGTCGCGATGAGGTGACGGGCGATCTCGGCGGCATCCTGAACCAGTGAACGCCCAGCGCCCACTGCGAATGATCCGCGACGAAAGACCCTTGGCTCCCAGAGTTCTCCGGCGCGATAGCGCCGTCGCGTGCTTCGCGCTGCCAGGTAATGGCCGCCGATGCCGACAGCACGAATATCGTCAACGAGGGCGCTGGCATCGTCGACGACGTCATCGCGCACGAGGCGCTTGATCATGCTGACGACCTCACAGTCGAGGACCGTCTTGGCCAGACTGAGAGTTTGGGCACCGTCGACCAGCCCGAAGGCGATGAGACTGTCGGCACCGGCTAGCGCCTCGGTAACGCCGGTCATCGCTGCCTCAGCGCCCGCCTGGTAGTCGGGCGTCTTGGCATCGGCGCCGATACAGCTTGTCTGCACCGGCAGTCCGTAAAAATGGCTCATCTCGATGCCGTAAAGATTAATGAGAGCGACTTCTGGCGACGCGCAGAGGTAAAGGCCGTTGCGCATCTCGGCAGCCGCGGAGCCGATGCCTGAAACGAGTGGGCAGCCGGGCGCTGCAAGCTGGTACAGAACGACGGCCGAGAGCGTCTCTGCCATGTTCACGATCGTCGTGCCGAGCACGCTCATGGGGCCGGTTGTACCCATGAGAACCATTGGCAGAATGAAGATCGGGACGCCGGCCCGGGCCAAGGCAATGCCAGCTTCGGTCATGGGGCCGTCGTGGCTCAGCGGTGCGATTGTACAGTTGATCACGGAGTAGATCGGGCGTTCACGCAGAGGCGCGCCGGCGTAAGCCTGCAGGATGTCGAGGAGAGGTTCGACAAGGTCGGGCGTGCGCACCTCGTCCTGCACGTGCTTCGTGCAGCCTGCGATGGAGATAGCAGCCATCTCGAGGCCGGCCGTGGCGGGGTGGCAGTCACGTGGCGAAATTGATGGCCAGACGTAGTCGATTTCGGGCAGGGCGTCGAACAGGCGCATCGCCGTCCGCAAGTCCTCGGCTGTTCCCTCCCGCCGCTCGCCGGTCACGTCGTCGAGCAGGTAGGTCGCTGTGCCGTCGGTGGTGAAGACAAGGCTGCCGTCGCCGATGACCCGATCGTTGACAGGATCGCGGGCAGCGAGAAACACGTCGTGCGGTACGGTTTTAAGGCACTCGGCAACCAGCTTGCGCGGGATCCTGGCCGTGAGCCGCTGGCGATCGACCTCGGCGCCATGGGCGGCGAGCAGCTCGATCGCCAGCGGCGTGTTGTAGCAGACGCCTACCTCTTCAAGCACGCGCAAGGTCTGTTCATGTACACGCTCTCTCTCGGCAGCGGTCAAAACCGCTATGGTCGGTCGCGCCACAGTTCCTCCAATCGTCGTTGGCCGCTGTCGGACGCAGAGCCGCTAAGGCGGTGCGAACCGGCTCTGCTCACGCTGAACTCGCGCAGCGCGCCGACTGGGCGCTGTGCCTGTGCGCGTCGCGCCGCCGCTCGGCCGTAGCGCGCAGGCGCGGCTCACGCGCGCCCGCTCACGCGCGCACGAGTTCTTTCGCCAGATCGACGGCGGCGGCGGCATT
>JBKQWK010000283.1:0-14854 GCA_052139595.1 Thermoleophilia bacterium | reverse complement strand
GCCACAGATCGGCCCCACAGGCCTCGCTCAGGAGCTCGCGAGGCATCGCATCGGCCTGCTTCTCGCCTCCTGCCACTCTCCTCGGCAACTGCGCTCCTCTCAAACTGGCCTTCTTCCGCAGCCTTTTAGAGCTGGCGATGAGGAGCAGTTGGCATTATCTCTGCCCGGCTGACCTGCAGCCGGCCAGAGAGCCGCCGCACCGAAGCCGCCGCACCGGCTACGCTTTTGGCGAGCTTCCCTGTGCCAGGAGCCCTTCGACCGCGTACTTGACGATCAGCCCCGAGCACGGCTCGCTGTGCCTGCGTCCCTCTACCCTGAAGGTGTAGGCAACTTCGCCGAGGCCAAAGAAGAGCTGCGTCTTTTCCCTGCCGGCTCGACGGATGGCAATCGCATCTGAGTACGCCTCGATCGACGTCAGCTTGGCCAGCGCGACCTCAACCGAGCGCAAGGCACCGGCAAAAACAAGGCGCTTGTTCGTCAGGCTGAGGGTTCCACTGTCGATATCCTTGAGTTCTTCGTGGCTCTGGGCGCGAAAGGCGCCGGTACGAATCGTCAGGCCCTTGGCGACGTGCAGGCTGGGGCCGCCGTAGTAGCCCGTCGAGACACTGTGCGGCTCACGCAGGGTAATGGCGTCAAAGACGAAGACCAGGCGCTCGCCAGCCTGTAAGAGCAGGGGTGCCTGACCGGGGGTCGCAAAGGTGACGCGGCCCGCGCGCAACAGCGCGAGTTCAGTCGCCAGATCGAGTTTGGCCTGCTCTTCGTCGGAGGCACCACCAGCGGCAATGTGCTGCCACTCCTGGGCGGGGAGCGTCTTATGGGCGTAGGTCTGCCAGGCCGACAGGGATGGCTCGTGCGTCGCTGTCAGTTCAAAGCGGGTGGCATCGTTCTTGTCTTCGAGCAGCAGCGAGCCGCAGTGCGAGCAGATGAGGCCGGCCTGGTGGTGCAAGCCCAAGGCGGTCTTGACCATCGTCAGATCAAGATTGGTCTGCCGGCAGACAGGACAGAGAAAGGCGCCCGGCGCGGCCGGCGCAGCAGCCGGAGGCGGCGTCTTTTCACCTGGCGCTGCGGCCAGCGGCGGCGTTGCTGGCTCTGTCGAGGAAGATGTCTGTTCTGGCGCCGTTGCTGGCGCCGCCGGCGAAAACGTCTGTTCTGGTATCGCCGCCGGCGTCTGTGCCGCTGTCATTGGCGCTGACGTCCTGGCCGCCGGCGACGTGAGCGGCGCGCCGCAGGTTGAGCAGAAGTTGCCGCTGGCCTCGGAACCACAGTGCGGGCAGATCATCGTCGGCATTCCTCCTTGCCCGGTTTGGCCTGCGGCTTCGCGACCGCAGAGCTTGCTAAATTACCCTACACCGTAGCCGGGACGGAAGAACTGGGGGTGCAGAACTTCTGGCGTGCGCTTATGCGTAACGCTCAGCGCACGCCGGCGCCCGTCGTCAGGCGTCACCGGTCGGCCGTCTCGGGAGTATGATCAGCTTCTGAGTCTTACGAGGCCAAAACTTCTCTCGAGAGGGTCCGCCATGCCCTACTGTCGCACCTGCGGAGCGGCCATCGCCAAGGAGACGCGTCTGTGCCCCGACTGCGGTACGCCAACCGCTGCCGAGGTTTCTCCGTCGACGCTGGCAATCCATTCGCGGCACCTGCCACAGCGAAGGACCGACGGCGCGCAGCCACAATCGCGACCGCCCTCAGGACCACGTCAGACCGCGCCTCCAAGCGTAAGAAACCAACGCCTGGGGTTGATCGGTCTCGTCGCCTCGCTGGCAGGCTTGATCGCCCCATTCATGGGGCTGCTTGGACTCATTCTTTCGCTCGTCGCTTACCGGCGAGCCAAGCGTTACGGCACGGCCAGAGGATTCGCCATTGCCGGTATTGTCGTCGGGATCCTCAGCCTGCTGATCTATGGTCTCGCGATACTCGCCTGACGGCTGTCACTGGTGATGTGCACGCCGGTGCTGCCGGCCTGTGCCACCGGGACCGTGCTGCCGAGGCCATGCCGCCGAGGCTGCGATCAGTAGGTTCGATGCCCGCCCGAATGCTTCTCGATATCGGTCTCGATGCGCGCCTTCAAACTGGCCTTCTCTGGCAGAATCTCGGCGCTCTCCGGGACTTGGTACTCCGGCAGCTGCCCCGATTCCTGAGTGCTGATGGCAAGGTGCACGACACCTGGCTGGATGCTTGCGATCTGATCGGCGCTCACGTAACGCGGTCGATCAACATAGTCGTGCAGAAGCCCTGGGCCACCGTGATGAGTAATCGCGAGGCCGTCGAAGATATCGGCATTCTCATCACCGGCCGTCAGATAGACCTCGCCAATCTCGTGGCCGTCGGCGGAGATCACTTTCCACTTTGCCGCGATGACCTGCCAGGAGACGGTCGTGGGGTCGTCACTCATGCGTTCCTCCTCTGCTTTTGAGGGGCGATGCCGGTGTTGCCCATCACATCGCCGTCTCTCTTTGACTACGAACCGTGCGCCAGCTCCGTGCGAGCGCTAGCTACATTCTCGCCGCTTCTCGGCAAACTCAGTCTTGCTGATCGCGCTCGCGACGGTTGTGAGAGAATCCGTATCGATCCGAGAAGCGCCGCACGGGAGCGGCAGAGCAAGCAAGAAGGGCTGGAGCAGCATGGCAACGATCCCAGAGACGGTACGCCAAGCGTGGAAACAGCGCACCGAGCCGGTGGTCCTGGCGACCATAAGCAGCGACAACGTCCCCAACGTCATCTATGCAACCTGCGTCGCCATATTCGACGACGAGACGGTGGTGGTAGCGAACAACTACTTCGATAAGACACTCAAGAATATCTTCGCAGGCAGCAAGGGGGCGCTCCTCTTCATCACACCCGAGAAGAAATCCTTCCAGATCAAAGGCAAGTTCGAGTATCACGAGAGCGGACCAATCTTCGACAACATGAAATCGTGGAATCCAGAGCGGCTCCCCGGTCACGGTGCCGCCGCTCTGAAGGTGGAGGAGATTTTCAGCGGCGCAGAGAGGCTCGTCCCGGCCTGACCAGGCCTGAGGCAGCCTGACTCCGCCCGAATCGGTCTGCATCGCCCGAATCGGTCTGAATCGGCGCGTCCCTGACTCACCTCACCTTGATGGCCAAAGCCGTTCCACCCAGGTGTCTGCGAAGTTCGCGGCGTAGGCAGAAATGAGACGCCCAGGATGAAGGACGATGCACCGCGAAACTTGCCTGCTCAAAGGCGATTATCGGAGATGCAGAGGAGAAAGGAATGGTGGGCGACGTTGGAATTGAACCAACGACCTCTAGCTTGTCGAGCTAGCGCTCTCCCAACTGAGCTAGTCGCCCACGCAGAGACGGCATTATAGCAAACGCCGTCGGCTTTGGCAGCCGCTGCCGGAGTCGGCACTCAGGGCATGCGCCGGCGCGCGCCGGCGGTGACCCATGCGCCCCCGACGCTGGTGCGCTGGGCCGGCCGGCGTAGCCGCAGCGGAATCTCTACGCCAGGCGTACTCGCCGGCGCAACCCGTGAGCCTGGGCAGACGCGGCGCGAACTCAGCCCGCTGGCGCCGCGGCCAGCGGGCGCCCACCGCGTGCCTGCTTGGCTCGCTTGACGGCGCACAGGCAAGCGTCGGCACGCGTCAGCAGCCCATCGATCTGGCTCAACTCAGCCCAGTCGACGAGGAGAGCGCTGTAGCTGAGCGACAACGTCAACTGATCGCCCAGCTCAGCGCTCTTCGCTGCCAGGGCATCGCCGAAGCGACTGGCGATGAGATCGCGGCTCAGGCGTTCCTCATCATCCCTGCCCAGCACTGCCAGGGCGACGAACTCGTCGTCACCGAGGCGCGCCAGAACGTCGGAGTCACGAAAGGTCGTGCGCAGCACATCAGCCACGGCCAGCAGCAGAGCGTCACCGGCGCCGTGGCCAAGACGATCGTTGATGGCTTTAAGCCCGTCCAGATCGGCGTAGACAAGGGCCGCCGGAGCACCAAGACGCCGCGCTCGGCGACGCTCATCTTCAACCATCATGAAGAAACCGCGCCGATTGAGGAGGCCGGTCAGCTCGTCCCGATGGGACGTCGTGCGCAGCAGCCCCTCCAGCTCCTGGCGCGCGGCGACGTCGCGAGCGATCGTCAGACTGAGGGTCTGTCCCTCGCGCCCTATCAGGCGTGAGCTGATTTCAACCGGGATGCGGCGGCCATCGCGAGACTGGTAGACCGCCGTAAAGAGCGCCCGGCCGTTGAGCCGCAGTGACTCGGCATGCTCGACAACCACGTGGTGACTTTCGGGCGCAACCACGTCAAAAACGCTCATCGTCAAGAACTCAAGGCGGGAGTATCCGAGCGACATGCAAGCCGCCTCGTTAACGTCGACCACCAACCCCGGCAGCCCCTGTTCGTTGAGAGCACACACGAGGATGGCGTCGTTACAGGCTTCGAACAGGGCGCGATACTGCACCTCACCGGCCGCCTCCCCCACGCCGTGCTCTCGCGCCTGCTCACGCGAAGAAGACGCCGAGCCAAGCGTGGCTAGTCGGCGCCGCTCGAGGTCGCGCCGCTGGCCAACGGCCAAGGCAACAATGAGATAGATCGTCACGTCGATGGCGATGATCGGCCAGCTCGTGACCCGGTCATGAGCGGCCGCGAGCGGCAGCAGGCCGCCGGCGAGCGCGGCGGCGAAGACGCCGCCGAACCGTCCGGCGCCCACGGCGCCCGCCACAACCAGGAGCACACCGCCGAGGCCGCGTACGGACGGTGGGGCTAGCCAGAGCACGACGATCGCCGCCACCGTGCAGATCACCGTGGCCGCGATTTCCCAGCGCTTCATTGCCCGCCTTGCTCGTTCTGCCAACACAACCCACAGCACCGATCCAAATCGACGTCGCCACTTTAGTCAGAATCGACAGGCGCGGGTGGAACCTTGAGCGTGAGATGCGCGAAGATTTGACCAAATGCCACTCCCGGCGATAATATACTGACTAGTCAGTTTACTAACAGCGGGAGGATCTCCGTGTCGGTTCCACCTCCAGCATCAATCCTCGCCAGGTCAGCGAACGTCGAACCTCTCATCGCTGCCCAGGGGCTTGGTCTGCGTACTTCACTCGGCTGGGTCTACCGCGCCGTTGACCTCTCTGTCGGCCACGGTCAGCTGGCGCTGATCAGTGGGCCAGCCGGCTCCGGCAAAACCGCTCTGCTGCTGAGTCTGGCGGCGCGCCTGCGGCCGACCAACGGAAGCCTGCGCATCGGCGGCATTGACGGTCGCCGCAAGACTGCCGCCGTGCGCCGCCTGGTCGGACTAGCCCTCTTTCGCGGCGTCAACGATCTCGACGACACGCTCACCGTGGCCGACCAGCTACGCGTGGAGCTTCTGCTCCACCGTCTACCGGCTCACAAAGACGCGCAGCAAGCGGTCCTCACCGACCTTGAGCTGGACCTTGATCCCAACGCCGTCGTGCGCACCATGGGAGCAGCCAACCGCCTCTTGCTCGGTGTCGCCCTGGCGCACATCGGCGCGCCGCCACTGATCGTGGTCGACGACTTCGACGAAGACCTCACGCCCACCGAGCGCATCCAGGTCTGGCGGGATCTGCGCCGTCTTGCCGGCGCCGGGACAGCGATCATCGCCGGCTGCCTGGACCCCTCGCTCGACCACCTCGCCGACGTCGCTCTGGCCCTCAATCACGACGGCTCCGCTCTCCCAACTGATGGCTCCCCTCTCCCACCCAGCGGTTCTCTCAGCTCCGAGACCATTGAGGAGGCGAACGCTCATGCGCTCGTTTAGAGTTGCTCTGCTCGAGATCAAGCGACTGTTTTCGGCGCCGCCGATTCGCTTGGCAATCGCCGCCATCTGCCTCGTGCCCCTGCTCTACTGCGTGCTCTATCTGTGGGCTTTCTGGAATCCGTATGCTCGCGTCAGCAGCCTGCCGGTAGCGATCGTCAATCTCGATCAGCCCGCGCGGATCAACGACACAACCCTGCACGCCGGCAGCGATCTCGTCGCCGCTTTGAAGAAGAGCAAGTCATTCGGCTGGACCGTCGTTTCCGCCGCCCACGCCCGGGCCGGGCTCAAGAATCAGAAGTACTACATTTCTCTGACCATACCGGCTAATTTCAGTGCCAACCTGGCCTCGGCAAACACTGCCGCGCCGCGAGCGGCCACCCTCATCGTGCAGCAGAACGAGGCCAGCAACCTGTTGGCCACACAGATCGCCAGCCGTGTGTTTGTGGAAACGCAGCTGACCATGGCACAGACCATTCAGCATCGGTACTTCAGCACTGTCTTCGTCGCCTTCAGCGACCTTCATGGCCAGATCGTCAAGGCTCACGACGGCGCTCTGCAACTCAGCCGTGCCAGCACGCAGGCCGGCGCCGGTGCTGAGCAACTGATCGCCGGCCTCAACAGCATGAACACCCAAGTCAGAGGCCAGGAGCCGCAGTCGGTGCAGCTTGCCATTGGCGCCGCACAGGTGAAAAGCAGCTCTCAGCAGGTGGCGGTGGGAGCAACAATGCTGGCAGGCAGCCTCGGCCGCGCGCAGAGCGGCGGTAGTGCTCTCGCCGCCGGCAGCACGCAGCTGGCCACCGGTACGCAAACCCTGGCCGCATCGCTGCGCACGCTCGCCAAGCTGGGCGTGCAACTCCGGCAGGCGGCGCGCACACTCGCCGGCGGCGCCGGTAGCATCAGCGCCGGGACGCAGCAGATGAGCACTCAGCTCGATCAAGCGGCCCAGGCAGCCGGCTCACTGAGCACCGCCACAACACAGGTCGCACAAGCACTGCAGGCCTCCGCGGCCGCCACCCCGGCGGCCGGCGCCGATCCAACGTTCGCCGCCGCTCTGAGCGGCGTCGAGCACGTCGACGCCGGGCTTGGCCAGCTGAACACCGCCCTGCAGGCGGCGGCGCCGCAGGTCCGCCTGCTGGCCGGCGGCGCCGCTAAGGTCGACGCCGGCGCCGCTACGCTGGCCGGCGGGCTTGGCCAGTACAGCACCGCCGTCAACCAGGCTGCGGCCGGCGCCGCTACGCTGGCCGGCGGCGCCGGTAGCTTCGCTGGCGGCGCCACCCGTCTGAGCAGCGGTCTCGCTCAGGCCCATGCCGACGCGGCGACTCTGGCCACCGGTTCGCGCCGCGTCGCCGGCGGAGCGACACAGCTGCTGGCCGGAGTCGCTCAGGTCAAGACGAATACGTTCAACCTCGGCGCGGGCATCAACCTGCTCGTGAATGGCGGCCTCGACGTGCGCGCCGGTCTGACAAAGATCGGCGCCGGCGCCCAGACGTTAGCCACCAAGCTGGGCACCGGCGCAAAAAGTATCCCCGCCTATAGCGCTCAGCAACAGCGCACGCAGGCAACGATGATGAGCAGCCCCGTCGCGCTTACCACTGAACGGCTGCACCCGGTGCCCAACTACGGTACCGGTTTCGCCCCGTACTTCATCCCGCTCGCCTTGTGGGTCGGGGCGCTCATGGCGTACTTCATCATTCGCCCTCTCGGTGGCCGCGCCCTCGCTTCCACCCTGCCCGACTATCAGGTCGCCCTCAGCTCTCTGTGGCCAGCGCTGGCGGTCAGCAGTCTGCAGGCGGTCGTCATGCTGCTCGTGCTGCAGTTCGCCCTCGGTCTGCATCCCGTCAACGTACTGGCTTTCTATGGGTTTACGCTGGTCTCGGCCCTCTGCTTCACGACGATACTGCAATGGCTCTCGGCCACCTTCGGTCCGGTCGGCAAGTTCGTGGCTGTCGTTCTCCTCATGCTGCAACTGACATCGTCAGCCGGTACCTTCCCGCTGCAGCTGGTACCCAAGTTCTTCCGCGTCATCAACCCGGTGCTACCGATGACCTACGTCGTGCAGGGCTTGCGCCAGGCAATCAGCGGCAACGACCTGCGCCTGCTGGCGTTTGACATCGCCATTCTGCTGGCCTTCACAGCGGCGGCCGGAGCGGTTACCCTGGTGACGACACATCGTCGTCGTCAGTGGACGATGGACCGCCTCAAGCCGGTCTTCACGCTGGGATGAAACTTGGCAGCGCCAGGATGAGGTTTTACCCAGCGCCGGCGCTTCGACTCTGGCGGCACGCAATCGGCGAGAACGAGGTCGAGTGATGGCTCGTGACACACAGGGTACGCGGGATCGCCTCTTCGAGGCAGCCGTGGCGCTGATTGGCGAGCGCGGCTACACCGGCACAACGGTCGACGAAATCGTCGAGCGCGCCGGTGTCGCCAAGGGAACCGTCTACTACCACTTTAAGAGTAAGGCGGAACTCTTCGCGGCCTTGCTCGACGACGGCCTGGAGCGGCTGGCGACCAGCTTTCGTGCGGCGACCGTGGACACGCCGAACGCTACCGCTGCCTTGCGCGCCCTCGTCCACGCCGAGCTGACGTATATTCAGCAGTACCAGGCCTTCAGCAAGCTGGTCATGAGCGAGATGTGGCGTCTGGATCGCGATTGGCGCGATGCGATTGGCAAGCTGCGCGTTCACTACGGCAGCGTCCTGGCGGCAACGATCGAACGCGGCATACAGTGCGGCGAGTTTCGTGCCGACCTCGATGTGCAGCTCACTGCATCGGCGCTGTTCGGCATCGTCGTCACGGCAGCCCTCGACTGGCTGGTGTTCGATCGTGAACGCAAGCTGGCCGACGTAGAGGGCCAGCTCATCGCCATGGTGCTGGCAGCGGTTAAGGCATAAGCGCCGCGCAGCAACAAGTTGCGTGCGCCGCGCGACGATCAATCAGGCACCCTGCCCGGCGCGACCATCAAGGCGCAGCCGCGCGGCGCCGGTCGGCACGACAGTCACGGCGCAGGTGCGCCGCCGGCCGGCCTACGGGTGCGGTGCGCCGTCGCCGGCTTACTTGCGCGGCGCGCTGCCGCTGGCCCGCCAGACAAGGTAGGCGTGCACGAAACCGTCAAGATCGCCATCGAGCACACTCTGAGCGTTGCCGGCTTCATGGCCGGTGCGCAGATCTTTCACCATCTGGTACGGATGCAGCACGTAGCTGCGAATCTGACTGCCAAAGTTGACCGCACTAACCTCACCACGCTCCCGAGCCATTTCGTCGGCCAGCTTGCGCTCCTCCAGTTCGACCAGCTTGGACTTAAGCATGCGCATCGCCACAGCCTTGTTCTGCAGTTGCGAGCGTTCGTTCTGGCACTGTACGACGATGTTCGTGGGAATGTGCGTAATGCGAACCGCCGAACTGGTCTTATTGACGTGCTGGCCACCGGCACCGCTGGAGCGGTAGGTATCGATACGCAGATCGTCGTCGTTGATCGCGATTTCGACGTCCTCGGACACGAGCGGTGATATCTCGACCGAGACAAAGCTGGTATGCCGGCGGTTCGCCGAGTCGAAGGGACTCATGCGCACCAGGCGATGGACGCCCTTCTCGGCCTGCAGCAGTCCGTAAACGTTCTCGCCTTCGATCGTCACCGTGGCACTCTTGAGCCCCGCCTCGTCGCCCTCTTGCGCCTCGTTCATCTCCACCTTGAAGGCGCGGCGCTCAAACCAGCGCAGGTACATGCGCAGCAACATCTCGGCCCAGTCCTGCGACTCGGTACCGCCGGCGCCGGGATGGATCGTCATGATGGCGCCACCATCGTCGTACTTGCCGCTGAAGAAGCGTTGCTCCTCGCTACGCTCAAGTTCGTGCTCGAGGGTCTGCAGACCATGGCTGAGTTCGCTCAGGAGTTCGTCGTCGACGGCGTCTCCGCTCAGCTCTTCACGCACCAGTTCCTCTGTCGTCTCGAGATCGGCGAAGCGCCCCTGAAGAGCATCGTAATCGGCGAGACGGCGCTTGATGCGGCTATAGTCGGCCGACACCCGCGAGGCCTGCTCCTGATCGTCCCAGAAATCGCCGGCCCGCATGCGCTCTTCGAGCACAGCCATATCGGCAGTCAGTTTGGCGGGGTCAAAGATAGCTCCGCAGCCAGCTCAGGCGCTCACCGGCGCTGCTGAGCCGCTGGCGGAGCAGGTCAAGCTGATCGAGTGCTTCAGTCGGAGAGATACTCATGTGACGATTATACCTGGGATGACGACGCTCACGAAGCGCCGCCGGCGGGTTGGTCGGCGGCGGGTCGGCGGCCGCCGCCGTTCGACCCAGCCGGCGCCGCGTACAGCGCGCGCTGCACGCGGCGCAAGCCCTCATCGAGCGTGCTCCGCGAGCAGGCGAAATTGAGTCGCAAAAAGCCTGGCGCGCCAAAGTCGGCACCATCGTTGAGAGCCACCCCGGCGCGCAAACAGGCTTCGTGTGCGTTTGGCAACGCCGCCGCGCGTACGTCAAGCCAGGCGAGGTACGTCGCCTCCACGTGTGTCGTCACAACCGTCGGCAGCAGGTCGGCAACGAAGCGCTCGACGACGGTAGCATTGCCGCGCAGGTAAGCCAGCAGAGCCACGAGCCATTCTGCCCCTTCGCGGTAGGCCGCCTCGGCGGCGGCCACCGCCAACGGGCTCGGCATCGGCAGCAGACCGGCCGCAGCCGTTTGAAAGCGCCGCCGCAAGGCGGCGTCGGCAATCACGGCAAAGGCGAAGTTGAGCCCCGGCAGATTGAACGTCTTGCTCGGTGACATCAGCGTTACCGTGAACGCCTCGGCGCCGTCGCCGGCCGTCGCCGCCGGCACATGACGCACATCGTCCAGCAGCAAGTCGCAGTGAATCTCGTCCGAACACAGAATCAGGTTGTGGCGGCGGCAGAACTCGACAACCGCCGCCACCTCTCCCCTGCTGAACGCTCGGCCAAGCGGATTATGCGGATGACAGAAGAGAAACAGTCGCGTCTGCGGCGTCAGTGCGGCCTCCATCTGTTTGAGAGGCAGACGCCAGCGTCCCTCGTGCAGATGCGCCGGCACCGTGATGAGGCGCCGGTCCTGATTGGCCGGCGCCGACAGGAACGGCGGGTAGGCCGGCACGACCGTCATGACCGCCTCACCGGCGCCGGCAAAGGCGCGACTGGCAAGGTTCAGGGCCGGCACGACACCCGGCAGGTAGACCAGCCACTCGGGGTCGATCTGCCAGCCATACTGCCTCGCCAAATGATCAAGGATCGCCGCCGTCAGCGTGGGCGAAATCGCACCATAGCCGTAAACGCCGTGCTCGACTCGCTGCCGCAGGGCGGCAACCACGGCCGGCGGCGCCGCAAAGTCCATGTCGGCCACCCACAGCGGCAACACGCCCGGGCCATGCTTCTGCCACTTGTAACTATCTGTATCGGACCGCTCCGGTGGGCAATCGAAGCCATTCACGAGGTGCGCTTCGGCGCCCGGACTCACGCCCCGTGACACTTCTTGTACTTCTTGCCGGAGCCGCACGGACACGGGTCGTTGCGGCCGACCTTCTCGGTAACCACCCGCTGCTGTACAGCCACGCCGCCGGCGCTCTGTGCTTCTTTGAAGCGTTGCGCGCCAGCGCCAGCGTTCATCGTCCCGGCGGCGCCCTCGACACCGTCGTAGACGCTCAGGCTGCCGCTGCCCGCCTGGGCAGCGGCAGCGAACGACGTCTCGTAGGCGAGGTCGTCACCGCTCGTATAGTTCACCGCCGCGAACGGCTCATCAAAGGTCATGGCGGCGAAGTAGAGCAGATCCTGTGAGTTGTTTTTGAGCAGCGTCGTTACCGTGCTCTGCTTGATGCCCTCAAGCATGTCTTGAAAGAGGTTGAAACCTTCGGACTTGTACTCGACCAACGGGTCGCGCTGCCCGAGGGCACGCAAATGGATGCCCTCCTGCAGATAATCCATGTCGAGCAGGGTGTCTTTCCAGCGCGTATCAATGATCTGCAGCATCACCGCCCGTTCGACATCGCGCATCTTATCGGCACCCAAGTCGGCTTCGCGCTGCTCGTACTGTGCCAGGGCATCGTCGACCACGAGCTCGTCAAGGTCGTCAACATCCATCCCCGCACGATCAATATGCTCAAGGTCAAGCGTCGGTTCGTAGAGCGTGCGCAAGCCGACCACCAGCGCCTCGAGATCCCAGTCCTCTGGGTACTGCTGGCCGGCAACATGCGAACGCACGACGACCGAAATCTGCTCGGCGAGCATCTCGCGAACCTGCTCACCAAAATCTTCGCCGTTGAGGATGCGATTACGCTGATCGTAAATGACGCGGCGCTGCTCGTTCATCACCTCATCGTATTTGAGCACCGTCTTGCGGCGCATGAAGTTGAGTTCTTCAACCTTCTTCTGGGCGCGTTCGACGACGCCGCTGAGCATTTTGTGCTCGATCGGTTCGCCCTCGCCGGGGCCAAGACGATCGAGAATACGGTACATGCGGTCGCCGCTGAACAAGCGAATCAAATCGTCCTCGGCAGACAAGTAGAAGCGGCTTTCGCCGGGGTCGCCCTGCCGGCCGGAGCGGCCACGAAGCTGGTTATCGATGCGCCGGCTCTCGTGGCGCTCGGTACCGAGGACGTACAGGCCGCCGAGTTCGCGCACACCATCACCAAGCTTGATATCGACGCCACGACCGGCCATGTTGGTGGCGATGGTGACTGCCCGCGCCTGGCCGGCGTCCTTGATGATTTCAGCCTCGCGCTCGTGCTGCTTGGCATTGAGAACGTTGTGCTGCACACCGTGGCGTTCGAGCAGCGACGACAGATGCTCGCTGACCTCGACCGAGACCGTGCCGACGAGCACCGGCTGGCCCTTCTGCTCGCGGGCGACGATGTCCTGGACGACCGCGTCGAACTTCTCGTCCTTCGTCTTGAAAATGAGGTCGTTCTCGTCGCGCCGGATCATGTCGACGTTGGTGGGAATCTGCACAACTTCGAGACCATAAATCTCGCGAAACTCGTCGGCCTCAGTGTGCGCCGTGCCGGTCATGCCCGCGAGTTTTTCGTACATGCGAAAGTAGTTCTGCAGGGTGATCGTCGCCAGCGTCTGGTTCTCTTCGCGGATCGCCACATGCTCCTTGGCCTCAATCGCCTGATGCAGGCCCTCGCTGTAGCGCCGACCCTCAAGAACGCGACCGGTAAACTCGTCGACGATCAGTACCTCGCCATCTTTAACCATGTACTCGACGTCGCGATGATAGAGCGACTCCGCCCGCAACGCCTGAAGAAAGTGGTTCACAAGGGCGCCGTTAGACTCCTTGTAGAGGTTGTCGATGTCGAGCGCCTTTTCAACTTTGGCGACACCGGACTCGGTGACGGCGACGGTCCGCTGCTTTTCGTCAACCTCGTAGTCTTCGCCAGGGATGAGACGGGGCACCACGCGCGCGAACTTGCGATACATGTCGGGTGCTGTCTCCGGCGCGCCACTGATGATGAGTGGCGTGCGCGCCTCGTCGACGAGGATGCTATCGACCTCATCAACGATGCAGAAGGCATGACCGCGCTGTACGCAGTGCTCGCGGCGCATAGCCATGTTGTCACGCAAGTAGTCGAAACCAAACTCGCTGTTGGTGCCATAGGTAACATCGGCAGCGTAAGCAGCACGTCGCTGCTCGGGCGTCATCATCGCCTGAATGACGCCCACCTCAAGCCCGAGGAAGCGGTAGACCTGGCCCATCCACTCGGCATCGCGCTTGGCCAGATAATCATTGACGGTGACCAGGTGCGTGCCTTTACCGGCAAGCGCGTTCAGATACATCGGCAGGGTGGCGACCAGAGTCTTGCCCTCGCCGGTCTTCATCTCGGCGATGTCTCCCTCGTGGAGCACAATGCCGCCGACGAGCTGCACGTCGAAAGGACGCATACCCAGCGCCCGACGGCCCGCTTCGCGGGCCGTCGCAAACGCCTCGAACAGCAGATCGTCGAGCGGCTCGCCGTTGGCAACCCGCTGCTTGAAGTCGGCCGTGCGCTGGCGCAGCTGATCGTCGCTGAACGCCTCGACCTCGGGCTCGAGAGCGTTGATCGCCTGCACCTGCTCGAGCAGGCGCTTCATACGCCTGCCCTCGCCCGCGTGCAGCAGCTTATCTACAATACTCATGTGACAATAATCCTCCGAGCGCGTCGGCGACGCCACCGCCGGCGCGCCGCCGCCCTAATTCTGGGCCGGTTCGATCAGTCCGTAGTGCCCATCGTTGCGACGGTAGACGACGTTCGTGTCGCTCGTCTCGACATTGGTGAACACGAAGAAATCGTGGCCCACCAACTCGAGTTGCAAGGTCGCTTCGTCGACCGTCATCGGCTTGAGCGCGAACTGCTTGGTCTTGACGATGTGGCCGTCGTCGGTCTCTATCTCGTCGGCCGCCAGCATCGTGGTCTCTTCTTCTGGCACATCGCTGGTCAGCAGGTTGAGCACCTGGCCGTGGCGAGGATTCTTGCGATGAACCTTGTCGTGATACTTCTTGACCCGGCGTTGCAGCTTGTCGGCCACCAGATCGATCGATGCATACATGTCGGTCGACGACTCTTTGGCGCGGATCACGGGCCCGCGGGTGAAAATTGTCGCTTCAGCGATATTGGGATTGGCGATGCTGGGGTTTTTCTCGACCATCAGCTCCAGCTCGACTCGACTCACCTCATCGATATGACGCTCCTGCAGCAAGCGATGCACACGCGAAAGCTTCTCTTCGGCGTACTCCTGCATTGCGTCGGTAACGGCGACATTGCGGCCCTTGATCTGAATCTTCATGGACGTCGCTCCTTCTCGCCTAGCTTGCGGTTGAGGCGCCGGCGCGGCGGCTAGCTGTCAGTTGCGCCGGCACGGCAGAACGGGCTACATGAAAAGACGCACGCACGGTGCGCGCAAAAGTAAACACAAATGGCTCAAAGCCGGCATTCACAAGCACTGTCGCACATGAGTTCAACGTCTCACCAGTAGTGTATACGTCGTCAACGATAACTACCCGCTTTAGCTTTTCTGATGCCTGTACGACACCGGGCAGTAGCGTGAACGCGCCGCGCGCGTTGGCCGCGCGCGCGGCGCGGCCGAGGTCGTGCTGTGAACCGGTCTCGCGCTCGCGCGCCAAGAGGCG
>JBKQWK010000282.1:0-6050 GCA_052139595.1 Thermoleophilia bacterium | reverse complement strand
CTTCGTCTCCTCGCTCGTGGTAGCATCTTTCATGGTCAGCCTCCTTGTTTGGGCCCACAGAGCCCGACTCTTCTTGGGGACCTTACGGTACCCCGCGGGAGGCTGGCCTTCTCATCCCATCTGCTAGGGGTATAGGGACGGGCAGGTCGCAGACCAAATCTGAACCCCTGCAGTCCGCGCGCTCGCGATTGGACTATCACTGCGGAACCGGATGCTTCGCTCAAAGCGGCCGCTCTCCGGCCCTGTCACGCCTCGGTTGTTGACCATCACGCCTCCCGCCTCGAACCAGCTTCCGCCGGTCACCGGTCAGACCGATCGAGCCGGTCACGTACCGCTGCACGTTTGGTCCCAGGGCGACGGCGAGCGTGTGAGCGTCCGCGGAGAGCAGAATGCTGCCGGCGAGACGGTGCGCTTTCGCGGCCGACAACAGCAGGCAATTGAAGCGGCGGCGGCGATTTGCTAAGGTACCGGCTCCGAAGGAGACGCAGATGACCCGCTTGCACGCCTCTGCTCGTCGCAGTCACGTAGTGCTGGGCCGATCGGCCCCGGGCTACGCCGCGCTCCTGCTTGTCTGCCTCGCGCTTCTTGGTGGCAGTGCGGCACCGCGTGCGGCGGCTGCATCGACTGCTGGAGCGGCGGCGAAAGCGCGATCCCTGGCAGCACAAGTCGTTCGCCTCGACGGGACCATCAACGGCAAAGTCGAGGCGTATGCGCGCGCGACCAGCTCGCTGCTGGCGTTGCGGGCGCAGATCAGCCAAAACGCCAGTCAGATCAAGGATGCCCGACGCAATCTCGGCATTGCCAGATCGGCGCTGAGCATGAGCGTTGTCGCGACCTACAAGCAGCAGAACGTCACCGTTCTCGACGTCATGTTGTCCTCGTCAAGCTTTAGCGATCTCCTCGGCGGACTCGATGTGATGCGTCGCGTGAACCTTGAGGGCGTCACTGTCGTGGGGCAGCTCGAGTCGCTTGACAAGCAGATTAGCGATGGCCAACGCAACCTTCAGGTGGAGGCAACGGCAAGCGAGAAACTAGTCTCCCAGCTGGCCGGCGAAATCAAGCAGATTCGCCGGGAACTCGCGTTTCGACAGCACCTGCTGGCTGGCGCTCGCGCCGATGTGGTCAAGCTGGTTGCAAAGCAGCACGCCAAGGCTGCGCCGTCACCGGTCATGGTCAGCCAGCCATCTCCCAGCAGTGCCAGTGTGCCGACCGCGGACGGCGGATCGTGGTGGCCCCTCGTTCAGGCGGCGGCGGCGAAGTACGGCATCAACGCCGCCGCCATGTATCGTCTGATGATGGTCGAGTCTGGTGGTGACGCCAGCGCCAGCAACGGCGGCAACTACCTCGGGCTGTTCCAGTATGCTCCATCAACCTGGCGAGGCAGCTGGAACCCGTGGCGAGGGGCGAGACCTCTTGACGGCGAGGCGCAAATCCAAGCCACGGCACTGGCGATTCACCTCGGTCACGGCCCCGGATGGTGGTCAAGCTCGTACGCCTGGGCCTTTGGTCAGTAGCCGGCGCGACGGCCGCAATCAGATGCGGAGAGTCATGAGCAAGCCCGTCATCATGTTCGACCACGACGGAGTACTCATCGATTCACTGACGACGTTCAGCGCCGCCTTTGTGGCTGCGTGTGCCGCCTGTGGGCAGGTCGAGATCGACAGCCAGGCCAAGGTTGTCTCCCTCTTTGAAAGCAACGTCTACGAAAGTATGGTTGCGCTTGGTGTGAGCCTTGAGCAAGTGGAGACAATTGTCACCACTGCGGCGGCGTCGCTGACTCTGGCGACAGATCTGCGCCCGTTCTGTGGTGTGAATGGTCTGCTTGCCGGCCTCGCCGAAGAGCATGAACTCGTGGTGATTACATCGAACAGCACTTCTCTCGTGCGCAGCTTGCTGGATCGCCATGGCCTCGGCGGTTACGTGCGCACGGTGGTCGGTGGCGATGTTGACACGAGCAAGGTGCGAAAGATCACTGCCGAGATAGTCGGTCATCCCGACCAGCGTCGCTTCATTTATGTGGGCGACACTGGCGGCGACATGGTCGAGAGCGCCGTGGCCGGGGCAGAGCCGGTCGGCGCCGGCTGGGGCTGGCACGGTCGGCAGGCGTTGACGAGGGCCGGCGCAACCTTCGTTGCCGACACGCCCACCGAGCTGCTCCTCTACCTGTGGGCGCAGAAGCTGTAGCTGGCGCCGGCGGGCGCTGACGGGTGCTGGCTGGCGCCGGGCATTTCGCGCCGGCGGGGAGCGAAAGGCCCGGCGGAGGTCGCGACGAGCAGTCGCTGGTTGGTTTCGCCTCAGTGACCGTCAGGGTGCAACCCGATTGCTTGTCGCGCGTCAACCGCAGTTATAGCATCAACTCCCATTGACGATGTGGCGCGCCCTTGCGCTTGGGAGGTGTGATGCCCGCAAATGAGCTCACTGCTCGGCTCGCGAGTAGCGCTCGCCGTCATCCTCGCGTGGTGGGGCGTATCGAGTGGCTTCATCGTCATCGTGTGGCGGTCGTCGTCGTTGCCCTGGCCGGTATACTCGGCACGTTCATGCTCGACCTTGTGCTCCCTGAGGTGATCGTAAGTGGTCTCTATCTGATCCCGCTCACGCTCTTGACGCTCACCGAGCGCGAGCATGTGGTCGGTGCGCTGGCGGTGATCTGCCTGGCGCTGGCGGCCACGGTCATGGTTGCCCAGGACGCGGTCACTACGCAACACCTCCTCGTGCTCGGCTATGGCGTGCTCGCTGCCGGCGGTCTGGTAGCGCTCACATACCTGGTCAATCGGCTGGCAACGCTCTCGCGTTTCGCCATTGCTCGGGCGCAGCTGGCCGAGGCCTCGTCCGACATCGTTGGCATGAGTCGCAGCCGTACCGATCTGGACGAGGTGCTGCAGTACCTCACGGAGCGCGCGGGTGAGCAGCTGGAGGCAGTGTCCGGCGTGCTTCTGCGGCCCACCGACGATGGGATGTGGCTTGGGCAGGCTGTTTATGGCCTCGACCTGGCGGCGAATCAGATCGAACTGTCGCCTGCTGCACTGCCAATTGCTCGTGAGGCGCTGGAGCGTGACCGCGCGCTCGTCATTGACGATGCCCGCCGCGACGCCGGCGTGGCGACGGCAGATGTGGCGCGTTTCCAATTGCAGCGGCTCCTCGTGGCGCCGATGGTCGCTTTTGGTCGACAGGTCGGTGTCTTGATCTTCAATCGAGCAGCCGAGGCCGGCGGTTTCGGCGACGATCACGTGCTGTTCGCTGAGAGTGTGGCACAGTATGCCGCTGTCGCCTGCGAGAACGTGCGTCTCATGCGCGAGCTTGAACAATGGAGCCACGATCTCGAGCTGGTGCGGGATTCCAGTCTTGACATCGCCAGCAGCCTCGATTTGCCACAGGTGCTTGAGTCTGTCGTGAGACGTCTTGTGGATGCGCTCGACATGGACGCTTGCACCATCTCGCGGGTGGAGCCGGTGGCGGGCGAGACGCAGCTGCTCGTGAGCTATGCCGACGGTGGCTTCAACGCTGTGGCAGATCTCGGTGGGGCGCAGCCTCTCGAGCCCGGCGGCATTGGTCAACAGGTCATGCACGCACGCCGTCCGCTCATTGTGAACGACGCCGAGGATGCCCGTCTGAATGAGCCCGAGCGGCAGCTATTCGTCGCACGCGGCCATCGGACTCAGCTGGTGTTGCCCCTGCGGACCCGCGACCGTGTCATCGGCCTGATCGAGCTGTTTGACGATCGGCGCCGGCGCGACTTGTCGGCCGACGATTTGCAGATGGCCTTGGCGATTTGCCGCTTCGCGGCTGTGGCGATCGATAACGCGCAGCTCTACGACAACGAGCGGGAGACTGCCAACCATCTCGAGCTGCTTACGCGTCAGCTGACGGAGCTGCAGGCGATTTCGTTGGCACTGAACGAACTGGTCGGTCGCGCCGACCCACAGGGGATACTCGAGCATGTTGCCGTCGCCGGCGCGCGCCTGCTGGCTGTGCGCTGTGCGGCAGTGGTACGCCGCGACAGTCGCGGCGTACGTATTGCCGCGAGCTTCGGTGATGACGGTGGCATCTGTTTTGATACCGCCTGCTTGGAAGAAGTATTTGCGCCGGCGCAGTCGCCAGCGGGCTCGTCGCCGGTTGCCGGCCGGCCGGCGGCTGTGGTGGCCGGCCTGCTTGTGGCAGCAATCGATGCCGGGCAGGTCGGACGCGAACTGGCGCTCGTCTTTGCTGGCGCCCGCGGCGGCACGTTCGGCGAAGAAGACCGGCTACTGGCGACAACGCTGGCGGCGCAGGTCAGCGCTTCGCTGCGCAACACGCTCATTTTTCGCCGTGAGCACGAGATTGCCGAGACGTTTCAGAACGCGCTACGCATCGATCCTTGGCCGATTTCTGGTCTGAGCGTTGGCGTGCACTATGATCCGGCCGGCGAGGCAGCGCGCGTCGGCGGTGACTTTTATGACCTGGTGCAGCTCGCCCCCGGTCGACTGATGGTCGCCGTGGGCGACGTCTGCGGCAAGGGCCTGTCGGCGGCGGCTCAGACCGCGGTCGTGCGCTACATGCTTCGCGCTTATGTTGCTGAGGGCTCGCCGGGCGAGGCGCTTTCACGTCTTAACTGCGCCCTGGTTGCTCAAGACGAGACACAGCCGTTCGTGACCATGCTGGTGGCCTACGTCGATGTCGATCGCCACATGGTGGAGTACGCGATTGCGGGTCACCCGCGACCGATCGTGCTGGCTGGAGGTACCAACTTTATCGTGCCCGGCAAGGGGAATATGCCCGTCGGCATCTTTGCCAACATCGTCTACCCGACCAACCGGGTCGTTCTGCCGGACGACAGCATCGTCGTGCTGTTCACCGATGGCGTCATCGAAGCGCGCCAGAACGGTCGGCTTCTCGGCGAAGCGCGCTTACGCGAGATCGTGCGCCGTCATGCCGACCTGAGTGCTGCCGAGCTTGCGGCCGTGATCGTCAGCGAAGTCAAAGAGTATGCCGGCGGTCGCCTCGATGACGACGCTCTGACGGTGCTGCTGCGCCTGCCTTGAGTCGTGGCTGGCGCTAGCCGTCGTATCCGGTCCCGTCAACGGCGTGTCGGCGCAGGAAGTCGAGGGCGCTGGTACGATCGATGAAGCCCAGCAAGCCGTCGTCGTCGACAACGGCGACCTGATTGACGTTACGCTCGGTCATTACTTTGAGCACGTCGCCGGCTGGCTGATCCGGCCTGACCATGACGACGTCGGCGCGCTCAATCATGATGTCGTGGACGCGATCGTGGCCCCACTCGCTGTGTGGTCGCCGTTGCAAGTCACTGAGGCAGACGATGCCGTCGAACGTGCCATCCGTGGCGCCTTCTACCGGCAGGCAGCGAGTATTGTTGGTGAGAAAGTAGTCATGGGCTGCCGACTCGAGGGTAACGAACGGTGGCACCCACGTGGTCGTTTTTCTCATCAGGCGTGCGGCGCTGACGCCGCGCAGGCTCTGTTCGGCTACGACTTGCTGATATGCGGCCTGCGAGGCCTGCAGCAGGACCCAGCCGACGAATCCGGTCCAGATGCCGGCGAAGAGATTGCCGCTGACGGCAAGAAGCACGCCGGCGAGTACCATCACATAGCCAAAAACATGGCCGGTACGCGCTGCCCCGCGCGTGGCGCGCACAAAGTCATGGGAGCGCGCCCAAAGGGCAGCGCGCAGCACGCGGCCGCCGTCGAGGGGAAAGCCGGGCAGAATATTGAAAATCGCCAAGGCGATGTTGACAATTCCCAGGTAGGCCAGTGTGGCGTGCACTGCCGCTGGGGTCTTGAGGACCACTCCGCCGATCAGGAACACGCCGCCGAGAAGAAGACTGGTAAGTGGCCCGGCACCCGCCATGATGGCTTCACGTCCCGGGCTGCTGGCTTCTTTCTCGATGCTGGAGACGCCACCGAGCAAGAACAGAGTGATGCTCTTGACCGGGATGCCTTGGTGGCGTGCGATCAGAGAGTGCGCCAGCTCGTGTACGAGGACTGAAGCGAAGAGGAGCAGCGAGGCAATGCCACCGGTGAGCCAGTAAGTCGTCTTTCCGGCGGCGAATGCCGCCG
>JBKQWK010000281.1:0-5365 GCA_052139595.1 Thermoleophilia bacterium | reverse complement strand
GCTGCCGGCCCTATGCCAGCCTCTATACCTACCTCTAAGACGGCCGGCGACGATGACCGGTAACGACTCGGCAGCGCTGAAAGGAGAACCGAGATGAGCGACTGAGACGTTACGGCCCTCAACCGCTTGCGAGCCGCGATCAGCGCGCGATGACACGTACGTGTGAGTTCGCGGCAGACATCATCACTGGAAAGGATTGGAGATCGGTATGATCAGCACAGGCGACACCGCCTTCATCCTCATCTGTGCAGCGCTCGTGGCAATCATGACGCCCGGGGTCGCCTTTTTCTACGGCGGACTCGTGCGGCGCAAGAACTTCCTCGCCATCATGATGCAGTCGTTTATCTCGATGGGCGTCGTCACGGTCATAAGGACTCATGACACTACACTAGAAGAGCCGATGGCGAATGCCGTACGCAGCTGCCTCAGTGCGAGTGGACGCGCCAAGTTTAGCCAGTATCCTTGACACGTGAGTCTTAACCGTCGACGACGCCAGAAAGAGCCGGGCCGCGATCTCGTTGTTGCTCAGACCTTGAGCAACTAAGGCTAGAACCTCTCGCTCACGCTTGCTCAAAGCCTCGGCCGGCCGGTCGCCGTCGGACATGACGCGCATCAGCGTTCTCGTGGCCACCGACGAAAGCGTAGGGTTGCCTGCGTGGGCGGCTCGAATTGCGGCAGCAATCTCCTGACCAGACACGGTCTTCAGCACGTAGCCCACCGCTCCCGCCCGCAAAGCCCCTTCGATGATGTCTTCATCACTGAAGCTGGTCAGTGCCACCACCTTAGCGCACGGGCACCGGCGGCGAATAGCCGCCGTCGCCGTCGCCCCATCCATGACTGGCATCACGAGATCCATGAGAACGACATCCGGTGTTGTCCGCGCGAACTGGTCAATCGCCTCTTCGCCGTCGGCGGCCTCGGCAACCACTTCAATGTTGTCACACGCATCGAGGACGACGTGGAGGCCAAGTCTGACGAGGGCGTGATCATCCACGATCATGACCGTGATGGCAGGCACCGGACTAGGCCTAGATGAGGTCACTTCGTCCTCTGCCCGAGCCATCCCAAGACACTGTCACCACCGTCCCTTGAGCAGGAATCGAGGAAATCTCGAACTCCGCTTTGGCTTCTTCCGCGCGCTCTCGCATGATTGTGATGCCCAGGTGATCAGACTGCGCTGAGTGACAGTCGAAGCCCCGACCATCGTCGGAAATCCGGAGGAAAACGTGCCCCACGCCGCTGCGCATACTCACGGTGGCTCTTTGAGCTCTCGAATGATGCACGACGTTGCTCAAGGCTTCCTGAGTGATGCGGTACAGGGCAAGCTGCACCTCGTGCGGAAGCACGCAATCACCAACCAGTTCCAGTTTCAAGTGCGTATCACAGCGGCCTTGAACCGCCTCGATGAGGTGCCGCAGCAGCTCTCCCAGCGCGGCTTCAGCGAGAGCATCGGGTCGCATCTCCAGAAGGAGAGAACGCATCTCTGCAAGGGCACCGGTTGTCAATCGCCGCAGGTCGACGAGTCGCTGTTCAACCTCTCCGCTCAGATCGGCGCACCTTTGCTCGACGATCCCCTCCGCAATGAGCCCAGCCGCGAAGATCGATTGTGTGACTGAGTCATGTAGCTCTCGCGCCAAGCGCGAGCGCTCCGCCGCAGCTCCGCGGTCAAGAGCCTGATCGCGGAAACGCGCGTTCTCTACCGCAAGCGCAGCGTAGTCCGCGATCGTCGCGGCCAGTCTCGAGTCCCTGAGAGCGAAGTGGGCCGCGTCACCGTAGTAGAAGGCCAGAACGCCCCAGGTGCGACCATCAATATTAAGGGGGACCGCATGCATCGCCTCCCAGCCTCCAGCCTTCCGAGTCCCACTCGGGGCCCCAATCAAGCTAAGGCTGGCTCGCTCTCGAGCTGACAACGTGGCCTTGTCCGAGACCGCTACCGCTTGGTGGTGAACAGCCACCTCGCCAAGGAGATTGCCGTGGACCGGCAGCGTGAGGCTGCCGTCCGTCTGTACCGCCATGCCAACTGTCGCTTGGAGAGTCAGGCTGGAAGAGTACATGTCCAGGCTTAACGCGACTGCCCCGTCGCTGCCAACCAGCTGCCGGCCCTGGGCAAGAATGTGACGCAGCAGATCTCGCAGGGGGAGACGAGAGTTCAGGATCGTGAGAAGGTTGCAGAGTCCTTCAGCCACTTCCTGCCGCCTCTGAGTTTCCATGACGGCAGCTGCTGCTGCAGCCTGGGCATCGCGCAGGGCTCTCTCGGCCTTCCGGCGCTTCCCGCTCTCCTCGTCAAGCTTCCAATTCAGATAGACGACCTCGGCATACTTCCCGAGAGCCCCAGGGATGAGGCGGGCACGGCCGCTACGCGTATCTTCGGTCCCAAGCCAGGGGCTGGCCCTGATGAGTGTCGGGCAACGCCAGATGATCTCGAACTTCCCCTCGTTCACGGCGCGGCCTATCAGTGGCCGTTTGGCAAGATGGCCGTTGGACAGGATCTCACTCCGGCCGACGGGAGACAGAAAGCGGTGGCCGCACGCATGCTCCAGGACTGCTGGCGCCCGATGGTCGCGACACCTGCTGACGATGCTTGCCCAGAGGTGCACCTGAGCATAGGCGGCCACAATGGACTCGGTCGGCACTCGCGACTCACCGAAACGCTTATGGTACCTCGCGACAAACTGGTGGTTCGTCGCGGTCGTGAGACTCGAGAAGTAGCTCTGGCAGGTGTAGACGCCGTAGGCCTCAGCTTTCACAGACTGCAGCGCGGCCTCAGTGAAACAGAACGACAGTACGAGGCGAGACTCACCAGTGAAACCCGCCCGGTAGAGCGCCTGAAACAGCGCTGGGCTGTCGGCATCAGCGACCGTGCTGAAGACGATATCGGGGTCGTGTCGACAAATCGCGTCCGCCACGACGGCGAAGTCCCTGCAGCAAGAAGCAATGTACTGCTCGCCCAGCACTCTCCCGCCGGCGTCCTCCACCAAGGCGCGAACGAGCGCGTTCGCGGTGCGGGGAAAGATGTCGTCAGAACCGACTAGGAAGCAATCTCGATTGCTGCAGCTGAGCGCCCATTTGACTCCGGGCTCGATGGACTGATTCAGGCAGCTGCCCGAGTATATAAGATTCGCACTCTGTTCCAAGCCCTCATACTGCATTGGGTAGAACAGGACGGAGCCGTAAGCCTCTACCACGGGTTTGACCGCCACACGCGAAGCCGTTGACCAGCAGCCAAAAAGGGCGCAGGCACCTTCCTCGGCGAGCATGAGTTTCGCACAGTCCGCAGATTGCCCCGGATCGGAGGCACCGTCACGCCACAAGGCTTCCACCGGGCGACCCAACACTCCGCCACCGCGGTTGAGTTCCTCGACAGCCATCTGAGCGGCCTCACCGAGGGGAACCTCGTCGTCAGCCGTTGCGCCCGACATTGAATGCAAGATGCCGATGCGAAGCGGCGAGTTTGAAGCGACGTGCGAGGATCTTATCATGTAGGGAGACGACTCCATCCGTGCAGATGACCTGAGCCATTCGTTGGTCTGCTTCCTATGATAGCTCAAACCGGTTGCCGTGTGAATGCCGTGCCGGTGGACTGTAATGGGCGAGCGAGAACCCCGGCCAGACGGATGGTTTCCGGCGTGGGCGGACGTTCGCCGAGTGAGCTGCGCGGTCGCAGATGGTTGTACTCACGCCGCCACTGTTCGATCAGGATCCGGGCCTACTTGAGCGTGAAGAAGAGCTCGTCGTTTAAGAGTTGGTCTCTGAGCTTGCTGTTGAGCGATTCGATGAAGGCGCAGCTTGCGATCGTTATGGGTCCTCTCGCTGATGAAGTCATAGGCTGAAGACGTGGTTGCGGTGCTCGGGCCGCAGACGGATGGGAGGAACCATCGGCGAGCCAGAGACGCCCGCGTTTGGGCTGTCTGGAAGGAACCTTGAGACCCTCGGCTCGCCAGATGCGCCCAACGCGCTTTGCTTTCACCTGCCCGCCAGCCATCTGCAGCAGGTTGGTGATGCGCCGGTAGCCGTAGCGGCCGAACTTGGGCGGCCAGGGCGATGATCGCCGTCATGAGCGCGTCCTCATCTGAGCGTGGGGTGGCCACACGACTTTGGGTCGCGTGGTGCTGGTCGAGAATGCGGCAGGCCCGGCGCTCGGAGATGTGCAGGTCCTCACAGACTGCTTCTGTGTAGTTGCGTCCACGTGAGGGGCTGAGAAGTTTCCCCGGGCCGCCTTACGTGAGGATGACCTTGGCGAGCTTGAGATCTTAAGACCGCTCGGCGCAGATGTGCGTTCTCGCGCTCGAGCTTCTTGAGGCGCTTGGCCTGGCGAACGGAAAGACGCCGTACTCCTGGCGCCAGCGCTAGTAGCTCACCTCGCTGATGCCAAGGACCTTGACGACCTTGGGCACCTTCTTGCCCTGGCAAAGGAGGAACTCGGCCTCACACACGCAGCTTGGCAATGATCTCCTCGTCGGGGCGGTAGCGCTTCTGTGACATAATTGCTTTCCTCCTTCTCGGTCCGAAAAGCATAACCTCCGGGTGGACAGATTCCATCACGGGGCAGGTCGGTGGTCGCCTCGGCGTACATGCAGCGCGAGAAGCCCAAGACTGTAACGAAGAGGTAGATCCGCGGGCGCCTGCCGCGCACCTCGTGGCAGCTGAGCTCGCCAAAGTCGCACTGGGCCGAATCACCGGGCGGCGTCTCGAAGCGCACCACCGGCCCCTTTCTCGGCACGCGGTAGTGCACGCGGTAGGGACGCGTGAAATCCTTGAGGATGCTGATGCCGCCGGCATAGCCCTGCGCTCTGAACTCGGCAAGGAGCTTTTTCGCGGTGAGCTCGGAGAGAAGTCGGCGAGACGATCGATCACGTGGTCCCGGCAGGGATCAAGCTTGCTTGGGGCAGCGCGGGGCGCTCGTAGCGCGGCGGGCCCCGCGACGCAGTGTGGCGCGCACCGAGTTGCGACTAATGCCGAGCTCCTTTGCGATGCTCTTGATCGACTGACCCGCGGCGTGGCGCCTGACGATATCCACCCATTCCTCCTGTCTTAGCAACCGACCCCTCCTCCGCGTGGCCACACGTGGCCACAAGATGCCGCGCGCAGGAGGCTAGCCCTGTTGGGGGTCAGTTTTCGACCGTCACGAGGGGGTCAGTTTTGCATCGTCAGCGACACGTCTTCGATCACCCGCTGGTCGAGCGCTGCCAGCGGCACAAGATCACGAACGTGAGAAACAGGCCGCCCGAGAAGCTGCACGGCGTAATCGACCACCGCATGCGAGCCGCCTACCGCGCCGCTTCCGCCGTTGAGGCGGAAGCGCAGTTGCTCTCGGTGGCCCGCAAGCTGGGTAGGAGTCACCTCGGCGCCACGGCAAACCTGCGCG
>JBKQWK010000280.1:0-4014 GCA_052139595.1 Thermoleophilia bacterium | reverse complement strand
GATCAGCTCACGCAACGACGCGTGCTGGGGTTCCCCGATCGCGATCCAAGCGTCAATTACCTGATCGCCGACCAGGACCCCGGCTCGAGGCTCCGCCGCCGATCTATAAGTCACCAATCGCACAGCTGGGAGGTTAGGCCCAATGCGCTAGCTTTGGCGAGTCGGACGCCGCCGTACGGCGCGACCGGAATTCTTGGGGGCGTAGCTCAGCTGGTTAGAGCGCCGGCCTGTCACGCCGGAGGTCGCGGGTTCGAGCCCCGTCGCTCCCGCCATATCCCTTCTTTGTGTTGGCGACGTCTCGGTGCTGCCTCCTTGCCGCGGTCGTGATCGCGCCGCGCTTGCATGAATATTCCTTGCGGCCGTGAGGGATTGCCTCTACAATGAGATAAATTGTGTGCGATGAGTCGAATTCGCTACGGTTTTATGCGGTAGCGCACGCAATGTTCAGATGGGTGTCGGCTGGCGAGCAGGCAGCGGCGAAGCCCTTTCCGGCTTCGCCGCTCTTATCTCGCCAGCCGAGGCGCCAGGCCAACTGGGGGATGACGATGACTGATACGCCATTGCAGCGCGAGTATGCCGACCATCTGCTGGCCGAGGTAAAGAGCGGGCGCATGACGCGACGTCAGCTGCTCGTGCGCGCCAGCGTCATCGGGCTCTCGGCGAGCGCCCTGGCGCCGATTCTGGCGGCTTGCGGTGGCAGCACCAGCTCGGCCACCACTTCGCCCTCGCCGGCGGCGACGGTTGCTAAAAGCGGCGGCACGCTGCGCGTCACCATGGTGCCGCCCACGGCAGCTCTCGACCCGGTGACGATGTTTGATGCCGGTGCCATCGCCACCGTCCAGCAAGTCTGCGAGTACCTGATCTGGGTCGAGAACGATCTTTCGCTGCGGCCGGTGCTGGCCGAAAGCTGGTCGCCGGATGCGGCGGCCAAGGTCTGGACCTTCAAGCTGCGTCCGGGCGTTACCTTCAACGACGGCAGTCCCTTCACGGCCGACGATGTGGTGGCGACCTTCAAGAAGCTCTGCGATCCCAAGGGAGCTTCAGCGGCTCTGGCTAACTTCGCCGACATTCTCGTGCCGGCCGGGGTCGTCAAAGTTGACGACGCGACGGTGGCCTTTCATCTCGAGCGGGCGTTTGTCGATTTCCCCTACCTCGTTGCCTCGACAAACTACAACGCTGTGATTGTGCCGCGCACCTATGCCGGCAACTTCCAGAGCAAGCCTGTCGGGACTGGGCCGTTCTTGCTGACCAACTACACGGTCAACCAGAGTGCCACGTTCAAGAAGAACCCGAACTACTGGCAGAAGGGCCTGCCTTACCTCGACGGCGTCGCGTTCCAGTACAGTGCCGACATCCAGCCACAGGTGCTGGCCCTGCAAGGCGGCAGCGCCGACATGATGCTTTCGACGCCCTATCAGGGCTCGCAGGCGCTCTTCAGCGACGCCAACATCACGATTCTCTCAACGCCGTCAACGCAGTTTCGCGAAGTTGCCATGCGCGTCGACAAGGCACCTTTTACCGATAAGCGCGTGCGTCAGGCGATCGCCTACACACTCGATCGGCCAGCGCTGTTGCAGGGCCTGTTCAAGGGCAAAGGGCAGCTCGGCAACGATGAGGTCTTCGCCCCCCTCTTTCCCGTCGGCGCCGACGTGCCGCAGCGCACTCAGGACATCGCCAAGGCCAAGTCGCTGCTCGCGGCTGCCGGTCACGGCAGCGGCTTGAGCTTCACCATGACGGTCGAGGTCTACCTCGAGGTGCCGCAGTATGCGACCCTCTTCCAGGCCATGTGCAAGAAGGCCGGCATTGACGCCACCATCAGCCTGCAGTCGCAGTCGCAGTATTACGGCTCGGGGACTAACCAGCCGTGGCTGCAGGTGCCGATGGGCTTTACCGACTGGGCGGCCCGGGCCGTGCCTTCGCAGTTCTTCTTGCCGATGCTCACGTCGAAGGGCGTCTGGAACTCTTCCCACTGGAGCAACACCCAATTCGATACGCTGGCGCTGCAGTACGACGCGACCCTCGACCAGACGAGCCGCAAGAAAATTGCTACCCAGATGGCCACCATTGAGCAAGATGAAACGCCGTGCATCATCAGCTACTGGATCGACACCCTGCGGGCGACAACAACTCACGTCGGTGGCGTCCAGGCCAACGGCTCGGAGTTTCTCGACCTCACCAGGGCGACATTGTCGTAGCAACGGTGGCGGGGGCAGGCATGAAGATAACCGCCATCGAGATCACTCATCACCGCCTGCCCCTCGATCCACCGTTTCATGCAAGCTGGGATAGCCAGGCGCGGGTAGGGCACGAGGCGACCATCGTCCGCGTCACGACCGATGAGGGCCTGGTTGGTTACGGCTCAGGCGACGCCATGCTCGGCTTCGCCGGTCACGAGCACCTGTTCATCGGCCAGGACCCGCTGGCGATTGAGCGTCATTATCGAGTGCTCGAGAATCTCAACTTTCTCTACGGCCGCTGCTGGCCGCTCGATCTGGCCCTTTGGGATCTCGCCGGAAAGATCGCTGGACTGCCGGTCTGGAAGCTGCTCGGCGGTCTCAGCGACCGCGTCCAGACCTACGCCTCGTCGGGCACGCTGCGCACCGCCGACGAGACGGCTGATATGGCCGAGCGCCTTGTCGCGCGCGGCTTCAAGGCGCTGAAGATCCGTTTTCATCGTCCCGACTGGCGCGATGATGTGGCAGTAGTTGCCACGGTGCGTGAGCGGGTTGGTGACCGGCTGGTGCTGATGGTCGACTGCAATCAGGGCTGGCGCATGCCGTGGGATACGCAGACGCCGTGGTCGTTCAAGGACGCGCGCGAAGTGGCGCAGGCGCTGGCCGCACTGAACGTCTACTGGATGGAAGAGCCGCTGCATCGCGGCGACATCGAGGGCATGGCCGCCCTGCGCCAAGTGACAGACATTCGCATCGCCGGTGGCGAGAGCAATCGCGAGGTCTACGAGCATGGCAACCTCATCCAGCGTCGCTGCCTCGATGTGCTGCAGCCCGACGCCGCGTGGTCCGGTGGCATCACCGGCTTGCGCCGGGTGGCGATCATGGCGCTCGAAAGCGGCCTCGTCTTTACGCCGCATGCCTGGAGCAACGGCATCGGCGTAGTTGCCAACGCGCATCTGGCCGCCGGCTTGGCCGGCTCGCCGTACCTGGAGTTTCCCTACGATCCGCCGGAGTGGTCGCTCGAACGCCGCGACTATCCCCTGACGAAGCCGGTCGACGTTGACGACGACGGCTGGCTCGTGCTCAGCGAGTCACCCGGCTTTGGCATCGAGCTGAACGAAGAGCGTCTAGCCCAGACGAGGATCTAGCGCAGGCGAAAACCTGGCGCAGGCGATGTCCAGCAGTTTCCTGAAGACGCCGCTGCGTCGCAACGCATGACAAGTCTGCACCGGCGCGCCCATGACGTCTGATTAACTTGTTCGATGGCGTCGCGACGGCAGAATGTTCACTCTCCGTCTTGACGTAGCGAACAATACGCTGAATACTGTCAACGTAAGGGTTCGCCAACGGAGGGCTGGGGTGGACAGTCTGGATCGCGATATTCTCATCGCTCTGCAGAGCGATGGGCGCAAGTCTAACCTTGCCTTGGCGCGCTCCCTTGGCCTGTCACCTTCAGCGATGCTGGGCCGTGTGCGTCGCCTCGAACGCAGCGGTGCCATCCGCGGTTACCGCGCCATCGTCGACCCGGCTGCCCTGGGCATCACGGTGCACGCGCTTGTCGTCGCCCAGCTGCGCGAACATAGCGAGCGCGCCATCAAGGAGTTCGAGGATGGCATCAAGCAGCTCGACGGTGTGCGCACCTGCTATCACGTGACCGGTCAGTTCGACATGATCGTCACGCTCGCCCTGCGCGATCTCGCCCATCTGTCACAACTCATCCGTGTCGACCTCGCCCTCATTCCGGGCGTCACCAAACTCGAGACCATGTTGATTTTGGCCGAGCCGGTCACTGACCAAGGTTGGCCGATTCTGCCCGAAGCGTAAGTTGCGGCCGGCGGCC
>JBKQWK010000279.1:0-10447 GCA_052139595.1 Thermoleophilia bacterium | reverse complement strand
GGCCGGCATCGAGTGGCCCGGCGCCCGGCGGCTCCGGCCGCCGCCAGGCGGGCCGCGGAGCAGAAAGTTGAGTGTAGGTGGCAGGCGTGACGACAAACTCTGGCCACGTCTCAGGTAGAAGCCGGGGCTATGTCGAGACAGGCCTGGCGGCACTCATCAACGGCTCGATCGGGGTCATGGTCAGCTACGCGACCGCGCCGGCGAGCATGCTGCTGGTGCTGCGCATGTCGTTCGCCGCCCTCGCGCTGAGCACTGTCTTTGTGCTGCGTCGCGGCTGGCGCGACGTGCTGCGCCCCGGCGTGCGCCTCAAGGTGCTGGGCATCAGCATCGCCGTGGCCGGCAACCTTATCCTCTACTTTCTCGCCATTCGCTACACCGGCGTGGCGATTGCCATCTTTCTCTCGTACCTGGCGCCGGTCTACCTTGCTTTTGTTGCTCCGCGCATCTTTCGCGAGTCGACGGAACGGATCGTCTACGTGGCTCTGGTGGTCGGCGTCGCCGGCATGGTGCTGATCCTGGTCCCGGATCTGACCGGTGGCGGTGCTCATTTGTCGGCGGCCGGCCTGCTGTATGCCGTCGGTGCCGGCCTGATGTATGCGGTCTACTTGCTGTTCGCCAAGACGTTGCGTAACAACCACGTCAGCAGCACCTCAATTGTCTGCGTACAGAGTGCGTTCACAGCGGTGGTGCTTCTGCCGCTGGCTCTGGCCCAGACCGTGGGCCATTACTCCCTCACCAGCCGCGATCTGCTCATGGGTCTCTTGCTCGGCGTGCTGACGACAGCGTTTTCGTTCAGCCTCTTCATGGACGGCATGCGCTACATTCGCGTGCAGCATGCCTCGATCATGGGCTACATCGAGCCGGTAAGTGCGCCGTTCTACGCTCTCCTCTTTCTTAGCCAGGTCCCGTCGGGCTGGACGTTAGCCGGCGGCGCCCTGATTATCGCCGCCGGAGTACTCGTGATCGTGTTCGGCAAAGATGACGACGAACTGGGCGGGCTGATACCGGAGGCGGCACCGAACCCGGCACTGGATGTGGCCGCGGCCGCCGGTACAGCGTCGGAAAGCAGCGCCGGATATGGCTGACGACGCCTCGGCGCTGATCGACTGCGGCGACCAGGTGGCCGCGCGCACGCGCCAGCTGCGCGGCTACGGCATGGTCGCCGTGGCAGTGCTTGTCATGGGCTCGATCGGTGCCTTGGTCGACTATGCAACTGCACCTGAGAGCATGCTGCTGGTGCTGCGCTTTGCCGCCGCCGCCGTCGTGCTGGGCGCGGTCTTTGGCCGCCGCCAGCCGTTTGCCGGTGTCTTCGCCGCCGGCATTCCCTGGCGGTTGCTGCTCATGGGGGTGCTCGACGCCGGCGCGCTGCTGATGTTCTTTCTCGCTCTGCGCGAAACGAGCGTCTCCATCGGCATGTTTCTCGAGTTCATGGCGCCGATCTGGGTGGCGCTGGTCGCGCCGCGTCTGCTCGGCACGGTCACCGACAGGATCGTCTACCCGGCTCTGGCTCTGGCGCTGGCCGGTTTGGCGATCATTCTCGTGCCGACGCTGACGGGGCGAGTGGTCAACATTTCGACCCTGGGAGTCTTGTTCGGCGTCGGTTCCGGCCTCGGCTACGCCGGCTTTCAGGTGACCGTCAAGAGCCTGACCAACCGTGGCATCGGTAGCGTCACGATCGTCCTCGTCGAGGCGATTCTCGATGTGCTGATTCTGCTGCCGCTGGCGCTGTGGCAGATGGTCGGTCGCGGCTACCACCTTACCGGCCGCGACCTGCTCGTCAGCCTGATCCTCGGTGTTGTCTGCACCGCCTTTGCCTACACCCTCTGGACCGAGGGTGTCGGTCGCATTCGCGTGCAGCACTCGTCGATCCTGGGCTATCTGGAGCCGGTTTCGGCGCCGTTCTACGCCCTGCTGCTGCTCAGCCAGGTGCCCAGTCTGTGGACGCTCGCCGGTGGTGGGCTGATCCTGGTCGCCGGGGCTCTCGTCGTGCTCTTCGGCAACGACGAGGTGCCGGCATCTCGCATATGATTGTCATGAATTCTCTCTCCCGAAAGGAGCTGTCATGGTGGATAAGGTGGAGAGCGCACCCAAACTCAACCTGACCAAATCAATGGCCATGCTGGAGGATGCCTACCGGCTCACGCCGGGCGGCGTCGGCGGTATTCGCCGCCCCTACAACTTCGTCGTCGGTGAGTACCCGGTGTTCATCACCCACGGCAAGGGTGGCCACATCTTCGACGTCGATGGTAACGAGTACATCGACATGCTCTGCGCCTACGGGCCGATCATTCTCGGCTACGTCGAAGACGAGATCAACGATGCCGCCAAGGCGCAGATGGATAAAGGCTTCTGCTTCAGCCTCGTGCAGCCGCTGCAGAACGAACTCGAGCAGCGCCTGGCCGACATCATGCCCTGCGGCGAACAGACGATCCTGGTCAAGACCGGTTCGGACGCGACCAACGCGGCCGTGCGCGCGGCGCGCGCCTACACCGGCCGCGACGTGATTGCCCGCTGTGGCTACCACGGCTGGGGTGACTGGTGCGTTGAAAGCCACGGCGGTGTGCCACAGGCGGTCTCCGATCTCACCAAGGAGTTCGAGTACGGCGACATCGCTTATCTGGAACAGCTCTTTGCCGAAAATCCTGGCACTGTCGCCGGCGTGATCATTACGCCGGTGGGGCACCCCTCGGCCAAGCCGGTCATCCCGCCGCCGCCCGGCTACCTCGAGGCAGTCAAGGAACTCACCCACAAGAATGGTGCGGTGCTCATCTTCGATGAAATTCGCACCGGCTTTCGCGTCGCCATGGGCGGTGCCAGCGAGCGCTACGGCGTCGTGCCCGATCTGACTACGGTTGGCAAGGCCATGGCCAACGGCTACGCCATCGCCGCGCTGGTCGGCAAGCGCGAGGTCATGTCGGTCTACGAAAAGACCGCCTTTCTCAGCTCAACCTACTTCCCCAACAGCCTGGAGATGGCCGCCAGCATGAAGTGCCTCGACATCCTCGAGCGCGAGCACGTGCAGGACGCCATCTGGGAGCGGGGCACGCGCTTTCTCGACCAGCTCGGCAGGATTGTCGCCGACTCGGGTGTGCCGGTCACCAAGAGCGGCATCCCGCCGATGCCGTTTCTCACCTTCGACCACGTCGATGAGCAGTACAAGGAGCGGCGCACCGAGTTCTATACGCAGTGCATCCGCCGCGGTCTCTTCGTGCAGCCGTACCACCACTGGTACATCGCCTATCGTCACACCGAGGAGGATCTGGCGCGTGCCTTGACTGTGGTTGAGGAGTCGCTGGCCTACGTGGCCGAGAAGTTCCCCTGGCAGAAATAGCCAGGGCGGGGAGGCAAGTCATGGAGAAGCTCATCATCACCGTCGCCGGCGTTGGTGCCGAGACGACCAAGCAGGCGCAGCCGGCGCTGCCGGTCACAGCGGTCGAGATCGGCGCTGACGCCGCCCGCTGCGCCGAAGCTGGTGCCGCCATGTATCACCTGCACGTGCGCGACGCCGCCGGCAGCCCGACCCAGGCGAAAGAGGTCTTCGCGGCGGCCATTGACGAGATCAAGAAGCGCAGCGACATCATCATTCAGACCTCGACCGGCGGCGCCATGGGCATGACCGCCGACGAGCGCCTGCAGCCGCTGGAGCTGGGTCCGCAGATGGCCTCGCTGACCACGGGCACGGCCAACTTTGGCGACGACGTGTTCTTCAACGACACGGCGCTGATGACCGAGTTCTACACGCGCATGCAGGCCCAGGGTGTGCGGCCGGAGTTCGAGATCTTTGAGTCCGGGCAGATCGACAACGCCCTCAGGCTGGTGAAGAAGTACGGCCCGGCCGGCCCGCTCATGCACTGGGATCTCGTCCTCGGCGTGCCCGGCAGCATGAGCGGCGAGCCGCGCAACCTCATCTTTCTCGTCGACCAGCTGCCGGCCGGCTCAACCTGGACCTGCACTGGCATCGGCCGCTGGCACCTGCCGGTGGCGATGACCGCTCTGGCTCTCGGCGGTAACGTGCGCCTCGGCTTCGAGGACAACATCTTCTACCACAAGGGCGTGCTCGCCGACGGCAATGCGGCCCTGGTGGCTCGCATCGCTCGCATCGCTCGCGAGTGGGATCGCCAGACGGCCACGCCCGATGAGGCGCGGCGGATCCTCAAGCTGGCGCCGTACGATAAGTAGACCGGCGAGCTCCGGCGGCGGCGTCAAAACGCCCCGCCGGTGCCTCGTATGTGTGTGAAAGTGTCGGCAGTTGTGACAACAAGGCCGTTTCTGCCCCGTTGGGTGTATCGACCGCGCTCAGAGCAGGGTAAGCTTAGTCGGCCAAAGGAATCCGCGGGGGGACGCAAGGTGTTTCGTCGGACCACTGAACGGGCCGACGGCCGTGAGATCGAACTACTGCGGGCGCTCGTGAAGCTGGGAAACCAGCTTCAGTCCAGTCTCGAATTGCCGGCCGTCGTCACAACCATCGCCAGGGCGATGTCAGAGACATTTGGCTATCGCGAGGCGACCGTCCTTCTCCTTGATCGCGAACACGACGAATTCCATGCCCACGCCACCGCCGGTCGTCACCCTGAGATCGATGCTCAAGTACTGGACACGGTGATTCCCGGGCACGTCCTCCGCGATCTCTTGCAGGCACGGTTTCAGATCGGCCACTCGTTCTTTTTTGATCATCGCGAGTACACCTGGGAGCCAGACGTCGAGCGCTACTTTCCCCGCCCCGATCTGGGATTCCGGGCAGCGGGTGAGTTTCACAGCAAGGATGCCCTTTTCGTGCCCGTCAACGACAGGAACGACGATCTCGTCGCGGTGCTCGACCTGTTCGACCCTGCCGACCATCGCCAACCGACCCTGGAGACGATCAAGCCGCTGGAGGAGTTTGCCACTCACGCGGCGACTGCGATCGCCAACGCTCTGCGCTTCGAGGAGCTTGAGCGCGCTGCCCACGAGCTGACTGCGACACTCAGTCTGCGGCACTACTTGCTCGACCTGAGTGCCGTCCTGCTCGGCACGCTCGACCAGACGAAGGTCTTCGAGCAGATCGCGGACACGCTCAAGACGCTGGTCGAGTACGACACGATGGATGTTCGTCTAATCGACGAGCAGGCCGGCGAACTGGTGTGCATCTTCGCCCGGGATACGAACGCCGAAGAAATTCTTGAGTTTCACACACCTCTGGGCATGGGCGTGACCGGCTGGGTGATTGCGCACGATCAGGCGCAGCTCGTGAACGACATGGCGCACGACCCGCGCGTGCTGCAGGTGCCGGGCACACCGGTCCGTGAGGCGCAGGCGTCGATCGTGGTGCCGCTCAACGTCAGTGGCAAGGTCAACGGCGTGCTGACGATCGATCGCCTGGGTGGACAGCAGTTTGACGAGCGCGAGCTGGAGACGACGCAGCTCTTCGCCAATCTGGCGGCGATCGCGATTCAGAACGCGCGCACCTACAAGGAGATGGAGCTGCAGGCGATCAGCGATGGCCTCACCGGCATTTACAACTACCGCCATTTTCGCGATGCCCTGAGTTCGACGACGAGTCGCGCGGAACGCTATGACGAGTCGTTCTGCCTGCTGATGATGGACCTTGACCACTTCAAGGTGGTCAATGACACGGTTGGCCATCAGCAGGGCGACGAGGTGCTGCGCGCCGTCGCCGGTGCGCTGCGCGCCTGCTCGCGCGAGTCTGACTACCTCGCCCGCTACGGCGGCGAGGAGTTCGTCATGATTCTGCCGCGCACGGGACTCATCGAAGCGCGCACGATCGCCGGACGCGTCTGCGCCGCGGTGCGTGAGATCGACCCCGGTGTGCCCGGCCTGCAGGTGAGCATGTCGATCGGCGTTGCCTCGTACCCCGACTCGTCACGCGATGCCGACGGCGTGCTCGGCGCCGCCGACGCAGCCTTGCTGCGCGCCAAGGCGAGCGGCCGCGACCGCGTCTGCCTGTACGCCGACGAGGTGCTCGCGCACACACTGCTCGACGGCCACATGGTCGCCCTGGGACGGCGCTTCGCCGCCCATATCGGCCTCAGCGAGGACGAGACAGTGGCTCTGGTTACGGTTCTGGCGGTGCACGAACTGGGCGCCGACCAGAGTGTCGATCTGAGCGCCATTCTCGGCAGTCGCCAGCCAGCCCAGCAGCGACTGGCCTATGAAGCCCTGCTTTATGGCAACGAACGCTGGGATGGCGCCGGTTACCCCGAGGGTTTGCGCGGCGAGCGCATCCCGCGGGTTGCCCGCGCCTTCGCCGTCTGCCGCAGCTACTTGGCCGCCGGCTCCGCTGGCCACGCCGCCGCGCAGACCGGGCGCGCCGACAATGAGCAGTCTTTGCTCGCCGAGGACAGGAGCGCCGCGGCCACTTCAGCCGCGGGCGGCACGAGCGACACTGCGGCGGCGGCCGCCACTACCGTGGCCGCTGGCCTGGCTCACGTACGCGCCAAGGCGGCGCATGAACTGGACCCGCGTCTGGTGCAGCGTCTCGCGGCGATGCTGCGCGCCGAGGCCGCAGAGGCCGACGGGGAACCGGTTCGTACCCAGGCGGGTTGGGCCGATTCGCCTTACGGCTCGGCCTTGGTCAATTAGGCCTCGTCAGGCTGGCCTCGTCACGTACGTCTCGTCGCAGGCTTCTTCGGGCAGCCCACGTCAGGTAAAACTCGTCGGGCAGGCTTCTTCGGGCAGCCCTCTTCAGGCCGAGTGCGCCGGTCTCTCTTCGAGGCAGCAACTCTCGGTCTCGGGCACGATCTTGATGAAGCGATCGAGCGATGTGCGCTCGAGCAGCCGTGTTACCACTGGGCCGCTACCAAGAAAGACCAACTCTTTGCCGCGGGCGCCGAACAGCTTATAGGCGTGAATCAGGGTGCCCAGCCCGGAGCTGTCCATTAGCTCGATGTGGCCCAGGTGCAGTTCAACCCGGGTGGCATCGCCGGCGGCGCAGTCGTCGATGTCGCGCCGCAGCAGCGGCGCCGTCGCGAAATCGACCACGCCGGTGACGTAGATGACCGCCGTGTCGCCGTGCCGCTCCACGCTGTGGTGCAGCTCGACATATTCGCTGTTGCGGCTCTGTTCAGATCGTCTTGCCATTCTGTGCAGGCTTTTCCCTGAATCACGCAGCGGATAAACCGTTTGTCATACGATGACAATAAGAATCAGGCTACCGCGTGATCGTCGCAGGTCGTTCTCGCGCACACCAGCCGCGGCCGCGCTCAGCCCGGATCGTCCAGGAGTCACCGCCAAGCCGGCGTTACGCGAATCGTGCCCGCGTCCGACTCGATGGTCTCGTCCTCGTCGATCTCCTTCTCATCGAGAGTGACGATCTCTGCTCGAAAACCTCACCGACCGCGAAGTCGTCGGTCAGGGAACGGTGTTTGCCAAGATTTGGCAATGGCGCGATCGAAGCTTGGCACCTGCGCTCCTGGGCCATACACCACGGCTTTACGACAACTGTCCGTTCAGCGAGGTCAGATGAGGCAATATCTATCCTTGTTACAAGGCCAGATAGCGAGCATGAGCGTCTTCAGTTGCGGGGGCATGACGCCAGAGAGGGTGGCAGCCTGAAGGTGACGTCGTTGCCGTCGGTGCGCAGGTTTCTCCTCGCTGCGGCCGAAAGAAGCGTTGCCGACGGTGGCGACAGTCGTACTCGGCAGGCAGGAGCACCGCCACTGCGGACAACGGATTTGGCACCGGGTATTCAGTATCAGCGTTTACCTGTCGATATTATTGACCGCATGAAGAGCAGTACACTGCCGTCTGGAGACTGGGCATGATCACGAGACTACGCCGCGACCAAGCTGGCTTCAGCCTCATCGAGCTGATGGTCACGATCATCATTGCTGGCATCGTTTTCGCCGCCATGGTGCCCTTGTTTGTCAACGCCGCCAGCCGAACTGCCGCTGACCAGTCGCGCAATGTCGCCGCCAGCGCCGCTCAGGCGCGCATCGAGATGATCCGCGCGTTGCCGTTCAACGAGATCGCCGCCGATTCAACGAACAAAACCGCCAACCAGACCAACCCAAATCTGTACGATCCAGCGTTCGAGGGCGGCCAGTTCGGCTCCACCTATACACCGCCGGGTAGCAGTAAGCCGTACAGCGTCAGCTATGTTGTGACGTCCGTGCCGGCGGCGCCGGCTGTGGCGGCCTACAAGCAGGTGACAGTGACGGTGTCGTGGACGGCGCCGCCCTCGCCTGTGTATCCGACCACAATGACGACCATCGTCATGAACCCTGCCTCTCCAAGCGGTAGTTCGTCGCCGTCGCCGTCGCCAACATCGACTCCCACTCCCACTCCCACTCCCACTCCCACGCCCACCCCGACCCCCACGCCGTCGCCTACGACCGGGTGGTACACGCTGAAGATCATGGTAACGAACAGTGATGTCACTACCGATGGCGTCACGGTGGTTCGCAACGATGTAACGCCCAATGTCACTGAATCCCCGTCGCCTCAGGTGCCCACGGTCGCGACGCCCGTATCGTGGACGGCACTGCCGGGCGGGCCCACCATTACCTACTTGGTGACCTGTAACTATAATTTGAAGAGCAACTCCAAGTTTGCGGAGGTATTGCAGCAAACAATCACGCTGACAGGCAATACGTCCTATACCTTCAACACCTCAAATTGACCGAGGTCAGGTCGAGGTGAACATCGCTCACATGACTCCGCCATCACGCCGCGCAAATCAGGCGGGCATCACGCTCATCGAGCTGGTGGTCTCGACAGTCATCTTGGGGATCATCACGACGATGCTCGTCTTCACGTGGATCTCCCTGCAGGACTCGTACGGGTACTCCGTGACCGCCAACGACGCGAATTCCACAGTGCGCGATGCGGTGAGCCTCATGAGTCGTGCGCTTCGCGATGCTCAGCCGACGTCGTCACCTACGCCCACTCCCACGGGAACGCCAACACCACCGGCAGTCATCACGGTGGCTACCCCGACGGAGGTTGATTTCACCTCGGCGTTCAATAACCCCGCTACCACGGCAAATGGCTCGGGGACCGGCGCTGTGCAGCTTATGCGGTTCTATCTGGACACGAGTGGGTCCACGGCGCAGAAGACCCTCTACTGGCAAACCAACAACGGCAGTGGTTGGAATCAGGGCACGACGCTGGCGCAGAACGTTGTCAACAACAGCCTGGCGAACACCAACGTTACGCCCAACACGTCGTACACGGCGATCTTCACCTATTGGTGCCTCGACGCAAACGGAAACCTTTTGCCGCCCACCGACACTGTGCCGAGCGCTAATCTCGCCAGCATCATCTCGGTACAAATTCAGCTGATCGTCGACACGAACCTTAACCGGCCGCCGAAATACGCCGATCTTCAGACCACAGTCAGTCTACGGAACGCTCCGTAGAATGAAGAGGAGGGTAGCCATGCAGAGGCATGCTAAAGAAGGAGGGTACGCTCTGATCATGATGCTCGGCATCACGGCGGCCCTGGCCATCATGGCGGCAACGATCGTTGCGGTCACCGCCAACACGCAAGGAGCGACGGCCAGCAATCGATCTCAGATGTCGGCCTTTGACTACGCCGAGGCCGGCCTGGACAGCGCCGCTATGGCAATACGCTCGACGCCGTGGCCGGCAGCAAATCAGTCGTTCAGCCAAGCTAGCTTGACGACGGCGTACAACGCTACCTACCCCTCAGGACCGCCCCTGACGGTGATGGTCTACGATAATCAGGCGACGGTGAACCCGGCCATTACGTGGGACCAGGGCGGGCCGGCAAACGGCAGTACTCCTGACGGCGAACTCTGGGTCGAGGCCCAGGTAACCGTGAACGGCAAGATGGCGCGGATGCGCGAGCTGGTCGGTCAGGTGAATCTGACGACGCCGTTCGTTCCTCCCGCGGCAGCTATCTACACTGATGGCAATGTTGCTTTCACGAGCGGTGGCGGCAACGCATTTGCGGTGACGGCCGCCGGCACGCCAGACACAAGCATGTCGGCCGCCATCCTCGCCGGGGGCTCCTTCAACGGCAACTGGAGTACGAGCCTGTCTCCCACCGGAGGCGCGCCCACGCTGGCAGTGAACACCAACGGCACGGTGACCAACCCCAAGCTCGGAATCAGCAACGCTCCCGGCACGGGCGGGGTGCCTCCGCTGAGCACTAAGATCACCCCAGCCATGGTCGCGACAATGACTTCGCAAGCCCAGCAGGGGACACCCACCCAAGCCGATGCCGGCGGCACAATTGCCACTGCCGCCCTGATCTCCCAGTTGCAGCTCAACCAAGGAAAGACAACCAACGTAGGTTACGACCTGGTGGTCAACGGCGACCTCACCCTGCAGTCCGGCATCGCCAACTTCCACTCGCTCTAAGAAGTGGCCGGGCGAAATCGGACAGTCCGATAGGTGATACTGCTCCGCGGCAGCAGACCGAGGAGGAACAGCACCGATGCAACGACGCCCACGACGTAACCACTCGCCCGCCTTCAAGGCCAAG
>JBKQWK010000278.1:0-3729 GCA_052139595.1 Thermoleophilia bacterium | reverse complement strand
CTGCGTTACGCCATACCTTTATGGACGCCCATGGCTGGAGAAACCCCGTGACGACAACGGCAAACGAGGGGGAGAACGAGTGATTTACGTTGGCGACGATTGATTGCCGTCGCCAGGAGCGACTGGCGGTCGGTCGCCATTGCCAGTAGCGATTTCATTTCCCGTGCGCCAACGCGTGGCGTGGCGCACATCGACCAGTCGCTGGCTGCGATTACGAGTTGTCAGCTGCAGAAGCCAGCGCAAGACGGTGATGACGCGGTTGCCCCAGCCGATCAGATACATCACGTGGATGAAGGCCCACATCATCGAACCGGCAAAGCCACCGATGCGCAGACCGTAGGCGTCGACCACAGCGCGGCGGGGACCGACCGTCGCCATCGTGCCTTTATCCCTGTACGCGAATGCCGGCGGCGCAGCCTGCCCGGCGAGTCGGGCAACAATGCTTGCGGCCACGTAACGGCCCTGCTGCATCGCGACCTGAGCGACGCCGGGCAGATTGTCGAGCGCCGCCATATCGCCGATTGCAAAGACGTTCGTGTGGCCCGGCAGCGTCAGATCTGGCTGCACAAAGAGGCGGCCCAAGCGGTCAGCGGGCGTGCCGGCGGCGGCGGCCAGCGTAGCGGCCAACGGCGCCGCCTTCACGCCGGCCGCCCAGCACACGGTCCGCGCCGCAAGACGTTGTTCGCTGCCGTCGGGATGTTTCACGTCGATGCCGGTATCGTCGATGGCCAGCGCCGCGGTACCGGTGCGAATCTCGACGCCCCAACCACGCAGATCAGCGGCGGCGCGGCGGCGCAGAGACTCTGGAAACGTGGGCAGGATCGCCGGCCCAGCGTCAAGCAGAAGCACGCGACTGTCGTGCGTGGCAACGTCGCGAAAGTCGCGTGGCAAGACGCCGTGCGCCAGCGTCGCGATCTCGCCGGTCAGTTCCACTCCAGTTGGTCCGGCACCGACGACGACAAACGTCAGCCAGGCAGCGCGCTCCGCCGGCGTGCGGGCCAGCTCGGCCATCTCAAAGGCGCCGAGAATGTGGCTGCGCAACGCACGGGCGTCGTCCAGCGACTTGAGTCCCGGCGCTACCGTTTGCCATTCGTCGTGGCCAAAGTACGACACCGCCATGCCGGTGGCGACGATGAGCGAATCGTAAGCGACCTGCAGGCTGCGACCGTCCGGTTCAGTTGCCGTGACCGTCTGCGCGGCGACGTCAAAGCCAGTAACCTCGGCCAGAAGTACTTTGACGTTGTTTTGGCCGCGCAGCACGCTGCGCAAGGCGGGGGCAATCTCACCCTCAGACAGGATGCCGGTGGCGACCTGGTAGAGCAACGGCTGGAAAAGGTGATGATTGACGCGATCGATGAGGGTGATATCGACGGCAGCGGTCGCCAAAGCGCGAACCGCGTACAGACCACCGAATCCACCGCCGACAACAACGACGCGATGGCGTTCTGCCGTCGTCGCCTTGCGTCTGCTGTTCGCCTGAGGTTGAGAGGTCACACCGCCAAGATAACCGTTCGCCAAGGTTTCAACACCGCCCAACCGGCCACAGGAGGTAGCCTGCCTGGTAAATGTGAAATGTGCGCTCGGAGGGACGAGCGGGTAGAGCAGTATGCGCATGGTTGTCATGAACAGACAGCGGAGAACAGCGGCAGGCGCGGCAGCGGCCGCGGCAGCGGCCGGTCTCTGGCGCTTGGGCCGGCGCTCGGGAGTGACTCAGGTCGAGTTAGCGCGGTCGCTGCCGGGCGACGAACTCGTGCCTGCGGCCGCGTTTGTCGCCGACCGCGCGACCGTACTGCCAGCGCCGGCTGCTGCCGTCTGGCCCTGGATCGTCCAGCTCGGTAAGGAGCGCGCCGGCTGGTACCTGCCGGCGCGCCTCGAGCGTTTGATCTGGAAGCGCGATAAGCGTGGGCTGCGTCAGATTCGAGCCGACCTGCAAGATCTCTCAGTCGGTGACCGGGTAGCAGACTGAGGGCCGGGTGCGCCGCAGTTCGAGGCAGCACTGCTTGACCCGCCGCACGCCCTCGTTTACCTGTCGCGGCGCGACCGCGACAACAACTGGCGCTGGCCCGCAGTAGACAAGCCATTTCCAGAGCAACTGGGCACGGAGCGGCTTTTCGGGCCGGCGGCGAACGGGCAGCACACCTCAACGCCGCCAGGCGAGCCGGCGCCAGACGCATTCACGTTCAGCTGGGCGCTGGTGCTCGACGACCTCGACGGTGGACGCAGCCGCTTGCAGATTCGGCTGCGCGCGACCGGCCGCCGCCGCGGTCCGGCGGTGTTGCTGCTGCGCCTGGCCGGCGGTCTGATCGACTACCTCACCGTTGCAGCGTTGTTTGCCGGCCTCGACGAACGCTGCGACGCGCTCCCCGGGCAGGCTGTGTGATCGCCTCCAGCCGCCGCCGCAGGCGACGGCCGTAAGCACGCGGCATCACGTCGGCAAATCCCTGCACGGCGACGGTGCCGGCAGACCTGAGCAGCCCCGACAGGTGCGCCAAGTGCGCCGATGACAGCGCAGCGCGAGCGTCGATCAGCTCTTGCCGGGTGCGGTACATCGGCACGTTCCTGGTCCCGGCCAGAACCTCGGCAGTCAGAGCCGTGAGCCACGGTTCCTGCAGTCCGTCTGCGGCGGCGCCTCGCGCGTAAGCGCCATCCGCGTAGGCGCCTCCCGCGACTTCGTCGACATGCCTCGTGTCGACGTCGCGCGCCCGCGCGAAGCGGCTGGCGCGCTCGCGCTTGATGCGCAGGGCCGCCGTCACCGACCAGGCGAGCGTCTGCTCCGGCACCATCTCGACCGGCAGAGCGGCGCTCCAGCCCACGGGCAGATCGGTGGATCGCTGCTCACGCCGGGGATCGACAATCCGGCCAGCGTCGTCGACGACGACGAACTCGTAGTTGCCGCCGAGAATGTTGGCCACGTTGACGAGCCGGTTCTCGATCTGCTCCGCCAGCTCCGGCAGACCCTGGCGGCGCAGCCCGCGGGCAATCATGCCGGTGTCGACCGGCCACACATTTTCGTGGTAGCTGCGAAACAAGCGGTTACCATCGGCCAGCGAACGGCCGCGCACGCCGGCGTCGGTAAGCATGTCGGCGGCAAACAGGCGGCGCACGGTGCCACTGACAAAACGTTCGCGGTCGGCCAGCGGCAGGCCGTCAAAGAACGATGTCGCCAGCATCCATCCGGCGTTCGACTGCACGGCACTGATCAGGTGCCAGCGGCCTTGATCATCACGATCGAGCCCCACGCCGAAGTACTGCTCGTCGGCCATCCAGAAATACCTGATCGTGGCGCCGCGCAGGTGCTGTGCCAAGACGCGCAGACGATCCTTGCCGAGCAGATCAGCCGCCTCGCTCAGAGCTTCGGCGCAGAGCACCTGCACATCGAGGTAGGCAATCGGATCGATCACATTGGGCATGTGCCCGCGCTCGTTGAAGTTCGAGGTAGGGCCATCCTTCCAAACCGGCTGCAAGCTCAACGGGTTGCGCTTCGGCACCTCGATCAAGCCATCGCCGGTGATGTGACTCTCGATCCAGCCGATGGCACGCGTCACGACTTCGCGGATGGTACGCGGCTGACCGTCCTTGTCGCGCACGGTCATCGCCAGAATGGTCGCGTCGTGGCGCGCGTAGGCGGCCACGAGCATGATGTACAGTGGCGTCGCGTCGGACGACGAATACGACGTGTAGCCACTGAAGTCGCCACCCCACATCGGCGAGATGACGAGCTTGAACAGA
>JBKQWK010000277.1:0-2500 GCA_052139595.1 Thermoleophilia bacterium | reverse complement strand
CCGGCCAACGCCACCGCCGTCTGGGAGGTCGAAAGCACGATCGAGGATAACCCCGGTAGTATCCATCCGACGATGAAGCCGGTCGAGCTGATTCGCCGCCCGATCACCTACCACACTCACCCTGGCGAGCTCATCTACGAGCCCTTCAGTGGCTCGGGGACGGCGATCGTGGCCGCCGAGCAGACGAAGCGGCGCTGCTCCGCCCTCGAACTCTCGCCGCCGTTCGTCGACGTGGCCGTTATCCGCTGGCAGAACTTCAGCGGTCGGGAGGCAGCGCTAGAGGGCGATGGGCGCACGTTTGCCGAGATCGCCGCTGCCCGCCTACCAGGAAACGCATCGCCAGGAAATGTACCGTGAGCCGCACCGCCGCCCGGTTTCTCAAGGCCCGCCAGCACGAAGAGCAAGCCCTGGAGCTGCGCCTCAGTGGCGCGAGCTACGCCCAGATCGGCGAGGCGCTGGGCATGACAGCTGGGGGCACCTTCAAGGCGGTCGAGCGCGCCCTCGCCCGGCAGACTGCCGAGACGAACGAGAAAGCCGAGAAGTTACGCCGCTTCGAGGTTAGCCGTCTCGACCGCCTGCTCATGGGGTTATGGCCGCGGGCCCGCAGCGGTGACGAAAAGGCGGCGCGGGTGGCGATCCAGATCTCCAAGCGCCGTAGCGAACTGCTTGGCCTCGATCGCAAGCCGCGCCCGGAGAGCGAAGACGCAGATGCGACCGTAGCGATCAGCGGGCGCGAGAACCTGACCAGCAAGGAGATCGCAACGGCGATGGACGAACTCCTCAACCGTTACCGTGCCGGTCGCCTCGACGCGGAGCAGGCCCATGCCGAGCTCTTCCTCCTTGAGGGTCTGCTCAAGGCTGCCGAGCAGACCACCCTGGAAGAAAAGCTCGATCGTCTCGCCGCCGCACTTGACGAGCGCAGGTCGTAACGATGGTGCGCACAACGGACATCACCCACCTCATCGCCAAGGGTCTCTCGGGCAGGGAGGCCGGGCGCCTGGCAGTGCAGGAGCTTGCCGCCCTCGACCGTGGTGGGCAGGGCGTTCTTTCAGAGAAGGACATCAGGGCGCTTGCGGTCGCTCTGCGCACGCCCGCAGACGGCGCCGACTATGAGCGCCTGATTGCCCTCTACGAGGCTCTGCCCCTCATGCTCTGCGAGGCGCAGGTGGTCAGCCTGCAGACCGAACGCATCCTCTCTGACCTGCGCTGTGAGCTGGAACGCTCCTGGGTCTCGGCGCGTGTCGCCGATCTTGCTCAGGGCTGCGGGCTTGCCATATCGCTGGCAAGCGATGGCGGCAGCGGCGAACGGGCAGAGACCAGCGAGGCAAACCCCGCCTACTGGCTCGGGCGGCTTGGCGACGTCATGCAGCTGCGCTGGCTCGAGGAGGCTAACGTGGCGCGCGGCGGCCACTCACGTACCGAGCTGCTTGGCCTCATGCACGAAGCCGCGTGCAGGAGCGCCGCGGTGCTGCTCGCCTACGTCCAGGTGATCGAGCAGGCCAGTGCGGTCCTTGGGGTCGCGGTCCCCACCTGCTGGGCGCGCGTGCCGCGCGAGCTCGACGTCTTGCTGACGCCGCACGAAAGCGAAGATCCTGTGGCAGAACTGCGCCGGTCGGCTGTCCTCTACAACAACACGGCACAGGCCGTGGCCGGCTGGCACGAGATCTGCGGCTGTCCGGTGCTGCCGTCGATCGAGCTTGACGAGCTTGCCCTCGACGAGTCCACCGTCAGCGTCTTGCACATCCGCATCGCCCACGGACTTGGGCGCACCGGCCTGGGAGACGACTGGTGGAAGGAGAAGTCGTGAGCGCGCTCGCGTCTGTCTTCGGCACTGAGAGCCAGGACGGCTGGTCGGCACGGCGTCGGCCGCGAGCCCCTGTGCAGCACCTTCGGAGGCCGCACAGGTCTGTGAGTCAGGTGCGCTTGCCAGCCAGCGCCGCAGCGCCGTCAGAGACGACGTATCTCGCCGAATTCGTCCCACCGGGGGCGTGCTGGCCTGCTTAGTCGCCCACGTCCGGGGAGCGCCTTTTAGGGCGCTTTCTGCCCGCCTGTAGCAGCGTCGGATGGCACTGTTGACTTGCCCTGGCCTGCGAGTGATGGATCTGTCGTCAGCGACAAACGAGGCCAGGGAGGCACCCCATGCAACTGCAGCTTTCCGACCTGATCACCTTCGCCAAGAAATACCAGGACTTGGGTGACGCGGTGCAGCAGCAGCTCGACGCCATCGTTTCCTACGACTACGACGACTTGAACCCGAGCGCCGTGCGCATAATCGCGGACTTTCTCACCTGGGTGCAGAACACGATGGACTTTGACGGCGACGATCCCGACGAGAAGTCGCTTGCTGCCGCTCTCTTCTCCTGTCAAGAGGTCCTCGCCGATGCCGAGAACGGCCAATGACGGCACGGAAAGATCACACCCGCTACCTCATCGTCGCTCGCGACGCCGATGATCACTGACACCTCATTCACCTCGGCGCCTGGACGCCCACGCAGGCAGC
>JBKQWK010000276.1:0-4071 GCA_052139595.1 Thermoleophilia bacterium | reverse complement strand
CGCCGTAAGGCCGGCGCCGGCCGGCGCCGCGGCGCCTACGTACCGCCGCACCGTTCGTGCACTCACGTCGCAGACGACCTCATAGTTGATCGTCTCAAGAAGATGCGCCATCTCCTCGCACAACAGGCGTTCGCTGCCGGAGCGACCGATAAAGACGACTTCGTCGCCGGGCTGGCCATGACCGGGGGGCAGCAGAACCGTGAGCTGATCCATGCTGATCGTGCCGCTGATGCGACAGCGGCGACCGGCGATGAGCACATCGCCGCGATTGGTGAGCGCGCGAGAAACGCCATCGGCATAACCGATCGGCACAATCGCCAGCCGCGCCGGCTCGGTGGCTATAAAGCGTCGCCCGTAGCCGACCGAGTCACCGGCATTCACCTCGCGAATGCCAGCGACATACGAACTCCAGCGTAGTGCCGGTTGCAGCCTGTCGCTGTCGGGATCACTATTGAACGGCGACAAGCCGTAGATGGCGATTCCTATACGCACCATGTCGCGATGGGCGCGCGGCTGACGCACGGTAGCCGCGCTGTTGGCGGTATGTGCGAGCAAATCGGGATAGCGTTTTTTCAGCCGACCCTCAAGAGCCACGAAACGGTCAAGCTGCGCTTCGAAAAACGTCGTATCATCCTCGTCGGCAGTGGCAAAATGGCTCATCAGACCGATGAGGCGAGCGGGTGCCGCTACACTCGCCGCGAGCACCAGCGCGGTCGCCGCATCAACGCCGAGCCGACCCATGCCGGAGTTGAATTTTACGTGAATGCGCGCCCCCAACATGCGTGCCGCCTCCAGAAACGGCATCGACCAGACAACCACGTCGGCGTCAACGGCCACGGCACGTGCCAATTCAGCGCCAGTCAGCGGTCCGAAGATGAGTACCGGCACGGTGAAGCCGGCGCCGCGCAGCTCCTCCGCCTCAACAACTGTGGCCACACCGAGCCAGCTGGCGCCGCCGCGCAGCGCCGCCATCGCCGCCGGCACGGCGCCGTGGCCGTAGCCGTTCGCTTTGACGACGGCGCAGAGACGTGTGGCAACCGGTAGACGCGCCTTGAGCCGCGACACATTACCACTGATCGCGTCCAGGTCGACGACTGCCAGTGCCCGCTCGCGACCGGCGAGCATCAGTAGCCCAGCCCGGCGATCACATCGTGGCGCGTCACGACGCCAACCAGCACGTCTTCGTCGTCGACAACCGGCACAAGGTTGATCTTGTGCTTGTTCATGAGCGTCGCGGCGGCACTCATGGCATCGTCCTTGTGAACACTGAAAACGCGATCGCTCATGATTTCAGCTACCGTAGCACCGACGGCCTTCCGCAGCCGCTCCTCGAACTTCTTCATGCTTTCCAGGTAGATGAGGCTGTCCAGCAACTCGAAGTAGTGAGGAAAACGCAGGTCGGCGTCCTGAGCCACCAGGTCGCCATCGGTCACCACGCCAACGACATGCCGGGCGTCGTCGACAACAGGCACGCCGCTCACGTGCCGGGCGCGCAGCAGATTAGCCAGGTCTTGAACAGTCGCCTGCGGATGAATTGTGACCGGGTCGGCCGTCATGATGTCGGCGATCCGCGGCTCGCCACCGGCGTCCGTGCTCACGCTGCCGCTCATCGGCTGCCCTTTACGTCTGTACTGTCGCTCATCGGCTGCTCCTTACCTCAGTGGTGCGCATGCTCGTGCCCCTCATCCGCTGCCTCTTCCTCGCCACCAGACTTCAACTTTTCCACCGCCGCCGGCAGAAAATCGAGCAGATCACCGGCAACCATACCCTCAGTGCCAACGACTGCCGCGGCGAGATCGCCAGCTGATCCGTGCAGAAAGCCACCCAGACAGGCCGCATCCGTGGCAGTCAGGCCCTTGGCGAGCTGGCTGGCGATGACTCCGCTGAGCACATCACCGCTTCCCGGTGTGGCTAGCCCGGGATTACCGGTCGGGATGACGTAGGTGGCGCCGGCCGGGTCGGCAACAATGCTGCCGGCACCCTTGAGCAGGACGGTAGCGTTGCTGCGTGCGGCAGCTTTGCGCGCGAACTCCAGGCGCCGGCCAGCCACCTCGCTAGCCGAACAGCCCATGAGGCGCGCCAGCTCGCCCTCATGTGGCGTGATGATCGTCGGCGCTGAGCGCTCGGCCAGCAGCTCCGGGCGGTCGCCAAGCGCATACAGACCGTCGGCGTCGATGAGCATCGGCACGGGTTCCCTGATCAGTTCACGCACCAGAACGACGGTGTCGTCGGCGCGCCCCAGTCCGGGACCCAGTACAACTGCCTTCAGCTCGTGCAGTTGTGCGCGCAGAGAAGCCAGGCTTTCGTTGCCGAGGTGATCGTCACCGGGCACCGGGATGGTAATCACCTCGACGAACGGCGACACGCCAACCGAGCCGGCCGGCTGGGCGGCGTGCACGAGACCGGCGCCGCTGCGCAGGGCAGCCATGGCCGCCAGGAAAGCGGCGCCGGTCATGCCTCGGGCGCCGCCAATGACCAGGACCGTGCCCACTGAGCGCTTGTGGTCGAGAACACCCTTCAGCTGCAAGAGCGGCTGCACGCCGTCCGCCGTCAGCAGCCACACGTCGGGGTCGCTCTCACAGACCGGCGGAATGCCGATCGGCACGACCACGACCTCGCCGCTGAAAGCGCCGCCGGGAGTGACAAAGTGGCCGACTTTGGCGGCGTGCATGGTGACGGTGAGGTCGGCATAGACCGCCGGCCCGCTGATGGCGCCGGTACTGGCACTGACGCCGCTGGCAATATCGATGCTCACGACGATGCCCGGCGCCTCGTTGATGAGATCGATGGCGCGAGCAGCACTGCCTTCGGCAGCGCCGCTGAAGCCTGTGCCGAAGATTGCGTCGACGACCACGTCGGCTTCGTCAATGCTCAGCGCACCAGCATCAAGGCTCTCATCCTCGTCGACATCGTCGACGTAGAGTTCGCGGTCGTCGCCAACGCCGTCACGAATGTCAATGCCCAGCGCCTCGGCAATGCGCAGGTTAAGCAGAGCATCGCCCTTGTAGGCGACACGGCCGTCAACGGCATACACCGTCACCTGACGGCCGTCGTTGAACAGCTCGCGAGCGACGACGAAACCGTCGCCGCCGTTGTTGCCTTTACCCGCATAGACGACCACTGCGTCGGGGTCGTAGCGTTCGCGAATCTGGTCGGCGACGGCCAAACCGGCGCGCTCCATCAAGTGCCCGCCAGGGATACCTAAACCGTCGATGGCAGACGTGTCCATGGCACGCATCGTCTCGGCTCCATAGAGCCCCATCAGTAGTGCGTCAATCACGGTTCTCCTCCTTGGGTGAGCCGGTGGTTACAGAAACGCCGTTGGTGACGGTGACACCACCACTAACGGCCACCGCCACAGCATACGCCTGTCCGCCAGTATGACTGAGCGAGAGTTCGATGCGGCTAACGCCTGCCTGCCAGGCGATCGCCGCCACATGCCCGTGCAGCGCGACCTGCGGCTTGCCTCCCGAAACGACCTCAATCTCGCGCCAGACGAACCCCAGGATGCCGATGCCCAGGGCTTTTCCCACCGCTTCTTTGGCGGCAAAACGGGCAGCGTAATGCGAGTACGGGTTGCTGAAGCCGTCACAGTAGCACCGTTCTTGAGCGCTGAAGAGACGCTCATACGCGCGCGGCTGGCGCGTCAGAAGCATGCGCACACGGCGCTCGCCAATCACATCGATGCCGACGCCGTAAACGATCTCCCCCGCTCCTCCGGCCACTGTCTCAGTCACCGACAGCTACTCGACAGTCACGGTCTTGGCCAGATTGCGCGGTTGGTCAACGTTGAGTCCCATGGTCTGGGCGATATCGTAGGCGAGCAGTTGCAAAGGCACGACGGCCAGGATCGGCGACAGAAGAGGATCGCAGAGTGGTATCCAGAGCACCTCGCTGGCCAGCTCGGCGATCGTAGGATTGCCTTTTGTAGCCACGGCAATCACGTCGGCGCCGCGAGCGCGCACCTCTTCGATGTTGCTCACCAGTTTGCCAAAAACGGGGCTGTCGTCGGCGACCACGACTACCGGTGACCCCTTATCGAGCAGAGCAATCGGGCCATGCTTCATTTCG
>JBKQWK010000275.1:0-9109 GCA_052139595.1 Thermoleophilia bacterium | reverse complement strand
CCGCAAAGTTGCCGTCTTGTGCAGCCATGGTGCGCACCTGTTGCAGCATGCTCAACCAGTACGTCGCGAGGCGGACCGTCGTCACAAAATCATCGAGCGGCTCGCAGTAGGAGCGCCACACATCTTCCTCTCCTAATCTCGCTGCTGTCTCCTCGACTGTCCGACCAGGAAAGTAACGTTGCCAGCGTCCCGGCAACGGTTCGGTTTCGTAGTGGGGACCGTCGATGAGTCGGTAGGTGGCTTCGGGGGCGACCACATCGTTGCCCCAAGCTTTGCGCGCTACCGGCAAGCCGATGAGCGTATCGTCGTTTGTCCGCGTTTCGCACCAGCGCCACTGTGTTGTCCAGCCGAGGGCCCCATGCTGGAGGACCGGCTGCATGGCACGAATCGGCTTGGGACCGAAAAGCTTGCCCAGCGAGCCATCTTCCGGGCGCATGTCACGCCACACGGGGGGAAGCATCACTTGCACAATCTGGTGGTGCAAAAGCCCGAGCAGGCCGTTGTGTCGACACCAAGCGAGAAGCTGCTTCTCCTCTTTACGCCCGAGGGCAGTCAGACCGGGCGCTGCCAAAGGATCCACTTGACGACCGGCCACGGCGGCGCTGACACCCTTTGTTCTAGCGTTGGTCACGACGTGTTTAGCGAAGATCTGCTGCACAAGTCGGTCGAGCGACTTATAGGCGCGATCTTCCTCGGCCTGCGCCTTGCGCTGCACATCCTCAGCCCAGGGGTCATACCACTCGATCTTCGCGCCAGGAGCCGGCTTGATCAGGCCGGCTTCGAGGACATAGGCGTCAAAGCGTGGCCAGAGTGGACCGTGCAGCTGTTCTGCGCGCGCCGATGCTTGCGGTACTGCACTCATCTAAGCCTCAATTTCCTCATCGATGTCCACAGTCTAAATTCGAGTAACGATGTGGACATAATAACCACCGGCGCGTACCATTGCAACTGATGAGGGGCGTCGGGGATCGCCCGCAACGGCAATGACTCAGCCAGCCTGAAAAGGAGGCCAGCGAGTATGGCAAGTGACTGTGAGCTACGCGACCTGCTGCGACCGCGAGGGCGCGTGACCGCCGACGAACTGCGCCGCATGCCGCCCAGTCTGACTCCCACCGAGGCATATCCGTGGACACGACTTTCGCGTGGCGCTTTCTACCGCGCTCTCGCCAGCGGCGGTGTGGTGTCCTGCCGATGGGGACATTCGATCCGCATACCGACACAGAATTTTTTGCGTGCAATGGGCGTGCTCGATGATGACGACAGACCTTCTGCCTGATTACCTTTGTCGGCTGGCCCTCAGCGGACAGCGACCCGACTTCGTACACCTCTGCCCTGAGGCGGCAGTAGCGCTCGAGCCGGCAGCGTACCGACCAGCTCTCTCGCGAGGCTGGTCACGGTCGAGGTTAAGCGATGACTGAACTCAGCCACACGCCGCAGCTTGATCGGCTGCTCAGTAAGTTTGACGGCGTCAAGCGGTCTGGTGTCGGTTACCTCGCCCGTTGCCCGGCTCATGAGGACCGCACTCCCAGCCTGTCGATTAGCGAAGGTGACGATGGCCGCATTCTTGTCCACTGTCATGCCGGCTGTACGACAGAGGCTGTTGTCGCCGCCGTCGGTCTCTCGCTTGCGGACCTCGCTGCCGGTAACGGCAGCAGTGCTACCGGCAACGGCAGACTCGGCGAACTCGTCGCCACCTACCGCTACGTGGACGACGACAACAAGCTGCTGTACGAAGTCTGCCGATACGAACCGAAGACCTTTCGCCAACGGCGCCCAGATGGCGTTGGCGGCTGGCAGTGGAACCTCAACGGCGCCCGCCGTGTCCTCTATCACCTGCCGGCGCTCATCGCGGCTGTGAAGAGCAACCAGCCGATCTACATCTGTGAGGGCGAGAAGGATGTCGTGGCCCTCGAACGGGCTGGCGCAGTCGCAACCTGCAATGCCGGTGGTGCCGGTAAGTGGCGGGCAGAGTACAACACTTACTTCGCCCACGCTCAGGTAATCATCGTTGCCGACAACGATGAGCCGGGGCGCAAGCATGCCGCCCAAATCGCAACCTCTCTGCACCTTGTCGCTGCGTCTGTGAGCGTCGTGCACGCCGCCGCTGGTAAGGATGCTAGTGATCATCTGGCCGCCGGGCACACGCTGGCTGAGTTCGTCAGGGTCGAGGCTGCCAACGCTACGACCTTGCTGCCCATCTACTCGGTGGCCGAACTCCTGCAGATGAACATCCCCAAGCCGCAGTACATCGTTGCTCTGCCCCTGGGGCTTGCTCGCGGCACAGTGGCCGAGTTGGACGCCTACCCCAAGCATGGCAAGACCCGCCTGACCCTCGATGCCATCTGGTCGGTTCTCCACGGTTTGCCCTTCCTGGCGGCGCCGACCAGCAAGGTCAAAGTGCTCTATCTGACCGAAGAGTGGCTGATCACGTGGCATCAGGCACTTGCCGAGGCGCAGTTGCTCGACGAGCCGGACAGCGGTCTCTCGTGGATGTCGCTGATTGAGGCTCAGGCCAAAGGCCCAAGCGACTGGGGCGAGCTCTGCGAGGCGTTGCGTCAGTACTGCATCACCAACGGCATCGGTCTGCTTGTCGTCGATACCCTGGCGCGTTGGGCGGGCGTTAGCGACGAAAACGACGCGGTGGCGATGGCGGCTGCCGTTTTACCGTTGCGCCTCATCGCTAGTGAGAACATTGCCGTGCTCTTTTTGCGCCACGACCGCAAGGGCGGCGGCGTCCTTGGCGAATCGGGTCGTGGCTCCTCATCGGCCACTGGCGAGGCCGATTGCATCCTGCACCTGCAGCGCAAGGCGGGCCAAGGTGAGTTCACGCTGCGGCAGCGTGAACTCGAAGGCGTGAGCCGGCTGGCGGGCATGACCGGCAAGCTGATTATCGAGCTGAACGCCTCCGGCCACTTCGATCTCGTCGGCAGTCGAGGCGACGTCGTCCTGCAACGAGCGAAAGAGCACGTTCTTGGCGTGCTGCCAGCGCGCAAGGAGGATGCCTGGACGGTCAAGGAGCTCGCCGCGGGCTGTCCGGGTTCGGAAAGCACACTCACCCGTATCCTCGAGGAGCTTGTTCGCCAGGAAGAGATTGGTGCTCAAGCGCAAGCGGGTCATGCGGCTCAGTCGAAAAGCAAGAAGGCCATCGGCTACTGGCGGCTGACCGCCGCATGCCAGGAAGGATGCGATCTCGATGAGCAGTGAACGCCAGGAGTCTATTTATCATCCTAGAGAAACAGGTCTGAAAAATGGACGCCCACTCGACCCCCGGCAGCGGCCGGACCCCGCGCAGGAAGCGCGGGGCTGTCTGGCCTGTTGCCGCCGTGGAAGGCGTCGGGTGAAGAGCTATTCATCAGACAGATGGGATCTGAAGAATAGTGAGGCACGGCCATGAGCGGGCAGATCCCCTCCCAGCGCCAGACGAGCTTCGCGCTGGTGGCCGAGACCTCGAAGAGCGAACGCGTCCTCATCGTCTGCCGCTCGCGCACCATCCGCCGTCAGTACGAACGCGCCATTGCGGTGCGCGGTGGCAACCTCGCCAACGTCATCTTCCGCATACCCTCGCCAGTCATCTCCGAGAAAAGGACCCTCTCGTGAGTACCTCCAGCAACCACTCGCAGTCGCTGAACGAGTTCAAGCTCGATCCCGCCAACGCCAACCGCGGCACCGATCGCGGCCGCGCCTTGGTCGAAACCAGTCTGCAGGAGTGCGGCGCCGGACGGTCCGTTCTGGCTGACCGCGACGGCACGATCATCGCCGGCAACAAGACCCTGGCGGCCGCCAATCGCCTCGGCCTGCCGGTACGCGTCATAGAGACCGACGGCAGCGAGCTGGTCGTGGTCAAACGCAGCGATCTCTCACTCACCGAGGGCAACACGGCGCGCCGCCTCGCCTACCTCGACAACCGTTCCAGCGAACTTGGCCTCGAGTGGGACAGCGACCAGCTGCTCGCCGACCTGCAGGGCGGCGTCGATCTCTCCGGCATCTTCGATCGCGCCGAGCTCGATCAGCTGCTGGCGGGGATGCTTGCGAGCAGTGGCCCAGTCGACCCCGATGAGGCCCCCGAGCCACCAGAATCGCCAGTGTCGCGCCGCGGCGACCTCTGGCTGCTGGGCGATCACCGTCTGCTTTGCGGAGACTCGACGAAGGCCGAGGATGTGCGCCGCCTGATGGCCGGCGAGCGCGCCACGCTGATGGCCACCGATCCGCCCTATCTCGTTGACTACGATGGCGGCAACCACCCGCAGACCTGGGCCAACGGTGGCAAACGAGCAGACGGATCAAACAGGCCGGCGGAGGAGTACGAGAAGACCTGGGACACGTACGTCGATCACGACAGCTCCGTGCAGTTTTACTCAGACTTCCTCGCCGCCGCGTTGGCCGCGGCACTCACTGATCGCCCGGCGCTCTACCAGTGGTTTGGCATGATGCGCGCCGACGTTGTCTTTGAGGCTTGGCGTGCCAACGGCCTCCTGCCGCATCAAGTCGTGATCTGGCGCAAGACTCGTCCGGTGCTGGGCCGCACCTGGTTCATGTACGACTACGAGCCTTGCCTGGCCGGCTGGATCCAGGGCAATCTGCCTGTGGCCAAGCCGCCGGCTAATGAACGTGCTGTGTGGGATGTTGACGGCAAGGAGAGCATCGAGGAAGGTGTCGCCGGCACGCATCCGACGATCAAACCAGTCGAACTCATCCGCCGCCCGATCGAATGGCACACCAAGCCAGGCGAACTGATCTACGAGCCCTTCTCGGGCTCAGGAACGGCGATCGTGGCCGCCGAGCAGACCAAGCGGCGCTGCTACGCCCTGGAGCTGTCGCCGGTCTTCGTCGACGTCGCTGTGCTGCGCTGGCAACGTTTCGCCGGTCAAGAGGCGATTCTCGACGGCGACGGCCGTAGCTTTGCCGAGCTCGCCGCCGCGCGCACTTTGGGAAGTGCATCGCCAGGAAATGCACCTGAGAGAACTGCCCCGTGAGCCACAGCTCCGCGAAGCAGCTTCTGGCCCGCCAGCGCGAGCAGCAGGGCCTCGAGCTGCGCCTCGGCGGCGCTTCCTACGTACAGATCGCGGAGAAGCTCGAGATGACCCCGGGTGGGGCCTTCAAGGCCGTCGATCGTGCCCTCGCCCGGCAGACTGCCGAGACGAACGAGAAGGCCGAGAAGTTACGCCGCCTAGAGGTTGCTCGTCTCGACCGCCTGCTCATGGGGTTATGGACGCGGGCCCGCAGCGGTGACGAAAAGGCGGCTCGGGTGGCGATCCAGATCTCCAAGCGGCGCAGCGAACTCCTCGGCCTCGATCGCAAGCCGCGACCTGAGAGCGACGCAGATGCGCCGGCAACGATCAGCGGGCGGGAGAACCTGAGCGCCAAGGAGATAGCGAGCGCCCTGGACGAGACCCTGCAGCGCTATCGCGCTGGCCGCCTCGACGCCGAGCAGGCCCATGCCGAACTCTCCCTCCTGCAGGGCATGCTCAAGGCTGCCGAGCAGACCACACTTGAGGAGAAGCTTGATCGTATCGAAGCCGCTCTCGACTCGCGGAGGTCGTAGAGCATGGTGCGCAAGGCCGACGTCACGCGACTGCTCGCTAAGAACCTCTCCGGCAAGGAGGCCGGGCGCCTGGTGCTAGAGCAGATTCTCGAGCTGGAGCGTGGCCGCGACGGCTTTCTCTCGGATAAAGATATCGAGGCTCTCAGGGCCTGCCTGCACAATACGGCCGATGGCGACGACTATGAGCACCTGATGGGCCTCTATCGCGCTGCCCGGGTGATGCTCTGCGAGGCGCAGATTGCCAGCCTGCAGAGCGAGCGTTTCCTGCGCGAACTGGCGGGCGAACTCGAACGCTACCAGACAGCAGCCCGTGTCCGCTGGCTCATGCACAACCTGCCGCTGATCGTTTCCGAGTCCGAGTATCGCGCTCGCAAGAGTCGCCAGCGGGTGCGCCTAGCGGCACGCCTCTACAGCTTGGCAGAGGTCATGGAGGCGCGCAGTAGCGAGCTCCTGGGCGGACCTGCAAAGGCCGCCGAGGCGACCGAGGCACAGTGGACAGACGCCGCGGCGGCGGCAGAGCGCGAGCTCGCCAAGCTCATCACGGCCGGCAGACTGACGCCGCTGCGACTCGGCCACGACGCCTCCCTGTTCACGGTAGCGGAGGCGCAAAGAGCCCAGGCGCTCCACCGCGAAGACCTGGGCGAGCTGTCCGCCCCCGAACCGGAACGAGCCGAGAGCGAGGCATACGAGGCCGCTTACCGGGCACGTCTCGCAGCCTCGTTCGCTCAGGGGGACCTCACCGAGGGCCACGATGTGAGCCCCTACTGCGGCGAGGTGGCAGTGCAAGATGAAGAGCGGCTTTTGCACTACTACTTCTCCGGCGAACAGCTCTACGGCGCCGACCTGCCGGAGTGGCGGCGCTGGATCGCTGAGTTCAAGACCTCAGAGGAGGGTGACGACTCTAGCGGCGGCGTGGCCGTGATCATGGAGCAGGGGATCGGTGAGCTCGACAAAGACGGACGCTATGAAAGCTACTGGCTTACGCAGCTCGAAGACGTGCTCGACGTCCGGCAGCGCGAGAAGAACTACGCCGCCACTAACGGACACACTCTCGCCGAGCTGCTGGCAAGAATGCTCGCCGTGGCCCGCGCCAGCGCCGGCGTGCTGCTCGCCTACCTACAGGTTATCGAGGAAGCGAGCGCAGTTGCCGGCGTTTCCTTCCTTGGATCGTGGCTTGGCGTGGTGCCGCCCGAGTTTCGTGCCTTGCTCCCGGAGGAGGAGGGAGAGGATTTGCTCGCTGCTCTCCAGCTGGCGGCCAAGAGCTACAACGTGGTGGTCAAACAGGTCACCGACTGGCGCGGCGAGAGCGACGCTCCCCGCCTGGCGACTTTTGAGTTTGCCGAGCTAAAGCCGGACGAAGCGACGGTGGCCATCCTGCGTCAACGGATCGCGCTTGGCCTGTCTGGCAGCGCCCTGGGTGCCGACTGGTGGCAAAAGAGATCCTGATGGCACGATCGGGAACAGCCCAGCTTTCCCGCAGATGCGCTCGTCGGCATCGCGTCGGCGCAAGGCGCCCTGTGCAGCATCTTCGGAGGCCGCACATGTCTGGCAGTGATGTGGCAGGCATTGCTCCAACGTTTTCATTTGTTAAGAACTGCCGCATAATGACGATGCGTTATCCACAAAGGACTATAGTCAAATACAGAAGAACCTTGACAAAATGACATCATCACCTTCACGCGAACGCTAGTAGGGGGCGCCGGCTGTGTCTATTCGCAACAAATCCGAAATCGGTCGCGAGATTCAACGACTGCTCGCGGGAAGGCCACAGGCCGATCTCGCCCGGGTGGTTGGCCTAGATCCCTCTGCTCTGAGCAGAATCATCTCGGGTAGGCTATCCCTGGACCTTAGTGAGCTGGCCGCCGTTGCGAACTATTTCGGTGTTAGCTCGGAGTACCTCCTCTACGAAAACGACGAGGTCTTCGCGCTGCGCGCAGATTGCGCGAACGACCAAATCGCGGGTGCAGTCCAGCAGTGCCTCACGATCATCGACAACTACCTCTTGCTAGAGACTGCGGCGAAGTGACGTCGCAACTGGAGAGGGATGGCGTGAGTGCCGCGTTGGCAGCCCGCGAGGCCTTGGGCGTCGGAGGCGACGGCCCGATTCCCGACATCCTGATGTTGATCGAAGACGCTGGTCGGGTGCCTGTGACCATCCTGCGGCTGCCCGGCGGTATCGCGGGAGCGTATGGACGAAAGCAAGACCACCCTTTTATCTTCGTCAATTCTGAAGAGTCGCTCGTGAGGCGGCGCTTCACTCTTGCCCACGAGTTCGGACACCACGTGCTTCGGCATCGAGGGTCGTTCGACACGGTGGACGACCTCACTGTAGGAGCAAGTTCTCCGGCGGAGGTGCAGGCGAACTACTTTGCGGCTGCGTTTCTCGCCCCGACGCGGGCAGTGTTCAGTTGGGTGCAGGTACATGAGGCCGACCCAAGGGACCTGGGCACCGTCGTCAAGCTCGCCCACTACTTCCACGTGAGCGCCTCAGCCGCTCTCTATCGACTGGATAGCGCAGGGCTCCTCAGGCAAGGCGACAAGCAGAGACTTACAGAGGCTCTCAATCAGGGAGAGCACACCGCGCTCAGGAGACGACTTGCGCTTCCCGATGACCACGACTCACTGTCCGAAATCGATGCCTATTCGCGCGTCCCTCGAGCGATGTATCTCAACGCAGCTGCGGTCTACGAGAACGGCTTGCTCGCGGTCGATCGGATAGCGGAGCTGGTCGGCAAAGATGCGGCTGAACTCGAGAAGGAGTTTGCTGCCATGGGGCTCACGCCACCCGCTGACGAGCCGGATTACTGATGCACTTGGTGCGGGACGCGAAGTCGGTGCTTCTCGACACATCCGTCTTCTACCGCTTCTGCGACGCCCATGAGATTCCGGCCCTTAAGGCATATCTAGGGGGCATCGCAAGGATCACGCGAGAAGTGAGGCGCGAACTGGCTGTGGCCCCGCTGGATGGGATCCACCGCGACCTGTCGGTTCTTCAAACACCGCCGTGGCCGAAGAAGACTGGGCAGATTCCGGAGCCGATGCTAGGTGACGCCAATCGCCTGAAGGACGAGGCTCGGCTTGAGGAGGCGAGGTTCCGAGGGGTGGATGTCTCGACGATTCCAGGGTACAAGCACGCAGGCGAGGTTACTACGGTGCTGATGGCAGAGCATCTGCGCGCCGACCTGGTCGTGATCGACGACACGTTTGGCAAGCACCTGGCGATAGCGCGCAGAGTAGCCCGCGTTTCGACGGCCCAGCTCTGTCTTCAGATGGTCGTCGAATCGGCCCTGGACGAGGGCCGAGGTTTTGCTGTCTTCGACCTCTCGACTCCGCCAGGAGTCGGCAAACCGCGATATGAGCAGGCGCTTCAAGAAGCTCGCGCCCAGATGCGAGCGTGATCTGCAGTTGTGAACGGTTGCTACCGGCGCCCCTGGTCGAAGGGGGCTTGTCCGGTTATCTGCGTTGCTCAGCTATCGCCGGCCACTGCAGTCTTCGAGTCCGCCGCCTCGAGACGCCGTACGAGCTCGCGGAAGATCCCGCTCGCCGACCAGTGTTCGCCTTTTCGGC
>JBKQWK010000274.1:0-7181 GCA_052139595.1 Thermoleophilia bacterium | reverse complement strand
GCAGAGACGGCTCTGGCCCAGATCGTGCAGCTCGTCGAACAAGCGCAGGGTAGTAAGCCGCCGATCGCCCGCATGGCCGATGTCATCGCGAGCTACTTTGTACCGATCGTCATCGGCATCGCCAGTCTGACATTCCTTGTCTGGCTCATCTTCGGTCCTGCGCCCGCTTTCAACTACGCGCTCCTCAACTTCGTCGCCGTTCTGGTCATCGCCTGCCCTTGCGCGCTTGGCCTGGCAACACCGACAGCGATTATGGTCGGCACCGGCAAAGGAGCCGAGAATGGCATCCTGATCCGCGACGGCGAATCGCTCGAGACGGCACACAAGCTGCAGACGGTCGTCCTGGACAAGACGGGCACGATCACGGAAGGCCGACCGAGCGTGACCGATGTGATCGTTTTCGCCACTGCAAGTCTGGTAGCCGTGGGCGCTGGCGACGCGGTCGGCAGTGGCGACGCTGTGGGCGACGGCGGCAGCGGTGTGCGCAGCGAAGACGACCTGCTGCGTCTGGTTGCCGCCGCCGAGCGTGGCTCTGAGCACCCGCTGGGTGCGGCGATTGTGCACGCCGCTGAGGACCGCGGCCTGCAACTGCCGGCGGCCGAGAACTTCAAGGCTGTCGCTGGGCACGGCATCAAGGCGCTCGTGGAGGGCCACGAAATCGTGGCCGGCAGCGAGCGCCTTGTGGCTGCCATAGACGAACGTGCCGAGGCGCTCACCACGGCCGGCAAGACGCCAGTGTATGTGAGTATCGACGGCCGGCCGGCCGGCCTCATCGCGGTCGCCGACCGCGTCAAGGATGGCTCTGCCGCGGCCATCGCGCGCTTGCACGAGCAAGGCATTGAGGTTGTCATGCTCACCGGCGACAATCGCCGCACGGCGGCGACGATCGCCAGCCAAGTCGGCGTTGATCGCGTTATCGCCGAAGTGCTGCCCGAACAGAAATCTGCCCAGGTGCGCGAGCTGCAGGCCGGCGGACGACGGGTGGCCATGGTCGGCGATGGTATCAACGACGCTCCGGCGCTGGCGCAAGCCGACATCGGCATTGCCATCGGCACCGGCACCGACGTCGCCATCGAGGCCAGTGACGTGACCCTCATCAGCGGCGACCTCAACGGCGTGGCCACCGCCATCAGCCTTTCGCGGCGCACGATCCAGGTTATCAAGCAGAACCTTTTCTGGGCCTTCGCCTACAATGTCGCCTTGATCCCTCTGGCCGCCGGCGCCTTCTACCCCGCCTTTGGCCTACTGCTCAACCCCATCTTCGCCGCTGCCGCCATGGGCTTGTCGAGTGTGACCGTTGTCAGCAACAGCTTGCGGTTGCGCCGCTTCACCGTCTCCTGACGGCAGAAAAGGATGCTCGCGGTTCCGCTGGCTCCGCATTTTCCAGCATCGCTCTCGCTCGCTGGCCGCACGGCCACACTGACCGCAACCATCCCGGCGGGTCATGGCCAGAACGGCCAAAGCTTCGGCACAACCTCTTGGTCGCAGTCCATTGTCAGCGCCAGCGACAGCGTGCCACGATGCCTGTTGGCCGATCGAGAAGCAGCGATGGCCGGGATGCATGCACGCCCGTGGGAGCGCCAATGAATACCACCGACAGACTCGATCGCAATACCGTGGGGCATATTCTCGCCGGCACGGGCATCGACGCTTGGGGCGTAGCCGCGAACATGCCCCATTTCGGCGAAGCGCCACCATTACCGAGAGCAATCTCGCTGATCATGCGTTTTGCGCCGTGGTCACTTCTGAGTGTGGAAACAGGTTCAACCAGCGCGTATGTGCAGGAGTACCTGCGACTCGACAACGCCCTCGACGCCGCTGCGGCCGTGCTCGTCGCGCAGCTCCAGGGCCATGGTCACGCGGCCCACTGCGTTCCTGCCACATCCGACCGTGGCCGCCCTGACTTTGCCCACGAGATCGTCGCCACTCTGGCCGGCCTCGGCTGGATCGGCAAGACGGGTCTCTTCGTCTCGCCTGACCTCGGACCGGCCGTCCGCCTGGCGACGGTCTTTACTGATCTGCTACTGACCCCGGGCACGCCGGTCACGACCGGCTACTGCGGCAACTGTCGCTTGTGCGTCGACCATTGCCCCGCTGGCAGCGGTCGCAACATCACCTGGCAGGCCGGCATGACGCGCGATGACGTATTCGACGCCGCCGCTTGCCAGCGATTCAGGCGCGATCTGAGCGAATTCGGCGAACTCTGCGGTATCTGCGTCGCCGTCTGCCCGTACAGCCATCAGAGTTCATCGCCGCACTCCAGCGACTCTGACCGTACGATCGGTTTCAACAGATCGCAGGAGTGAACAGAGAGAGGAACGCCGTAGGCGCAAGCCAGTGATCTGCGCCGCAGGCGCGAGTATTAACAGCAGTAATTACTCGTGCGTCTGCGCCTCGCCGCGCAGAATAGCGCAATCGGCGGCGGCGGCACACCACGCAGCGCAGCCGAGATCCAGCTTCGGATTCGGAATCAGCCGCTGACAGTTGGGGCAACGCCGGCGACGGTCATCCTTGAAGAACTCGACCGGATGACCGCACTGCGGGCAGGGCACATCGTAAATGTCATCAGGCTTCCAGTTACTCGTATCGCCACCTGGGCAGCCGCGCATCGTCACTCCTTTCTCGCTACTCCGGACAGCTGCTCCGGAGCAGCAGCGACCGCATCACGCTGCCGAGACCATTCCCCTTGCCGAACTCGCGCAAAAGTCCGGCGCCGTCGTCAGCAACTTTGCATCGGCCCTGCACTTGACGCCGGTCTTCCGGGATCGCCGTCAGCGGCAGCATCGCGACTCTTCTGACAACGCTCAAGGGATCGGCCGGCCGGCCGGCACCGGGCCGGCCGGCAATCTATCCCCCTTGGCTACTTGCGCACCGGCGTTGTCGTCGGCACTGTCTTGGCAACCACGGGCACAACACCGGCCAGATCACCAATGACGTTGACAAGTTCACCGTTCGGCGGCAAAACCACCTTGGTATTGGCCCGTAGCGATGTCTCCACTGCTTCGAGCTTACGCAGAATCTGCGCATTGCCAATGAAGTACTTGTCGGCCGCCTCGTTGACCAGCTGGATCGCCTGCGCTTCGCCCTCGGCGGCGAGGATCTTGGCCTGCTTGATGCCTTCGGCCTTCTTGATCTCGGCCCGCCGCTGACCATCGGCCTGCGTCTCGACTGCGGTCGCAAAGTCGACGGCGGCGATCTTTTCGTTTTCGGCCTTGACGACCTTGTTCATCGTCTCCTGCACGTCGGTCGGCGGGTCAATCTCTTTCAGTTCGGTGCGCAGGATCTCGATACCCCAGCTGGCAGTCTCAGTCTTGAGCGTCGTGCGCAGTTCGTCGTTGATCTTGCCGCGCTCCGAGTTGGCCGACTTCAGAGAAAGCGTGCCGATGATGTTACGCAACGTCGTACGAGCCAGATTGACGACCTGGTTTTCGTAGTTGGTGACGTTGTACTGGCTGGCCTTGACGTTCTCCTCGTCGGCCTTGACCTTCAAGTACACCTGGGCGTCAACGACGGCGTTCAGGTTGTCGTTCGTGATGATCGTCTGCGGCTGAGCCGCCACCAGCATCTCGCGGATGTCGACCTTATACATGCGCTCGACAAGCGGCAGGATAAGATGAAAACCGGGACCGGCGTAGCGGTTGTACTTGCCCAGGCGCTCGACCAGGCCACGGTGGGTCGGCCGGACGATGCGGATGGCACTCGCTACCAGAGCGACAAGGGCCACAACAATGATGACGAGAATAATGAGCAGGGTAAGCGAAGCATTGCTGAGAGCGATCACGGCTGTCATTGACGGACTCCATTTCAGTTGCCGTTAGGTGTTCGCCTTGAACGCCACCAAGGCGGCAAAGCGGTTCGTCATCGGCGGCAAGACACCGGTGTAAACGCTACGAGTATACCCGCAGGACAGAATGACGATCGCCGTCGTGGCGGCGGATCGAGGCGGCTCGACGTGGCGGCTGGGGCGGTCCGCGGCTGAGGTTAGCCGCCTCAGCCGCCGCCGAGGAAGAGGCTGCCAATCATGACCGCCAGGACGAAGAGCGCGACCAGCGTATAGCGCCAATCGCGCTCCCAGGCAAAGACGACCATCATGCCGGCAACGCGCAGGAACGGCGTCAGGATCAGGGCCAGAAGGCCAAGGGTGAGCAGAGCGTCGCCGTGCAGGCCGGCGGCGCGCCGCAGCGCCGGCCCGGCCTTGAGCACATGACGAGGCAGGCCCTGATGGGCAGCCAGATCCACACCTAAGCCGGCAAGCAGGGCAATCGTCGCCGCAGCGAGGCCGACGATGAGCACCCGCTGCACGGTCTCATTAACCAGCCGGGCGCGGACCGGCGCGCTGCGGTCCCCGCTCACAGCGCCAGCGCCTTGCCGACCATCTGGACCGCGAAAACCACGAGCAGCACCTGGAAGAGAATCCGCAGGCTGCGGGCCTGCATACGCGTCGCCAAGCGCGGTCCCACTTGGGCGCCAACGAGTACGCCCAGTGCCACCGGCACGGCAGTGTACGGCTCGACGAAGCCGCGGCCGAAGTAGAGAGCTGCGCTGGTCGCCGCGGTGACTCCGAGCATGAAATTGCTGGTCGCAAACGCCGCCTTCATCGGCACGCCCATGACCTGCGTCATCACCGGCACCTTGATGACGCCGCCACCCACGCCCAGCAAGCCACTGACGTTACCGGCGAAAAAACTTGCCACCATGCCGAGTGGCAGACGACGCACGCCATAGGTCACGGGACTGACGCCCGGGGCATTGTAGACCGTGTCCAGCCGGCCGGTAGGGGCCGGCGCCGCAGCGCCGGCCGGCCGCCGGCTCATGCTCCAGGTCGCGTACAGGAGCATCAGCGCAAACAGGGTTTGCAGAACACGAGCATTCATGAGCACGGCAGTGATGCCGCCGGCCAAAGCTCCCAGCGTGGTCGCCATCTCGAGCGTAATACCGAGCCGTGTGTGACTGAGGCCACGGGTGACGTAAACAACCTGCGCCGCCGAACTCGTGGCGATGACGCCGATCAGGCTGGCACCAATAGCCACTTTCATCGGCACGCCGAGAGCGAGCGTAAGAAAGGGGACGATCAATAGTCCACCGCCAATCCCGAGCATGCTGCCTAGCACGCCGGCGAGGGCAGCGACGACCAGGATGAGCGTGAAGGTGGCCACACCGCGATCCTATCGCGGCACGTTCGTCATTTCCCCCCAGCGTCGCTGTCCTGAATCACGACGCAGATACTCGCCGAAGCACTGCGTGACGGTCTCAAAGACGGCACCGCAAAGGCCTGTGGTCGCCGCCATGGGCCTACGTGTGCTCATCGACACCTTTCTGGTGCGTACGGCGCTGGTACCAGGACTGACGCTGGCGATTGGGCCGCTGGTTGGTTGGCCGTGGCGACGGTGGCAAAAACAAGTCAGCTGATCAGCTGATCTCAGCCGCCCGGTGTCGCCAGACGCCACCAACCATGGTCGCCAGGGTTCGAGTGTCGCGAATATCGGCCGGATCGCAGGCAAAGATGTCACGGTCACAGACGACGAGGTCCGCAAGTTTGCCGGGCGTCAGCGAACCACTGACGTCTTCGCGTCCGCCGGCGTAGGCAGCTCCCAGCGTGTAGCCATGCAGCGCCTCGGCGACGGTGAGGCGCTGATCACCGTGCCAGCCATCCGGCCCTGGCGCCCCGTCGACACGTCGGCGGGTGACGGCGGCATGAATGCCCCAGAACGGATTGCAGCTCTCGACCGGCGCGTCGCTACCGCAGGCCAGCGGCGCGCCGGCGGCAAGCAGCTCACGAAACACGTAAGCGCGGCGACTGCGCGCCCCAAGCACTCGATCAGCGACTTCCATGTCGCTGGTGGCCTGGACAGGCTGCACACTGGCAATGACGCCCAGGCGTGCCAGCCGCGCGACATCATCAGCGGCGATGATCTGCACATGCTCGATGCGATGGCGCAGGACCGTCGGCGCCAGACCGGCCTCGAGTTCGCGCGCCTGCGCAAGCACGTCGAGCACATCATGGTTGGCGCGATCGCCAATGGCGTGCACGCTCATGGCGAGGCCATTGGTAACCGCCGTCAGCGCCAGTTCACGTAGCTCATCTTTGCCGGTGACGGCAATGCCACAACCTTCGTCGGCATTCGTGCTGGCAGTGCCACTGCCTTGTCGGCCCTCGTAGGGGGCAAACATCAAGGCCGTCTGCTGGCCCATGGCGCCATCGGCCATAACTTTGAGATTACCGATACGCAGCCAATCGTCGCCCATACCGCTGCGCAATCCCTGCTCAAAGGCGGCCTCGTGCTCACCTTTGAGGATCATTTTAACGACGCGCAGACCGAGTTCGCCGCGCTGATGCAAATGCACGTACGCGGCCAGTGCCTCGTCGCCATCAAAACAGTGAATGCCAGTGAGGCCGGCCTGCCAGGCGTGTGTAAAAGCCGGCTTCATAAGTGCTGCCAGCTGCTCCGGCGCCTCGCGCGGTATCGAGCGAGCGACAAGATCCATGGCCGGCCACTCGAGGAGCACCCCGCTGAGGTTGCCGGCAGCGTCGCGCCGAATCTCGCTGCCAGCCGGCGCCTCGGTCTCGCGACCAACACGAGCAAGCTGAAGAGCGCGGCCGCTCACCCACGCAGCGTGATAGCTCTTGGCGACCAGATAGACGGGGTTCTGCGGCGCCACGCGATCGAGGTCGGCCGCCGTCGGGTAGCGGTCCCAAAGGTTCTGATTCCAGCCGCCACCGGTGATCCAGGCACCGGGTGCCGCCACCGCTGCACGAGCAGCGACCCGGCGCAGCGCTTCGTCACGCGTTGCCGTCTCGACGTCGACTGCCTGCAGCTGACGAGCAAGAAAAGCGAAGTGCAGGTGGGCATCGGTCAGCCCCGGCAGTACTGCGCGCCCGCCGAGATCGATCACGTCGACGTCGGCACCGCCGCCGCCGAGTGCCTCGGCGTAGGGCAGCACGCCTCGATTCGTACCGACGGCGACGATCTGGCCGTCGGCAACGGCCAAGGCCGTCGCCAGAGGTCGCTCCGCGTCAAGCGTGTGGATGGTCGCGTTGATGAGGATCGTTGCCGTCATGGCGGCAAGTCTATCAAGCCGCAGCGGCGCAGCGGTTCATCGAGCAGTCAAGGTTGCCGGTGCCGCAAACGGCGAAAAGACAACAAGCGGCGAGGCGTCGGTGGGGCGGGCGGCGAAAGCCG
>JBKQWK010000273.1:0-16090 GCA_052139595.1 Thermoleophilia bacterium | reverse complement strand
CCGTCTGGACCAGCCAGAGGTCGTCGCTCAGACGCACGACGGCGGCGTCGTCGTGCGTCTCAAGAAGACGCGCGAACTCACCCGTCGCATCAGGTAGATAACTCAGAGCGGCTTGCAGGTCACACGGACCTAGCTTGGACGCTCAGCCACTCTTGGCGGCAAACTGTGTAAGGCGAATCTTGTCGATCATGCCATGTAGTTTACCAGAGGCGTCCGGAACCCCGCCGTGAGAGAATATGGCCATGCCGCCGGTAACCGTCTTCGTTTTTGCGCTCTTGGCCCTCGTCGCCCTGTGGCTGGGCTCGGTGCTTCTCTGGCGCTTCGTCACGGCCCTCATCCATGATTTCTGGGCGGTACACTTCTGGCGCCGGCCGCAGGCTCAGCGGCGCCTGCCCGACGTCCTCGGAGGCTGGCCGCGGCGCCACGGGTTGCTGACCCTGCTCGCGCTCGTCTTCCTTTTGGCGATGCTGTTCACCGCCCTCAAGGTGATCGCCCGCGTGAGCGGCCTCTAGACCGAGCTGCCGGGCAGTGCGAGAGCGCCCGCTACTCGATCGCCGCCAGAGCAGCAACCTCGTCCGTAAGACCAAGACGCGCCAGCGTCTCGGCAGTCGGCAGGCCGTCCGTCGACCAGCCCATCAAGCGGTAGAACTCGGCTCGCATCGCGGTGATGTCGATCGCCGCGCGGTGCGCCTGCTTCTCGCCGACGGCGATGCCGCCCTCCTGTGTGTCGCTCGGCTGCACGTTCTGCCCGCGCGAATCGGCCGACGGCGCCCGCCGCCCCTGGCCGCTCTTCGCTGAGATGCGAAACAGAGAAGGCAGGTCATCCGCGCTCATGTCGGCGCCGCAGCGTCCGTTGAACAGTCGCTCCAGCACCACGATCCGTTCCCCCGCCGCAGTCAGATCATCCGCACTCAGGTCCAGGCCGGCGACTTCACGCACCAGTTCGGACTCGCTCTGCAGATCGTACTCATTGAGCAGCGTAAGAGCAGGGATCTTGCACAGGCCGAGGGCATCGAGGGCGGCGCTGGTGATCATGCTCAGACGCACCATCGCCGCCTTACCATCCGGCAAAACGGGGTCGGCGGCACGTTCATAGTCATCGCCGTACAAGCTACGACCCTCGTCGCGAGGCATGTCGAACTCGTGGCGCACGTAAACGCTGGTGTAGTCACCGCCGCGCCCGGAGACGGCCATACCGAGTGCGGCGCCGTAGGCACCGCGCGGATCGTACGCCGGCAGCTCGAGACCTTTGACGTGCGCGGCGAAACGGTCGGCACCACGGCCGATCGCTTCTGCCGCCCGCCGCACGCCACCGGCCAACAAGCCGCCGAACCCACTGCCGCTGCCCATTTGCGCGAGCAGCTCCGGCAACGGCTCCGGGTCGCCCCAGCGCAACTCCAGGCCACCGGTATCCGTGCCATCGATGATGCCGTGCTCGAAAAGGTCGATCGCGAAAGCCGCGACCGCGCCGGCCGAGATCGAATCGAGGCCCAGCCGATCGCAGATGTTGTGCAGCATGACGACGGCGGCGAGGTCGTCGATACCTACTTTGGCGCCCCACGCCACCAGGGGTTCGAAGTCGGGACGTTCGGCGATGAGATCACCATAACGGCTACCGCGCAATCTGATCTCTGCCTTGCAGTGGACCGGACAGCCGGAACAGCCCTGAGTGTGCGTCACCCAGGATTTGAGGCTGGTCCCATCAGTTGCTGCAGCACCGGTAAACTGCGAAGCGCTGTAGTTACGCGTGCCGAGGATGTCGTTGTCGTTGCACCACAGCACGGACGAGGTGGAGCCGTACTCGCGGTACTGATCGAATGCCGGGGCAGCGATGATCCGGCTCAAGTAGCGCTTCACCGCTCCACTGGAGCCGCTGCTATCGCTCGCCGCGCCCTCCGGCCGGGCCGTGTCATCGGCCTTCTGGCGTGCGCTCCCGCTGACGACGATCGCCTTGAGCAGCTTGGCACCCATGACAGCGCCCATGCCAGTGCGACCGGCGGCGTGGCCTCTGTCGGTGACAATGCAGGCGATAGATGCCAGATGTTCGCCGGCCGGGCCGATTGCCAGCGTCGCCGCTTTCTCGTTATCGTGATGCAGTCGCTCAAACGTCACCGTTGTATCGGATCCCCACAGCTCACCCGCATCGTGTAGCTCCGCCTCTCCGTCAGTGATGGTCAGAAAGACGGGATGTGCGGAGGCCCCGCGCAGGACGAGACCGAAGATGCCGTTGCGGCGCAGTGCTCGGCCCACCTCGCCGCCGACGCTCGAACTCCCGGACAAACCAGTCAGTGGCGACCGAGCGCCAACGTGCAGCCGCGACGACCCCGGCGCCCGCGTGCCCGTGAGCAGCCCGGTGAAGAAAAAGAGCGAGTTCGACGGCGAGAGAGGATCTACCTGCGGTCCCACTTCACGGAGAAGACTCAGCGCAACCAGTCCGCGGCCGCCGACAACCGAACGCAGTTCGGTCGGGTCCGGCGGGTGGCGAACCATGGCACCGCTACTAAGATCGATCTCAAGAATGTCACCCAGTGGAATCATGTCATCTCTTTTCTGCAGCGCTGCACCACCAGACCGCGACGCATCGGCCGCGACTGGACGTCACGGCAGCACGACCACGATCCCGTGCGTTCGCGTCCTCTCTTCTAGGATACCCGCTCATGCAACCCGGCGCGCAGTGCACGCGTACCGGCGTTAGCCGGTGCCGGCACCTGGCGCCAGTGCTCAGGGCAGCTGGAGCAGAACCGGCAGCTCGGCCAACGAGCGAATTGTGGTCTGGCCGGCGACGCTTGGGGCTCGGCCGCCACGATCAATCAGCACCGCCGAGAGGCCGCAAGCGAGGGCGCCGCGCACGTCATCCTCAACGCTGTCGCCGACCATCACGACGTCAGCGGCCGACTCGCCAAGTGCCGCCAGTGCCGTTGCGAAGATCAACGGGCTGGGCTTCATCTCTCCGACCTCGACGCTGGTCACGGCAGCGTCAACGAACTCGTTCAAAGCAAAGTGCGCGAGCACATCGGCCAGATTGCGGTTGGTATTACTGACCAGGCCAACCTTCAGCCCCGTGGCACGCAGACGACTCAGACAAGGCTTCACGTCGTCGTAAAGAGTGAAATTGTCGCAACGAGCCCACTCATCGATGACCGCTTCGGCGCAGGCCCGCACCGTTTCCGGATCACCACCGCCCATGGCCCCGATAACTGCTTCGGCGATGATCTCGTAGACAGCGTCATCGTGGGCGTTGCCGATCTGCCGGCGGCGTGCCTTGACCGCTGTATAAGCCGCCACCTCGGCCTCGGCCCAGCGCGCCTCATCGAGAGTCAGGCCAAAGCGCACCCCCATGCGTCGATACCCGGAGGCCTCAAACAGCTCGCTGGGGCGAAGCAGGGTGTAGTCAACGTCAAAGAGGACGGCGCGCGGATGGCGCGCCAGCGGCAGCGACACGGCAGTTCGAGCGACAGCTTGAGCGACAGCCCCACCAGCAGCCTGAGCGGCAGCCTGGCCAGCAGCGGCGGGCACTGCGGCCGCAGCAGAAGCCGTGGTGGCCGGGGCACTACCGCCGGAACTTGACGAATCGCTCATCGCGACACCAGCTTTCCTGGTCGGGAACGTTTGGACTCTGCCTCACAAAAGGTCGCCAGCGCGATACGAGGAGCGCACGAAGGGGCCGGCCTGGACACGCAGGCCTAGCTCGGCACCCTGTTGTTCCCAGACCGCAAACTCGCTCGGAGACACGTACCTCACGACCGGCAGCAGCTCCGGCTGCGACTGCAGATACTGGCCGATGGTGACTACATCGACGCCGACAGCAGCGCAGTCGGCAAGCACGTCACCAACCTCGACCGCCGTTTCGCCCAGTCCCACCATGATGCCGGTCTTGACCAGCGGTCGTCGCCCGGCGCCGGCGACGTGAGGAACATGCGCCCAGGCGACAGCCCGCTCGAGCAGCAGAAGTGAGCGTTCGTAGCTTGCCTGCGGACGAACGCGCGCGTAAAGCCGTGGTGCCGTTTCGAGGTTGTGATTGAGCACGTCCGGGCGGGCGGCGAGCACGGCGCGCAGCGCCGCTTCGTCGCCGCCCAAATCCGGAATCAAAACCTCGACTGTCGCCGACGGCACTTCAGCGCGTAAGGCGGCGATCGTCGCCGCGTAGTGTGCAGCACCGCCATCGGCGAGATCGTCGCGCGTAACACTGGTCACGACCACATGCCTCAGCTCAAGCCGCCGTGCCGCCACGGCGACACGGCGCGGCTCGTCTTCGTCAAGCGGGCCAACGACGCCGTGTCCGACGGAGCAGAACCGGCAGCCGCGCGTGCAACTGTCGCCCATGATCAGGAAGGTCGCCGTGCCGCTGGAGAAGCATTCGCCCTTGTTGGGACAGCGAGCCTCTTCACAGACGGTATGCAGGCGCAATTCGTTGAGCAGCGCCTGGGTCGCCCGAAATTGCGGTGCCTGCGGTGCCTTGACCCGTAGCCAAGCAGGCTTGCGGCCAGCGGGCACAGTCACGTCACTCTGCTCACCCATACTCCGCCGCACTGTCGGAGGTTCCAGCTTCGCGTCGGTTTCGCTCACAAGCTGTGGACTCCACGCCCGATAGCGCTCATCGCTACCTCACCGACCGTTTCACTGAGGCTGGGATGGGCGTGAATGGTGTGCGCGATCGCCGCGACCGACAGGCCAGCACTCACCGCCAGGGCAATCTCATGGACAAGTTCGGTCACATGCGGACCGACGAGCGAGGCACCTAGAACGACACCGGAGCCGGGCTCGAGCACCAAACGAATGTAACCGTCGCTCTGGCCGTCGATCACGGCCTTGGAGTTACCGTTGAAGCGCACTGCCGTCACGTCGACTGCGCGGCCCTCGGCGGCAGCGCGATCTTCCGTGAGACCGACGCTGGCGACTTCGGGATGCGTGAAGACGCAGCTGGGCACCGCCCGCCGATCGACGGTAATCTGCCCGCCGGTAAAGGCATTCTCGGCCGCCACAGCGCCCTCGTGATAGCCCCAATGAGCAAGCAGCGGCGGGCCGGCCAGGTCGCCGGCGGCGAAGACACCGGCGACAGCCGTGCGCAGCGTCTCGTCGGTGACGACGAAGCCGTGGCCATCAATCTGCAAACCGGCCTCCTCGTAGCCGAGACCACGGCTGACAGCCTTGCGACCGACGCTGACCAGCGCCAGTTGCGCCGTGACGACCTCGCCGCCAGCAAGGCGCACGCTGATGGCACCATCGGCTTTGTCAATCGGATCCGACGAAACAACCTCAGCCACCCGGTCACCCAGGCGCACCTCGATGCCCTGCTTCTTGAGCGCCTGCTGCAGGGTGCGAGCAGTCCGCTTGTCTTCGCCGGCAAGAAGCTGATCGAGCATTTCAACGATGGTGACCTTTGTCCCCAAGGCGGCAAAGACGGCCGCAAATTCACAGCCGATCACACCGCCGCCGACGATCAGCAGACTTGCTGGCAGCTCCTCGATGGCGAGGATCTCGTCGCTCGTCATGACGCGCGGGTCGGCGGCATCGAACATCGGCAGACGAACCGGTTCAGAGCCGCTGGCAAGAATGACTGCATCACCGCTGAGATCCACGACACCCGTCGTCGCCTCGTGCGGTGACCCGCCGCCGCCCTCGGTGAACGGCTCAACGGCAAGGCGATGCGCGTCTACGAGCCGGCCGTGTCCATGCACGACCTCAACCTTGCGAGCCTTCAGCAGGTGCTCGACGCCCTCGCGCAGCTGACGCGTCGAGTCGTCCTTGCGCCGCATGACAGTGGCAAAATCGAGCCCCGGCTCGCCCAGAAGCACGCCAAAAACGGCCGCTTCGCGAGCACTGCGCATCGTCTCGGCGCTGGCAACCAGCGACTTCGTCGGGATGCAGCCGCGGTTGAGGCAGGTGCCGCCAATCTCGCGCTGCTCGACCAGCGTCACCGACGCACCGAGCTGAGCGGCACGCAGGGCGGCGACGTAACCGGCCGGCCCGCCGCCGAGAATCAAAACCTTGGTCATGTTGCCACCTCCGGGGAGCGTGAATCAGTGTCCGGCCGTCCCGCCGACAGTTCGCCAGCAAGCGCCGTCTCGAGCCGCTCGAGCACGCTGCGCCAGAGCTTGTCGCGGGCGACGGCCACACCGCTGGCGGCCAGGCCGTCGCCCTGCCATGGCTCGTCCAGCAGCTCCTCCACCGCGTCGACCAAATAAGCCGGTGGACGATGCTCGAGCACGCTGCCGTGCACAAGCACACCCTCAGCCCGCTGCGCCTGGGCCAGAGCGACGATTTTGGCCCCAGCCGCCATGATGTCGTGACGCAGGGCACTGGCAAAGCAGAGCCCTGAGTGCTGATAGGGCGTGCTGCGCGTCTCTTCAACCGGCACGCCCAGCTCACGCAAGGCGTCGGCGAAAGCGTCGGCAACCAGCGCGTACGGCGTCTCGACCCGCCGATCGGCCAAAGCGGTCGTGGCGAACACGACCGCAAACGACCACTCGAACTCGGCTCCGTGCAAGACCGCGCGCCCACCCGAAGGCCGCCGCACAACCGTGAACGGCAGCGGCCGACCAAGTTCCACCTTCTGGAACTTGCCCAAGCTGAGCGCCGGCGGATCCCACGTGTACTGCCGCGCGATCACACCCGTGGCCGTCGCCAGAAGACCGTCATCAAACGCCATCTGCACGCCGCCGTCCGCCTGCAGCGGCGGCAGCCACCGCACACTACTCACAAATCGACCAAACCTGCTGTCAGCTCCCCACCTCGTCCTCAGCGAAGCGCTGGCGCAAGATCGGTCTGCGCGCCGCCCCGACTTCGTCCAAGCGGCGCACCGGCATCGTTCGCGGAGCGTCGCGCAGCAGCTGCGGATCGGTCTTCGCCTCTTCGGCCACGGCCCGCAGAGCAGCGACGAGCAGGTCGAGCGACTCCTTCGACTCGGTCTCGGTGGGCTCGACCATGAGGGCCTCAGGAACGATGAGCGGGAAGTACGTCGTCGGCGGGTGCACACCGTAGTCGAGCAACCGCTTCGCCACGTCGAGCGTCTTCACGCCATATTGCCGCAACGACTCGCCACTGACGACAAACTCATGCATACAGCGCCGGTCGTACGGCACGTCGTAGAGGTCGCGGATCCCGGCCAGCACGTAGTTTGCGTTGAGCACCGCCGCCTCGCTGACGCGCGTGAGCCCTTCGCCGCCAAGCGAACGAATGTAGGTGTAGGCACGTAACAGCACACCGAAGTTGCCGTAAAACGAGCGCATCTTGCCGATCGACTGTGGCCGATCGTAGTCGAGACGGTAGCTGTTGTCGGCGTTCTTTTCGACCACGGGAACGGGGAGAAACGGGACCAGCCGCTCACTCACCACGATGGGGCCGGCGCCGGGGCCGCCGCCGCCGTGCGGCGTGCTGAACGTCTTGTGCGTATTGAAGTGGACGACGTCAAAACCCATGTCGCCCGGCCGCGAGAGGCCAAGCACCGCGTTGCTGTTGGCGCCATCGTAGTAGAGCAGCGCACCGACCTTATGAAACACCTGGGCAATCTCGGCGATCTGCTCGTCAAACAGCCCCAGCGTGTTGGGGTTGGTGAGCATCAGGCCAGCGGTATTGTCGTCAACCAGCGCCTGCAGCGCCTCAAGGTCGATGCCGCCACGGGCGTCACTCTTGACGGCCACCGGCTCGTAGCCGGCCATGGCAACCGAAGCCGGATTGGTACCATGCGCCGTGTCAGGAATGATGATGCGCCGCGGATTGCGGCCCTGCGCCTTGTGATAGGCACGTATGAGCAGCAGACCGGTGAGTTCACCGTGGGCGCCGGCCGCCGGCTGCAGCGTGCTGCGGCTGAGGCCGGCGATCTCGGCCAGCCAGAGATCGAGTTCGTACATCACCGCCAGGGCACCCTGCACCAGCTCTTCCGGTTCATAGGGGTGTAGACCGCGAAAGCCCTCCAGGGCAGCGACACGCTCGTTGATCTTGGGGTTGTACTTCATCGTGCAGGAGCCCAAGGGGTACGGGCCACTTTCGACGCCGTAGTTGAGCGTGCTCAAAGCGGTGAAGTGACGCATGAGGTCGATCTCGGCGACCTCCGGCAAGCGGGCTGGAGCGCTGCGCCGCAGGGCAACCGGGATGAGATCGTCCAGCGGCGTGGCCGGCACATCGGTAGCCGGCAACGTGAAGGCGCGCCGCCCAGGGCGTGAGCGCTCGTAGATTGTCTCAGCCATGGGACTCCTCCTTGGCACCAAGTACGTCACCCAACGCGTTGACAAAGGCATCGATCTCGACGCGTGTGCGCCGCTCGGTGACGGCAAGGATGAGCACATCGTCGAGATCCGGATACCAGCGATCGGCCGCGACTCCGGCGAGGTAGCCCATCGGCGCCAGTTGCCGTACCACCGCCGCTGCCGGTTGCGGCAGACGAACCGCGAATTCGCGGAAGATGGGGGCGCCGGTAAACGGCTTGACGCCCGGCAGATCGAGAAGCGCCCGGCGCAGGTAGTCGGCCTTACGCGCGCACAGCTCACCTAGTTCGGGCAGGCCATGCTTGCCCAGCCAGCTGACGTAGACGAGCGTGGCCAGCGCATTGAGGGCCTGGTTCGAGCAGATGTTGCTCGTCGCGCGCTCGCGCCGGATGTGCTGCTCGCGCGTCTGCAGCGTGAGCACGTAACCGCGCTTGCCGTCCAGGTCGGTGGTCTCGCCGACAAGCCGTCCCGGCAGGCGGCGCACAAGCTGCTGAGATACAGCCATAAAACCGGCATGGGGGCCACCAAAGTTGAGCGTGTTGCCCAGCGCCTGCGTCTCGCCGACAGCAATGTCGGCGCCGTACTCGCCCGGTGTCTTCAGCAGACCCAGAGAAAACGGCTCGACGACGGCAACGAAAAGAGCACCGTGCTCGTGCGCCAGGTCGGCGGCGGCCTGCAGATCTTCGAGGCCGCCGAAGAAGTTCGGCTGCTGCACGACCACGGCGGCGGTCTGCTCATCGACGGCGGCACGCAGCGCCGCCGTCGAGGTCAGACCGTCGCCGGTAAACGGCACATCGACGAGTTCCCAGTCCAGGCCGGCCGTCTCCGTCGCCAGCACCTGGCGGTACTCGGGGTGCACGCCCACGCTAAGAACAAAACGCCGGCGACCAGTCTGACTGCCAGCCATGATGGCCGCTTCGGCCAACGCTGTGGCCCCGTCGTAGAGGGAGGCGTTGCTCACTGGCAGACCGGTCAGCTCGCTAATGGCCGTCTGAAACTCGAAAATCGCCTGCAGCGTGCCCTGGCTGCGCTCCGGCTGATACGGCGTGTAGGCGGTCTGAAATTCGGAGCGGCCGGTAACGGCATCGACCACCGCCGGTACATAATGATCATAGACACCGGCGCCCAAGAACGAGACGAGCTTAGTCGCCGGCTCGTTCATCGTTGCCAGGGCACTGAGTTCGGCAAAGATCTCGCTCTCGGCAAGACCTGCCGGCAGATCGAGCGGGGTACGCAGACGAACAGCCTCGGGGATCTCGCTCAGCAGATCTTCGAGCGAGTTCGCCCCCGTGACCGCGAGCATCGTCCGGATGTCTTCATCGGCATGCGGTACGAAGTCCGTGACAACCCCCTCCTCAGGCCTCGGCGAGGAATGTGCGGTAGGCCGCGGCATCCATCAGCTCGTCAGCCTGTGCTGGATCGTCAAGACGTACCTTCACTAGCCAGCCCTTGCCGTAACAGTCTTCGTTGACCGCCGCCGGCTCATCATCCAGCTCGGCATTACTTTCAATCACTTCGCCGGAGAGAGGGGCGTAGAGTTCACTAACCGCCTTGACCGACTCAAGCTCGCCGTAGGTCTCGTTCGCCACTACCCTCGCGCCCGGTTTGGGCAGGTCGGCGTAGACGATCTCGCCGAGCGAATCCTGGGCGAACCAGGTAATGCCGAAGGTGGCCTCGTCACCATCGAGGCGCACCCAGTCGTGCTCCTTGTAGTACCGTAGATTCTGAGGGTAACTTTCGTCGGCCATCGCTCCTCCTGGTGTACCTCGTCATGTCTGCCGTATTCGCATGAATTGCGCGCTTCTGCTTCGGTGAGCGCTGCCGCCATCCTGCCGCGCGCAAAAAAGGACAGGGCGCTGTTTGCACAACACCCTGTCCGCAAACGCACCACCAATTGGCGGGTGCAACCTTCCAGGGGCCCGTCACGCCGCATTCCTTGTGCCTGAGAGTTTCGGCGAGAAGCCCCGCCTTGCCCCTTCGGCGTCCGTCTTGGCAGCCACGCTGCCGCGGACTCTCACGCAACGTTCAACCGGGCAATCTCTTATACCGTTGTGTTGTCAATCTAACACCCCGATCAAGTTACCGACAACTGTACTCAGCGCTGCGCCGGGCATTGCCCACAACCGAGTGCGTCGCGAGCGCTGTACTATCAGCAGTGCATCACCGTCAACCTTTCACCACCATCGGCATTCCACTGCCACGCCGTCGCCGAGGCACCGACGGGCACACTGCAGACCAAGGAGCGCGCCACATGGATCCCACTGACTTTCGTACGTTGGGCCACGAACTCATCGACTGGGTGGCCGACTACCGCGAGGGCATGGCCGAGCTGCCCGTCATGAGTCGCGTCGAACCCGGCGACATCCAGGCCCTGCTGCCCGCCGAGCCACCGGTGCAAGCCGTCGGCCTGACCGATATCACGGCCGACCTCGATCGCATCGTGCTCCCGGGCATCACGCACTGGAACCATCCCGGCTGGTTCGCCTACTTTCCCTCGAACACCGATCTCACCTCGGTACTGGCCGACCTCGTCGCGGCCGGCCTGGGAGCGCAGGGCATGAGCTGGCAGACGAGCCCAGCAGCCACCGAGGTCGAAGACGTGGTCATGGACTGGCTGCGCCAGATGCTCGCTCTGCCGGCGGACTTTACGGGCGTCATTCACGACAGCGCCAGCACGGCCACCTTCACGGCGCTCCTCTGCGCCCGCGAACGCAGTACTGACTTCGGCCAGAATCGCGGCGGTCTGCAGAGCGAAAGCGCGCCGCTAGTTGTCTACGCTTCTGATCAGGCGCACAGTTCGGTGCCCAAAGCGGCGCTGCTCGCCGGTTTCGGCGCCGACCACCTGCGTCTCATCGCCACCGACGAGGCTCATGCCCTGCGTGCGGACCTGCTCGAGGCGGCAATCGCCGCCGACATCGCCGCCGGCCGCCGGCCCTGCGCCGTCGTGGCAGCCGTCGGCACGACAGCCACTACGGCCCTCGATCCGATTGCCGAGATCGCCGCGCTGGCTGAGCGCCACAGCTTGTGGCTCCACCTTGACGCCGCTCTGGCAGGCACGGCCATGATCTGCCCCGAGTACCGCTGGATGTGGCAGGGTGTCGAGCGCGCCGATTCAGTCGTGCTCAACCCGCACAAGTGGCTCGGTACCGGCTTTGACCTGAGCGCCTACTACGTGCGCGACCCCGAGCACCTGGTGCGCGTGATGAGCACCAATCCCAGCTATTTGCGCACCGCCCAGGACGGCCGCGTGCGTAACCTGCGCGACTGGGGCATCCCGCTGGGACGCCGCTTTCGCGCCCTCAAACTGTGGTTTCTCCTCCGCGAGTACGGCGTGCAAGGTCTGCAAGAGCGCATACGCCGCGACATGGCCAACGCCCAGTGGCTGGTGGAGCAGGTCGACGCGGCGCCCGACTGGCAGCGCCTGGCGCCGGTGCCTCTGCAAACCGTCTGCCTGCGCCACGCACCGGCAGCGCTGGCCGGCGACGAAGCCGCGCTCGACGCCCACAACCTGGAGCTCGTCGCGCAGGTCAACCGCGCCGGCCACTCGTACCTGACGTCATCGCTGCTTAAGGGCCGGCAGATGATCCGCGTTTCGATCGGCTCCCAGGCGACAGAACGTGAGCACGTGCAGAGGGCGTGGCGCGAGCTTCAGGAGATGGCGGTCAGCTAGCGGCGCGGCGCTAACAAAGCGCCTCGCCAGGCCACTGTCGCGGCGCCGCCGTGACGACGCAGCGCGCGCTTGACGGTCAACACGACCGGCAGGCTCCGGCCACGGGCTCCGGCGAGGGGCCGGAAGGCGGGGAAGATGAATGGTGGGCGCACGTGGATTCGAACCACGGACCTCGTCCTTATCAGAGACGCGCTCTAACCAACTGAGCTATGCGCCCGCGAGTAACGCAGTTTAGAGGCCGGCCTGCGGCCCGTCAAGATGAACCCGATTCATGCCCAAGTCTGGTTCGACTAGCGTTCGAAGCGCGTATACTTGCTTCATGGACGTGCAACAGATGGTCATCTACGGCGTCAGCTTCGACGTCATCGGCAAGCAGCCGATCGTGCTTCTCAAGACGGTCGAAGGCAATCGCTTTTTGCCGATCTGGATCGGTCACCCCGAGGCGGCCGCCATTCTCATCAAGCTGCAGGGCACCGAGTTGCCGCGACCCATGACTCACGACTTGTTGGCCAATCTCATCAGTACTCTCGACGCCGAGATCGCGCGCATCACGGTCACCGAGCTGAAGGAGAGTACGTTCTACGCCACCCTCACCCTGGTCAGAGATGGCGCCGAGTTCGAAGTCGACTCGCGACCGTCAGACGCCTTGGCCTTGGCGGTGCGTACGCAAGCACCCATTTTTGCCGCCCAGGATCTTGTCGACGAGAATGCGGTTGAGTTTGAGCGTGAGGTCGACGACACGGAGCAGATCGTCGAGAGCTTTCGCGACTTCCTGGACCACGTCACACCCGACGACTTCGCGCACGCCGACGTTGCGATCGACGACACCGACGAAACCGATGATGAAGAAGAAGACGAAGATGAAGAGAGCGACGAGGACGACGTTGACGACGAAAATCCCCCCGACTTTCCTCCCCAATAGAGAGTGAGCCCATCGTGAGCAACGGCGAGACCGACCCCGTCATCAGACAGTTCCGCGAGAAGATCAGCGATAACGACCTCAAGCTGATTGAAGCGCTCAACAAGCGTCTCAAGCTGGTCGACCAGCTGCGCACGTACAAGTTGCAGCAGGGTGTCGAGTTCTACGACCCCGGCCGCGAAGAATGGATGCTCACCTTCGTCAACCGTGCCAACAAAGGACCGCTTTCGCCGGACGGTCTGCACGAGATCTTCGAGCACATTCTGACGCTCACCAAAGCTGAACTCGAGAGCAAGCAACAGGCGCCAGCGTCAAAGTAAGAGGGTCAGCGGGCGGGTAGCTCAGGCCGCGTCGACGTCGCCAGCACCAGCGCCGCCGCTGCGTCGCCGGCGCTGGTAGTAGCGCACGATCGCCCAGATAATCAGGGCCACGGCCACGACGACGACCGTGTAGTCCACGTAGTGCAGCTTGCTCTGCACACGATCCCAGTTGTCACCGACTTTGACGCCGACCCAGCCGAGAAGCAGCACCCAGGGCACGCAGCCGACGACCGTGTAGAGCGAGAACTTCCAGAACGGCATGCGAGCAAACCCGGCCGGCAGCGAAATGAAGGTGCGCACGACCGGCAGCATGCGACTGAAGAAGATAGCCGGCGCCCCATAGCGGTCAAACCAGTGCTCGGCGACATCCATTTTGTGGTGGCTCATGAGGACGTAGCGGCCGTAGCGGTCGATAAACGGCCGCCCTCCGTAGAGGCCCACAAAATAGGCGATCCAGGAGCCGACGACATTAGCGAGCACACCGACCACAACAACACCGAAGAGACTCATTTTGCCCTGGCTCACCGAAAAACCGGCGAAGAGCAAAATCGCCTCACTCGGTACAGGGATACACGCACTCTCCAGCACCATGAGCAGGAAAACGCCGAGCAGTCCCCACGAGCCGATGAGGTGGGTGGACCACTGAACAAGCGTGTTGGTAACCGACATTGGCGTAGTTTACAGGACCGGTGCCGTTAGCGCACGAACGCTCATCGCCGGCGTCGGGACCAGCCCGGCCGCCCGCCTCAACGAGCGGCCGTCGTCTCTGACAGTTCGGCGAAGAGCACAGTGCTGAGATACCGCTCACCGGTGTCGCAGAGCACGGTCACGACCAATTTGCCCTTGTTCTCGGGCCGCCTGGCGACCTGCCAGGCGGCGTAGGCATTGGCGCCGGCCGAAATGCCGACGAGGATGCCTTCTTCCGTGGCCAACCGACGGGCAGTCTCCAGTGCATCTTCGTTACTGACCTGGATCACGGCATCGTAGACACTGGTGTTGAGGGTAGCGGGCACGAAACCGGCACCGATGCCCTGAATCTTGTGCGGGTTTGGCTGCCCACCGCTGAGCACGGCGGAAGCGCTCGGCTCGACGGCGTAGACCTGCACACCGGGTTTGCGTTCTTTGAGCACCTCGCCTACGCCTGAGACTGTGCCACCGGTACCCACGCCGGCGACGAAGATGTCGACCTTACCGTCGGTGTCCGCCCAAATCTCCTCAGCCGTCGTGACGCGATGGGCCAACGGATTGGCTGGGTTTTCGAACTGTTGCGGCATGAACGAGTTCGGCGTCTCAGCAAGCAGTTCGCCCGCCTTGGCTATGGCACCCTTCATGCCGTCGGCGCCGGGCGTGAGGACCAGACTGGCGCCGTAAGCACGCAACAGGTTGCGGCGCTCGATACTGAACGTATCAGGCATGACGAGCACAACCCTGTAGCCACGCGCGGCTCCGACAAGAGCCAACGCCACACCAGTATTGCCGCTGGTGGGCTCGATAATCGTCGTCTCGCCTGGCCTGATGCGACCGTCGCCTTCAGCAGCTTCGATCATTGCCAGACCGATCCTGTCCTTGACGGATCCGCCGGGGTTGAAGGACTCAAGTTTGCCGACGATATCGGCGCCCGCATCCTCGCTCAGGCTACGCAAGCGCACGAGCGGTGTGTGGCCGATCAGATCAGTGATAGTCGCGGCGATACCCACTGCTTCTCCTTCAGGTCGTTGTCGTTCCGTTGAGGTTCAGGCAGCTGGGCGGCGACGCATGCGCCCGGCGCAGAAAGATCGCCGACGATGCGTGAGCCCGGCGACCAAATACAGTCGCACGCCCGAACGACTAATTACCCTAATATGATTTATTTTGTCAACAATGCAAACATCGCGCCGTCGCCATTGCCGCCCACCGCCGGCGACAGGCGGCAGGCGGCAGACAGCGAGCGGCGCGCGCCAAGTGGTGGACGGTAGACGACGCAGCGGTGCGCAGCAGGTCGTAGGCGATCAAGTGGTAGGCGATCGGCGAGTAAAGCGGCGCAAACCGGCAACGAGCAACGGAGGTATATGATGCGCTGGTGAATCCCACCCACAGCGACAGCCGCTTTGCCAGCGACGCGCACTTCCCTTACCGCCAGGTGCTGCGCCTGATCGAGGCTGCAATCGTTCGCTATGACCTCAACTTGCGCGGCCTGACGGTCCTCACTGAAGCCGCAGTCGGCTATCAGCGAGTGACACCGGTACTGGCCGCCTTGGCAGGCGCGGACGCCGTCTATGCCGTCGGGCGCGACACGGCCAGTGCAGCCCGTCGCGACGCCGAACAACAGACCGCTTTCCTCGCCCGCGCCGCCGCCGTGACCGACCGTGTTCACCTCGTGAGCACGCGCCTACAGGCGCCGTTGGCCAGCATCGACATCGTTACCAGTCTGCCCGGAGTACGGCCCGTCGACGAGAGCGTGCTGCGTTCACTGCCGGCGACGGCGGCGGTAACTCTGATGGCGTCGGCGGCAACCTGGCAGCCCGGCGACGTCGACGTCGCCGCCTGCCGACGCATGGGCATCGCCGTCGCCGGAGTCGACGAAGACGGCCTCGATCTCTACCGGTACGCACCTCTGACAGCAATTGCCCTGCTGCTGCAGCTGGGCGTGGGTATCGTCGGCACGACTCTCCTCGTGGCCGGTGACGGCCTCGTTTTGGCCAAAACCGTACGCGCGCTGAGCGCGCTCGGCGCGCGCGTGCTCGTGGCCGCACCAGAAACCACTGGTCGCCTGAGCCTCTGCGGCGGTGAGAAAGTTGGCGATAGCCTTGCCGACGTGAGCGGACAAGGTCGGCTGGCAGAGTGCGACGCCCTGCTCCTCTACGCTGCCGATCCGACCCACACCTTCATCGGCGTCGGCGGCGAGATGACGGCCCGCGACCTGGCACTGCAGGCCCCTCATCTGGCTATCGTCTGTAGCGACGGCCTTTGCGATCGCCACGGCCTCAGCGAAGCCGGG
>JBKQWK010000272.1:0-7263 GCA_052139595.1 Thermoleophilia bacterium | reverse complement strand
CAAGTGGTCCCCCACCATAAGGGATTCTTTAACGTAGTCTAGAGGCTCGTCAGAGGAACGTCCAGCGCTCCGCTTTCAAGTGGAGCAGTCGTCGATTCGCTCAGTTCAGTGATGCAAGGTAGCCACCCAGTTCTTGCGTAAGGATTTAAAGTGGGCGACCTCGTCCCAATGTATCTCCTGCTCCGAGTAGCGGGCGCGCTCGTACAGCTCGAGCAAAACGTCAATTTCGGTTGCCGGGTCCCGCTGGTTCTGGTCGGCTTCAGCGGCGATAGCGTGCAAGTAGTGGCGTGCTGTCTCGCTCGACGCGCGCCGCTGGCCCGCCGCAGCCAAACTCTTTTCAAGAAGGGCGAACTCGTGTCGCAATACCAGCTCCGGGGTGCGGCGGGCCGGCCTTGCCTGCCGTAACGCGGCGCCGAGGCGGCGACCGACAGATCTGAATGCCTCGCTCGCGGTGACCAGCGTCTCGCGGTCTTCGCGAACCGCTGCCTCGCCGCTGTCGCCGAACTTCTTCACGCTTCTGGCGAGGATCCAGGCGGCAAGGCCGGCGACAAGCGCCACGCCGACGGCGATGGCAAGGTCTCTCACGACGGCAGGTGCGCCGGAACGACCGTGCTTGTGAGCGACGGGCAACGTCACGTGCGGCGCTGGCGGTACATGAGCGCTGATGGACGTGAAGTGCAGATGGAGCAACCCGCCCAGCCAGGCAACTGGTTTCAAGATGACGTAGGCGATAAGGCCGAGGGCGTAGCCGACGACGTCGAGGAGAAGATGGGCGACGCTGGCCACGTACGATAGCGCGAGATGCAGAACGCCACCGTCGAGCAGAGCGGCAAAGACGGCGGCCGCCGCCACAACGGCCGCCGCCACGAAGAGGACGCTCGTCAGCCAGACGCCTTTGCGAATACCGGCGGGATTGCTGGCGACCATTAGGACCTGATTGAGGCGAGCGAGCGCGACCAGGGCCAGGGCGACCACGAGCGTAGCGGCGAGAACGATGCCGGCGTGCCACGTACCGCCGCCGGACTCGTGCAGGGTTAAGGCCAGGAGCGAGACAAGCAGCAGCGAGCGCGCACCGCGCATGAGTGCCGCCTCGGGCGTGAGGGCGAGGCGGCCAGCGTACAGGCCTAGCCAGAGCACTGCCGACGAGCCGAGCAGAGAGACGACAACCGCCGCGGCGAGCGGCAGCACGGCCAGTCGCCACGCGGCGTAGCCGAAAACGGCCGTCAGCGCCAGGGCAAGCAGCACCAGGATCCGTCTCGCCTGTGCCGCGCTCAGCTTGGAGCGGCGGACGGCGACCGCCAGCCCGGCGGCCATGCCCATGATCGCCGCCGCGACCAGGAACACCTCGCCGACGGCGACGTGTAGCGACACGGCAACGAGCGGCGCCAGCCACAGCGTCTCCACAGAGACGGCCAGCGCCGGCAGCAGCAGGCGGTCAAGCCAGCGCGCGAACATCACTGCGCCGCCAGTCAGGCCAGCGTGAGAACATCGTTATGTTGCCAGTCAAACGCTGGCGGTACATGCACGAGCGGCCAGGTCGCCGCTGCCGGTAGCGGCCCGTCGCCGATGAAGATGACGCGTACCGGGTGTTCTGTTGCGAGTCGGTCGATGAGCGCGACGAGGTTATCGTCGAGTGCGGCGGTGATGATGAGGCGCTCCCCCGCTTCGCTGGTCGCGCCCGCTTCGTCCCTGAGCAGCGAGTCGAACACCGGTGGGGGAAACGTGACGACTCGCGCCAGCGTGTCGAGCACCTCGAAGAGTGACCCCGGCGCCGGCTCGACAGACAGCGCCTGCCACGATCCCTGGACGAGGCCGTTTGTGCGCAGGCCGACGGCAAAACCGGTGTCGCTGAGGGCGGTTGCCAGCGAAGCGGCGACAACGCAGAGCAGTTCCGTGACAGCCGGATCAATGCCCTGCCAGGCGAACTCGTAGACGCGCATGTTGAGCAGAATAACGGCCCGGGCGGCGGCCGACGGCTCGAATTCGTTGACCTGCACGCTCTGCCGCCGCGCGGTGGCGCGCCAGTTGATGGCGCGAAACGAATCGTCCGGCCGATAGTCGCGTACGCCGATCAGATTGGCCGGATCTCTGGCGAACGACGTCTGTGCCGGCGTTGCCACGAGCGGCGTGCCGAGCAGCGAATCGAGGCCGTCGACAATGAGCACTTTGGGCAGGACGATGAGTCGGCGCTGGTCTGTGGGATGAGCAAACACCTCGGCGAAGCCCAGAGGATCGCCGGCTTCGAGCACGGCCGGACCGAAGCTGTGCACGCCGCGAATCAGGCAGCGGCCGACGTAGTGGCGCCGCACACGCTGGAACCAGCCGACCGAAAGGACGTTGGCCAGCCGTTCAGTGGCCGGTTTGTGCGACGGTTTGAGGGTAAAGCCGACCGGTTGCACCGCTGCCGGCCAGTCGTCGTTCACTTGCAGCCAGACGACGGGCAGCCACTTTCTGTTCTCCACCGAGACGGTCACCTCAACGTCACCGCCCCACGGCACAACAGCTCGTGAGAGCGTGCGCGAGAACTCGAGGTTGGTGAACAAGCGACGGGTGACGAGCACCGTGAGCAGAGAAACGATGAGCACTGCGAGAGCGGCAAAGGCGACGTCTGCCGATCGTGTGAGAGCGGCGATGAACAGACCGATGCCGGCCGCGATTGCGGTTCTAGTGGCGTTCATCCGGCGGATCCTCCACCGGTACGGCTACTGCAGCCATGACTTGCGCAATGACCTCTTCGCTGCTGCGCCGAGCCATCTGCGCCTCCCGGCTGAGCAGCAGGCGGTGGGCCAAGACCGGCTGAGCGAGGCGCAGGACGTCGTCAGGGATCACGTAGGTGCGGCCGGCCAGCGCGGCGGCGCCCTGCGCCGCCCGCATGAGCATTAGGGCGGCGCGCGGGCTGGCGCCGAGGGCGAGTGCCTCGTGCTCGCGCGTGGCCTGCACGAGGGCGACGATGTAGTCGGCCACGTCGCTGCTCACGTGCACTGCATGGGCCTGCGCCGTCGCCTGGGCGATCTCGTTGCCGCTGATCACCGGTTCGCCTGCGGCGACGGTGTCGCTGTGCTCAAAGCGGGTCAGAATGCTCTTCTCTTCGCCAGCCGAGGGATAGCCCATCTGCAGGCGAATCAGGAACCGGTCAAGCTGAGCCTCGGGCAGGGGGAAGGTGCCCTTCTGTTCGACGGGGTTTTGCGTCGCCAGCACCAGAAACGGTCGCGGCAGCTGGTGCGTCTGACCTTCGACCGTGATCTGGCGCTCCTGCATGGCTTCGAGAAAGCTCGACTGGGTGCGTGGCGTGGCGCGGTTGATTTCGTCGGCGAGCACGAGGTTGGCAAAGACTGGACCGCGGCGAAACTCAAAGTCGGCCGTCTTCTGGTTGAAGACGAGGCTGCCGGTGATATCTCCGGGCAGCAGGTCGGGCGTGCACTGTACACGGGCGTAGCTCAGGCCCAGCGCGGCCGCCAGGGTACGCACGAGGAGTGTCTTGGCCACACCGGGGACGTCGTCGAGGAGTACGTGACCTTCACTCAAGAGCGCGATCAAGAGCAGGTCGACCTGACTGTCTTTGCCGACGATGACCGCCGCCACGAACTGCCTGACGCGGGTGGCCAGCGTCTGCGCTGCCGACGCGACGCCGGCCTGGTCGCCGTTAACCAGTGCGCTCATGTCCTGGTTTTCCACGACTGCCTCCTGATAGCCGTCCGTTGGATCGTGCAAGAAGCCATCAGCGGGTCGGCCGCGGTTTCGGCGAGCTTCATCGCCTTGGCGAGTATACTCTCGACCCTTGCGGCCGTCATACGCTCGCACGGCTGGGCTGCCGGCCGCAAGGCGGCCAGCGGCGCCTCAAGGAGATCGGTCATCCACCGTCCCCGGTCTTCGCTCGTTCATTTCCGGCCAGCATCTCCACTGCCCGCCGCCAGCTTGCTGCCTCGTCCGGTCGCATCTCCTCGGTGACGTTTGACCGGTGCTTGTTGACATAGCCGCCGAGGTTGGTGAGCAGCGTCTGTAGCTGACGCCGCTGCACGTCGCGCAGGAGCTGACGAACCGCGGCCGGCAGCGCTTCGCGCCAGAGCAGGCGAAAGTGAGGCAGGCATAGACCCTGCTCGCGGGCAGCGAAGAGACGAGCGAACGACTCGTCGGCGAGCGCCGCGCAGAAGCCCGCGGCGGTGATCTCCTGCATGCGGGCGCGGGCGGCGCAGGCAGGGCATTCGGCTGTTGCCACTTCCCGCTGGTGGTGTGTGCTCGTTGGCCTGGTTGGCGGCAGGGCCTCCACGGCCTGCAGCGCTTCTTCAAGCAGAGCATGCGCAAAGAAGGCATTGCTGAGGCCATCATGCCAGGTTTCTCGCTCCAGCCGCTGCAGTGCCCAGGCGTGCTCGGGGCAGAAACCGCGCGCTGCGGAGAGACGCTGCAGCAACTCCTGGGTACGCAGGCCTTCCCTGAGCACGCTGCGCAGGTAGCGCTCATCGTCGAGGGCCGTGAGCTGGCAGAACGGGCAATCGGGTGCCGCCAGGACGCGGTGCAGGTCGGCGCTGAACAGCGGCGAAAGGCTCACCCTCAAAAAGGTCTCATGAGCAGGCCGATCGCCAGCACAAGCAGCAGGCTGAGGAGAATGTACGCCGCATAGGCGTTGACCGACCCGTGATGCATGCGTGCCAGGAGCCGGGCCATCCATTTGAGGCCGGCAGTCAGCGGCTTTAAGGTGAGCCGATCGACGATGTGCACATGCTCCTCACGGCGATGGATGGCGGTGCGAAAGTGCTTACCCGCCGACTCCGACTCCGTCCTCTCCGTGACCGTCGGCCGCAGGATCGCATTGAACAGCACGCGCACCGGTGAGGCGAAGGCCGTGGCGGTGTACGTCATTGAGGGGGCAAGACTGTAGAGGCCGCCGTCCCACTCCTTCTTGCGTTCGACGCGACGGCGCTTTCTGACCAGCCAGAAGACGATATAGGTGAGAGCCAGCAGAAGAAGCAGGACGGCGGCCGCATACAGCGGCGACATGGCAAAGACAACCGGATTCTGCTTGCCGCCGGCGTGCAGCAGGACCTCGCCTCTGCCCGGCAGGAAGCCTTTGCCAAGCTGGACGCCGATCTGCGACAGGTCGTGGAGCAAGCCCGGGTTCATGCCGTGCGCATCTTTGGTCGAGGCGAGAAAGAAGGGAGGTACCAGTGCTCCGACGCCGCTGGCGTGGGCGATGGGCTGGACGGCGCGGTCGAGGCTGGGGACGACCAGCGTCGGCAAGACGCCGAGACCGAGGCAGACAACCGCCAGCAGCGCCATGGGCAAGGTCGTGGCGCGGCCGATACGGCGGGCAGCGGCCGCGCCGCGGGAACGGGCGATGCCCATGAACGAGGAGCCGAAGACCATGACGAAGCAGGTCACTGCCAAGCCGGCGGTCAGCGCCAGAAGGGCGCCGGCGATGGCGAAGCCGAGGCGAATCAAGGGCGAACTTACTTGCACCACGCGCAGGAGCCCCTCCAGGGTGAGCCACTCGCTGACGAAGCCATTGAAGGGCGGCAGGCCGGCAATGGCCAGCGTCCCAGCCAGGAAGAAGAGGCCAAACCAGGGCAGGCGTTTGAGCAATCCGCCCAGGCGGTCCATGTCGACGGTTCCGGTCGACACTGCGATGGCGTCGGCGCCGATGAAGAGAAGTGTCTTATACACGGAGTGATTGATCGCCTGGTAGAGGCCGGCGATCAGCAGCATGGCGCCGAGGACGGGGTCGCCGAGCGACAGGAAGCAGAGGCCGGCGCCAACGCCGGCGAAGGCGATGCCCATATTTTCGATGGAGCTGTGGGCGAGCAACCGGCGCAGATTGGCATCGATGTTTGCATAGACGATGCCAGTAACCGCCGTGACGGCGCCGAGCAGCAGGATGATCATGCCGAACGCCGGGCGCTGGGGCAAAAGCTGCCCGACAACCTTGATGATCGCAAACAGCCCCAGGTTGAGCGTCGCGCCAGATAACACGGCCGGCACCGACGACGGCGCCACGGCGTAGGCCTCGGGCAACCAGGCATTGACCGGCACGAGGCCGGCCTTGACGCCGAAGCCGAGGACGGTCAGCGCGAACACCAGCCAGGCGGCCCAGCCGGGTACGCTGGCCGTCAGGCTGGCCATGCTCGCGAAGTTGACCGATCCTGTCCGGGCGGCCAGAAGCAGCAGGCCGACGATGCCAGCTAACGAGCCGGCCTCGCTCATGGCCAGGGTCAGATAGCTCGGGTGAAGTGCCTTCTCGTCGGTGAAATCGTGTGAGACCAGGACGAAGACGAGCAGTGACATCAGCTCCCAGGCGAAGATGAAGGTGATGACATCGGCGGCGAGCAGTATGAGCACGATCGACGCCAGCAGGGCCTGGTAGGAGACGAAGAACGCTGTCGTTCGCCAACCGGCTGCGTAGCGCCGACTGCCGGCCACGAACGAAGGGGTCGTGGCCGCAAAGACGACCGCGGTGACGAGCAGGAACAGGCCGCCCAGTGGGGTGGCCTGCAGCGAGAGGCGACCAAGGATGGAGAGGTCCCACAGCGGCACGAGGTGACTGTGATGGCTGCCCAGAGCGAGTATGGCGAACGCCGCTGCCACGCCCCCTTCGGCAATGACGATGGCGGCGAAGAGGCGGCGCCGGACTCCGCCATGCAGCCCGATCGCCACGGCGAAGCCGACGGCGACGAGGGCGAAGAACGGTAGCAGGAGCCAGTTCATGACGCGGATTCTGGGTCGGCATGCAGCGGCGTGGGGGTGACACGGCCGACGGCAAGCAGCAGGCCGTGCAGGATGGCCAGCGGTGGCGGCGGGCAGCCGGGAATGACGACGTCCACCGGAATCACCGCCGCAGCTCCGCCCAGCGTGGCGAAACTCTGGCTGAAGACGCCACCATTCAGGGCGCAGACGCCCATGGCGACGACCCGCTTTGGCGTCGGCATCGCCTCGTACGTGTTGACCAGGGCGGCGCGCATGTTCTCGGTGACGGGGCCGGCGACAAGCAGTACGTCGGCGTTGCGCGGCGTCGGCGTTATGAAGATCCCCAGGCGGTGCAGGTTGTACTGCGGGTTGTCGAGCAGGCGAGCCTCAGCGAGGCAGGCGCCGCAGGCACCGGCATCAACAAAACGCACGTGCAGCGAGCGGCGAAAGACGTTGTCGAGGTGAGCTGCGGACGAGGTGTCCGAGAGGGCCGCCCATTCGTAACTGGCGTCCCAGTTCATGGCCGGCGCACTGCGCTGGCAGCGCTGGCAGTGCAGGCAGTGTTCGTAGTCGACGCTGACGCCCTGG
>JBKQWK010000271.1:0-5515 GCA_052139595.1 Thermoleophilia bacterium | reverse complement strand
ACCAGGTGGCATAGGTTGAGAACTTAAAGCCGCGGCGATAGTCGAACTTCTCGACCGCGCGAATGAGGCCGAGGTTACCCTCCTGGATTAAGTCGAGAAAGGGTAGGCCGCGACCGATGTAGTGCTTGGCGTTCGCCACAACCAGGCGCAGGTTGGCGGCGATGAGTGTGTCTTTCGCCTTTCTGTCGTGGCCCTCGATGCGTTTGCCCAGGGCGACCTCTTGGGCGGCGGTCAGCAACGGTACCTTGCCGATTTCTTTGAGGTACATGCGCACCGGGTCGTTGGTCGGCGTCTTTATCGACAAATCGAGCTTGGGAATGACCTCTTCTTCGCCCTTGGCGTCCTGACTCTCGTCGAGGAGGCTGACGTCACCCTCGATGATGTCGATGCCCATGTCGATGAACAGATTGTAAATGTTCTCGATCTGGTCGGTCGTCAGCTCGACGTCCTGCAGCGAGTCAGCGATGCGATCGCTCGTCAGGTAGCCCTGTTCGCGGCCTTCGCTGAGCAGGTCAGCGAGCTCGTCGAACGCTAGCTCTGGTAGTTCCATCACTGCACTAGTTGCCGGCAGATCACTCATGATCATGGTCATGCTCCTTGCCCACAGGGCCACCCTTGCTTGGCGCCACAACGCAGGTCATGGGGGAGCGAAAGCCCGGGGCGAATCGTTACACCGGTCACGGCCCGCCGGCGGGATCGCCGGTAAGCCGCACTTGAGACAGCAGACGTAAAAACCGGCCACCGCCCCTGCCGGACACGGCTGATTACCATATTCAGTGTACGCCGCACACAACAGCGGCGCTGCCATCGGGCGCTGTGCACATGGCGCTTCTTCTCGGCGCTTAACCATCACGAGCGGCCGTAAGCGCGTGGTCGACGCCAGAGCAGCGCCAGGGGAGCTTCGGCTGCGCCTCGATACCAAGACCGCGGAAGGCGCCGGCGAGGCCACGGGCCTCGAGGATGGCGCGTACGACCTGGTCCTCAAACGGCGCGCTCTCAAGCGGCGGGATGAGGGCGGCCAGCGAGACGTCGAGGACGCCGCCAGGCGCATCTTCGCAGACATCGCTGGAGCGACGAGCACGCAGAGCGTCTTTGCGGCAGGTGGCGTTGCAGTAGCGACGCCGAACCGTGTAGGGCGGGTCAATCAAGGCGCCACAGTGAGCGCAGGTGCGAGGCCCAATCATGCCTCAATAGTAGGAGCGGCGTCACTCGTTGCGTGGCAGTCGGCTTAATCGCTCCGTGGCGGCCGTGGACGGCGCGCAGGCTGAAAATGCGCCGGCGATATCTCCAGATTCGGGAAAAAAACTGCAATGGAGGCGCCACGGTCGGCGGCTGCGCGTCCTTGTGATGTGACCGGCCTACCGGTTCTGATCTCAAACGAGACTGCAGAAGATGCTCAGACCGTCTGTGGCGCGCCGCGCGCACGTCTTCGACCCTCTTGGCGCTGCGCCATCGTCGGCGACAAACCCACGCCAGCACGAGGCAAGCCGCCTGCTGGCGGCTTGCTGGCGCTCGTCTGACTGTGTCCTTGTCAGGGCAGCACGTAGAGAGTCGCAAAGCCCTGCTTGCGGGCCCACGCAATGGCCACCTTCCTGGCTGTGGCGTAGGTGCTCAGGGGAACGTCGATGTATGTGCTCTCGTCAGGCGGCAGTTCGCGCTCGCTGGCAAAGATCCACCAGCCTTTGCCCCGGGGGCTGTGCCCGTGGCTGTTCTCATAGGCGCGCGTGCTGACGGTGATCTTGGTGGTAATCGTCATGATGGCCTTCTCGCTCGGAGCCCGGGTCAGGCGCCGAACTGCGTGTAGAAGGCGTTCTCACGCTCGACTTCCGCCGCAAGCACGTCTTGTGTCATGGGCTTGTCCTGGTCTTCCTCCCGGATCTCAAAGAGCAGGTGGTGCAGTTCGCGTACCGTCATGCCCGCGCGGGGAAGGATCAGGCGGGCAAGCTCGGCGGGGTAGGGCTCGCTGGCACTGGTGTCAGTGGTCGTCATCGTAGCCTCCTCGTTCGTATCTGACGACACATCCATCACTCACCGGCGAAGACAAAGCAAGGGCTTGGGGTAAGTTCGTGCGTTGCACATCACTGCCAGACCTGCGCAACGCTTCAAGATGCTGCACCGGTCGCTGGTGTCGACAGCCGGCCCACGCGCGACAGGCCGCAAGCGATGCAGCCAGCTTGATGATTGACGGGCGCCGCGCGAAGACTATAATGACTGACTATCAGTCATCTATCGCTTGACTCTGTCCCTCTGACCTCGAGCTGCCATGTCCCGCATCGTCGATCGTGAGGCCCGCCGGTCCGAGATCGTTTCGGCTGCCGCCGCTGTCTTTGCTCAACGCGGCTTGGCCGCCACGACCGTCAGCGACATCGTCAGGTCGGCGGGCGTCGCACAGGGCACCTTCTACCTCTACTTCCAGTCCAAAGACGAGGCCGTGCTGGCCGTGGCCGAACGCTTCGGCGACGTGATGATCGAGAGCATCGAGCGCGCCGTCGCGGCGCCACAGCTCTCAGCCGTCCAGAAGCTCCTGTCGCTACGCGACACGTTGAGCGATGCGACGGCCAGCGCAGGCACGCCGGAACTCGTCGAGATCATGCACAGCCCCGGCAACCGTGCGATACACGAGCGCCTCGCCGAACACCTCACGCCGCGCCTCGTGGCTATCCTCGAGAGCATCATCGACCAGGGCGTCGGTGAGGGCGTGTTCGCCGTTGCCGACACGCATGCCGCCTCATGGTTTCTTCTCGGCGGCCTGCAGAGCGCCGAGCTTTCGGGAGTGCCCGCGGCCGAGATGCCTGCTGCCTTGGCAGAAGTCACCGAGCTTGCCTTTCGCGCGCTCGGCTACCGAGGAGCGCGACCCTGAGCGCCAGTGCCGCCATCGCCACGAAGGCGCTTACCAAGCGTTACCGCGACGTATGCGCGGTCGACTCTCTCGACCTCGACGTGCGCCGCGGCGAGATCTACGGCTTCCTCGGCCGCAACGGCGCCGGCAAGACCACCACGATCCGCCTGTTGCTCGGCCTCATCAGGTCCACCGCTGGCGACGTCGAGGTGCTCGGGAGGCGACTGTATCCGGGCGCGACGGCACCGTTCGCGCGCGTCGGCTACCTCGTCGAGAGCGCCACCGCGTATCCGAATCTGACGGTGCGCGAGAACCTCGAGATCCAGCGCCGCCTCACACAGGCGCCAACCGCGGCGGTTGACGAGACCATCGGGCTCCTGCGCCTCGAGAGCCTCGCCGAACGCCGCGCCAGCGTGCTCTCGCTCGGCAACAAGCAGCGCCTCTCTCTGGCGCGGGCGCTGCTGCACGAGCCCGAGCTCCTGATCCTTGACGAACCGACCAACGCGCTTGACCCCGCAGGGATCGTCGAGGTTCGCGAGCTGCTGCGGTCGCTGGCCCGCGAGCGCGGGGTGACCGTGTTCGTGTCGAGTCACATCCTCGGGGAGATCACCCACCTCGCCGATCGCATCGGCATCATGCATGAGGGTCGCCTCATCGAGGAGCTGAACCGCGAGCATCTGCACGCGCAAGAGCGTCTGTACGTGAGGGTCGGCGCCTCGGACCTCTCGCGAGCGGCGGCCACGCTCGCGACTGCCGGCTTCCTGGAGGTGGAGCGCGTCGACGACACGCTGCGGGTACGAGACGCGGCGGGCCGCGTCCCGGAGATAGCCCGGCTCCTCGTGGGCGCGGGACTTGACATCGCCGAGATCTCCCCGGTCCGCGAGGACCTCGAGCAGTATTTCCTGCGGCTGACCGGCGGAGCGGCGTGATGTTCAGGCAAGTCCTGGCCACCGAGTTCCTCAAGCTGCGGCGCAGCAAGGTCACCTGGTTCTCACTCGCGGCACTCTCACTGGGGCCAGTGGCGATCGCGCTCATGATGTGGATCGTGCGCGAACCCGGCCGGGCCGCGCAGCTCGGGCTGCTCGGCACGAAAGCGAATCTCTCCGGTCTTGCGGCCACGTGGCCGGCCTTCTTCTCCATGCTCACGATGGTCGTCGGCATCGGGGGGATGCTGCTACTCGCTTTCGTCGTTGCCTTCGTCTTCGGACGCGAGTACACGGAGGGGACCGCCAAGAACCTCCTGGCGCTGCCCGTCGGCCGCCACTGGTTCGCGCTCGCGAAGCTCGTGGTGGCGGCTGCGTGGTGGGCGCTCCTCGTCATCGTCGTGCTCGTCGAGGGCTTCGCGCTCGGCGCCCTCCTCAGGCTCCCCGGTTACTCATCGGCACTGGCCTTGAACGCAGTCCGCGACGCGCTTTTGGCGGCAGCCATCGCCTACCTGCTCGTGCCGGTCGTCGCCTGGGTCGCCATGCTCGGCCGCGGCTACCTGCCGCCACTCGGGTTCGCGCTCGCCATGCTCGCCGTCGGCGACGTGCTCAGTCACACTGGCTGGGCGTCATGGTTCCCATGGTCGATCGTCCCGCAGCTCATCGGCACGATCGGCAAGCCCGCGTCGGCGATCGCGCCCGCCAGCCTCGTCGTGGTCGCGGTTACCTTCGTCGCCGGCATCGCGGCGACGATCGCCCAGCTACGCTGGGCCGACAACACGCAGTGATGCGAGTCGCAGGAATCTGCTGCACAGGCCAATGTGGCCGCCGAACTGCCGCCCAAAGCAGGCCCAATTGGCGACACCGTAAAGGTCTACCGGTGCCTGAGATTCCGTGCATCGGGAGCGTCACAAGCGCTTCCCGGCTGGCCAGGAGAGAGCCATGCTTGACCCCGCACTACAGACAGACGCGCGAGCGTCGCAACGAGCGGAGGGAAGTCAAGGATGCGAGGTCATATCCGCAAGCGCGGCGATCCCGGCAGTTATGAGTACATCGTCGATGTCGGTATGGCAGTCGCCCAGCGCTGTTCCGTCTGCGGCCGCCGTTTCTGGCTGGAGCGTAAGCCGAAGGAGCACTGCCCCAGCTGCGGCGGTGAGCTTACCGACAGCGAGGAGCGGCGGCGCAAGACACAGGCTGGCTTTGCCAGCCGTAAAGAAGCCGAGACAGCGATGAACAAGGTGATGACCGCCGTCGCCGAACAGAGCTATGTCGTTACCAGCCGGATCAGCCTGCGCGAGTTCCTGCTCAAGGAGTGGCTACCGGCAATCAAAGGCACACTACGGCCGACAACCTATGCAAGCTATGAGATGCACGTACAGGGCCACATCATCCCTGCCCTGGGGGCCTTGCCACTGGCGAAGTTGACTGCCCCGGCGATTAACGCTTTCTATGCTTCTTTACTGGAAGATGGTCGCACAAACGGTCACGGTGGCCTCTCCCCTGCCACTGTGCGGCGTATCCATGCGACGTTGCATCGGGCCGGGCGTGATGCCGTACGCTGGCAGCGGCTGGCAGTGAACCCGGTCGGTAGTGCTGATCCACCACGGGGACAGAGCAAGGTGCGTGACTTGCCCGCCTGGAATGCCACGCAACTGGCGGGCTTTCTCAGCTTCGTCAGTGACGATCGTCTCGCTGCCCTTTGGCGCCTCATGGCGATGACCGGCATGAGACGTGGCGAGGCCCTCGGTTTGCG
>JBKQWK010000270.1:0-7630 GCA_052139595.1 Thermoleophilia bacterium | reverse complement strand
CGCTCAGCAGCACCTCGGCCGTCGGCCGCCCGATCCGTGCCATCACTCCCTCCCCTCGTTGCCATCGTACGAGAGGAGTTCGTCATCGGCCTGCCTTTCCCTGCGAATTAACGCTTCAGGACACTAGAGTCGTCCGCCAATCCACGCATCACCAAACGAGGCAATCGCCGCATAGCTGACGACGGCCCCCGTATGCGGCGCATTGATCATGACGCCACCGCCAACATAAATGCCAACATGGTGGCTGAAAGCGGCGCTGCCAAAGAAGACAAGGTCGCCCGGCTGCAGCTGATCGAGCGGCACCGGCGTAGACAGGCGCTGCTGCATGGTCGCGCCGTGGGGCAGATTGATGCCAATCTGTGCGTAAACGTACATGACCAGCCCCGAGCAGTCGAAGCCCGAAGGGCTGGCACCACCCCAGACGTACGGCACACCCAGATACCGCTGGGCAATGGCGACAACCTCCGGGTGACCCGGACCAGAGAGGCCGACGGTCGGTCCGTCGTAGAAACCGATGGCGCCGCTGCGACGCTGCGCGGCAAGCTGCGCCGCCAGCTGCGCAGCGCGTTCGGCCGCCCGCTTGGCGGCCAGCGCTACGGCCGCCTCCTGGGCCGTAATCTGCTTCTTCAGACCGCCAGCCAACACCTCTTCACGCCTGACCAGTGCTTTGATGGCCTCACTGCTGGCCTTCGTTTGAGCGACGAGCCCCTGAGCTGTCTGGCGGTTGGCGGCAAGCTCGGCCTGTAGATCAACGATCTTCTGCTTGGCTGCCGTAATTGCGGCCACGATGTGTGCACTCTGCGCGTTGAGCATCTGGGCATCGTGAACCATGCTGACGAGATCATCGAAACTGTTCGTCGAAAGCAGTACGTCGACGACATCGACCTTGCCGGCCTTGTAACTTGCAACAACCTGACTCTGCAGATCACGCTTGGCGATGCCCAGCTGACCCTGCGTGTAGGCAAGCAGACGCTCGTTCATGCTGATCTTGGTGTTGATGATCTCAAGCTGTGCGAGCGCATTGTCGTAGCGTTCAACGGCGGCGTCTGAGCGACCGTACAGGACCGCTAGTTGCTTCTCCACGGCCTGCAGATGCTGCTTGTTGGCCTGCAGACGCTGCTTCAGCGTCGTGGCGGATGCCGAGGGTGCCAGCAACAGCGCACACAGTACCAGCATCATCATTGCCAGTACGCTTCGCCTGCCCGTCACCGATTCGCCTCCCGCCCGCATCGCCGACCGCCGCCAGTGAGCGGCCCTAGCGTGTGCAAGAGCGGTTCGACACGGGCAGTCGCAACCCTGCGCCTCGCGACGTCAGCTCACCAACTACCAATTACCGGCCGCGCACGCAGAGTGCCGGCCGCGCTCGCAGAGAGACCTTGCGGCAGCGCGATGCCGGCAGCGATCAGTCCGCGTCGGCAGCGGCCACTCTGGCGCCGATCACAAGGTAGGAGAGACCCTCAGGCCCAGCCACCACCTGGCGCAGCGACTCCGGACTGACGAGGACATAGCGACCAGGCATGAGTTCGACCGCTTCGCCGTCGACGCGCAAAAGACCACTCCCGCGCAGCGCTACATACATCTCTTCCTGCCCGGACTTGAGTTCATCATGCTCGTGGCCAGGCTGATCGGGCTCAGAGTCAAATTGGTTCGCCTTGATGGCGACGGCACCGAGCGTCCTCGCCACGGGCTTGAGCCGACCGGTGAAATCCTTGCTGTCCATCACTGAGTAGGGCATCTCTTCCTCCCATTTAATCTCGCTGTTGCAGGCAGATTGTCACCCTGTCGAGTAGAGTAAACCTGTACCTTGACCGGCGCGCAGCGTTTAACTGCTCTGCACCGGACAACGGGCTGACGCGGCGCTCGTCCTCTGTGGGCGTAGCCGAGAGCGACGGCACAGCCACACCCGCTTATGTCGTTCGCCGTGCATCGTGCACCCCCCGCACCATTTCGGCAAGGCCTGCCAGACTGTAGAGTAGCGAACGCGACCACACCGGGTGAGCTACCCGCGCTATCGTCCACACTGGCAGCAAGAGCGCCGACGGCAGAGCCGGGCGCCGATGGAGGTGATTCCTTGAACCCGGCGAGCGTCCGCGAAGTTTTGAGAGGCCGCAGAGTGCTTCCACCACCGCGCGGGGAATTGTGGGTGACTGCATCCGTTCTGGCCAGTGAGGGACTGCCGAACACTCCCCAGGGCGTGATCGCCCTGGCGAGCAAAGTCGGCGCCGATTTGACGTTTCTCAGCTGCGCAGGGCCGCAGCCGACCGGATATGAGGCTGCGGCCCTGCGCAGCGGAGTGGAGACAGCTCACGCCCAACACCTGGCCTGCGGTGCCGTGGTGGACGGACCCTGGCAGCGACTGACCACCGCCGAGGGCGTTATGGCGGCCCTGCAGCAGCTCGTCGCTGACGAAGCCATTGCTGTGCGCCTCGCCGCTTTGGCCGACGCGGCTCAGCGAGAGATTGAAGCGTGGGTCACGGCCGGCGCCGACCTCATCATTCTCGCCGATGATGTCGCCTACACGGGCGGACCATACTTTGCGCCCGCCCTTCTCGATCGACTGCTTCTGCCCCACTATCAACGTCTGTGTCGTGCCGTTCAACCAACACTACCGATCGGCTTTCATTCCGACGGCGATCTCGTCCGCCTGCTGCCAACCCTCGTGCAAGCCGGATTTTCCTGCTTCTCTCTTGAGCCCGAAGCCACGTGTCCGGCGCAAGTCTGGCGACACTACGGCCGCCACCTGACGATGCTCTCAGGCATCCCCGCCGCGTGGTTGACTCTGCCCTTGGAACCTTCGGGGGTGCGCTTCGAGCTGACGCAGCTACTCTCCGGCGGCAGCCTCATTCTGGCCTCAGCCTGCGGCCTGTTTGAACCGTCGTCGACAGCCAATCTGCGCGAGATTTACCGTCTCACCGAAGACACATGGTGAACGATTCGCTCTAGCTGTTGACGGCGCTGTGGCAGACGGCCGCTGCCCCTTGCGCGCTACATCAGATGCGCAAAGGCGATGCACTCGTAGAGCACGACAGTGCCGTACACGGTCACGGCCAGGAGCGCGGCCAGAAGTGACAACCGATAGCGCCGCAAACGCCAGATGATCGACGATACGGCGGCGATAAGCACGATTTTCGTGATCGCCGCCTCTACCGGACTGACGTCAAACACGTACCTCATGAGCGGGTTGACCTCACGGCCGCCAAGCTCAAGCACGCGTAGCGTGAAAGCAAGGTCGACCAAGCTAAGAAGGTTGGCCACAACGAGGACCGCGAAGAGCGCCCTGGCGTGGTTGCGCAGATAGGCGAGAATCCGAGCCACAGCTGTGGCCGCCGGCGACTGCCTCTGCGGCCGCCGCCGATCAAAGCCCGACCGCCTCTCGTGCAGTACAAAGCGTCGACGTCCACGCCTCCGAAGAGCACGCCTGCTTACAAAACCCGCTGACTCCAAACGATTCACCTCGACACGCAAAACCAGCGCTGACGACAGCGTCGTCGCGCACTCAGGGCGCTGCACTACGCCGCGCGCTTTCTCGACGGCCGATGCACCAAGGGCACGGCACGCGGCCGCCTTGACACAGTGAAGGTGCGGCCGCGAGCATCGAATGCCTTCGTCGCCGACGCTCGCTGCGCCACCACCGGCGCGAAGCCTGAGTGACCGCAGATCGGGCAAACCGCCGGCCCAAGTGCGCGCCGATCGCTGAAGATGGAGGAAACCCTGTACTTGAAGCCGCACCGTCTACACGTTACCTCAGTGTTGGTCATGGCCTCCGCCTCCCCGGCCTTGCCGATACCGTCTTCTCTTTCAGGCTTCCCGCCAATTCACCACGGCTAACGTTGCCAGGGGAGACGCCCGCGCCCGGCGATGCCCAGCAGCATGCCGGACGCTGACCAGCTCTCGTTCATCGTCCGTTCATGCTCGACGGCAACAATCCGCGGCGAAAGGCAAGACCACACGAATCGCGCCGCCGGCGCAGCACGGCCACGCGAAGGAGAAAGCGCAGTGAATCTCGACCGAAACAGAGTCGGCCGCGAACGTGCGACAGCTAAGCCACGTAAGTTCGCCGCTCGCGTGTTCGCCGTGCTCGCCGCCATCGGCCTGTTCATCAGTGTGTCGCTGGTCGCTACGGTAACCAAGGCCGGCGAACTCGCCGCTCCCGGCGGCGTCCTCATCGCCGTCGGCCGCGTCACGGCCATGGCCGGCACCTACCTTCTGCTCATCACCCTGCTCCTGATCGCCCGCCTGCCAGCAATCGAGCACACCCTGGGGCAAGATCGGCTCGTGCGCTGGCACCGCCACCTCGGCCCGTGGGTGTTGACGCTGATCGGCGTGCACATCGTTACCATCACTCTAGGGTACGCGCAGCAAGTGAAGACCGGCGCCCTGCATGAGCTCGGTACCATGGTCACCACGTTCCCTGGCATACTCCTGGCGACCGTCGCTGCCGCTCTTCTGGCCATGGCTGGCATCACCTCGTACCGCTACGCACGTCGCAAGATGCATTATGAAACGTGGTGGGCCGTGCACCTCTACACGTACCTTGCGGTGGCTCTGTCGTTTACGCACCAGATCTGGATCGGCGTCCCTTTCCTTGGCCACCCGCTCGCCCGCGCCTGGTGGATCGGTGTCTGGATGCTCACTGCCGGTACGGTGCTGGCCTACCGTTGGCTGGTCCCCATCGAAATCAGCCTCCGTCACCGACTGCGGGTGCGGGTGGTCGAAGAAGTGAAACCGGGCGTCGTCTCTGTGGTCATGCGTGGCCGGCGCCTCGATCGCTTGCCGGTCGCCGGCGGCCAGTTCCTGTACTGGCGCTTTCTGCGTCGCGGCATGTGGTGGCAGGCCCATCCCTACTCACTCTCCGCACTGCCGGCCAAGAACGAACTCCGGATCACCGTCAAAGATCTGGGCGACCACAGTCAGTCACTCCGGTGGCTCAAGCCGGGAACGCGCGTGTTCATCGAAGGTCCCTACGGGGCCTTCACCCGGCACGCGCGGCACGCTGACCGTGTGCTGCTGGTCGCTGCCGGGGTTGGCGCCACCCCGGTGCGGGCATTGCTCGAGGACCTTCCCGAGCACGTCGATGTCGTCACGATTCTAAGAGGAACGAGCCGGCGTGACCTCGTCCTGCGCGATGAGATTGCCCAGCGAGTGGGTGCGCGCGCCGGACAGCTCCACGAAGTCGTCGGCCCGCGAGCACAGGCCCCGCTGGACGCCCCGACTCTCCGCCGTCTTGTACCGGATATCGCCCAGCGCGACGTGTACGTCTGCGGCCCCAGCGCCTTCATGGCAACCATCGTCGCTGCTGTCCGCACTCTGGGCGTACCGACCAGGCACATCCATCACGAGGACTTCGCCTTCTAGGAAGGAACGACCATGAACCGCTCACCGATCGTCATCGCCGCAACCGTGGCCGGACTACTCTTCACTCTCGGCTTTCGGCCCCACACGACAAGTCTCACTTCTTCCCCGGCGGCCCGCCTGACGACCGGCAACGCCAGCGTCGGCGGCGCGCAGACTGTTGTCGGCAGCGACCAGACGCTGGCCGGAGGACTGGGTGACATCCAGGTTAAAGTCACGGCGGCAAACGGCAAGATCATCAGTGTCAGCATGGCAAAAATGAATCTGCATGGGCCGCAATCTCAGCAGATCTCCACCAACGTCATCCCTCAGCTGGAACAGCAGACGATAGCCGCCAACGGCGGCCCAATCCACGGCATCTCCGGCGCCACCTACACCAGCCAGGCCTACGCAACGTCGTTGCAGGCCGCTCTGGATCAGCTCAAAGGAGGAGCAAATGCAGCTCTGGCAACAAGTAATGGGAACGGTAGTGTCCTTCACAGTAGTGGCGGCGAAGACGACTGACGGCGCGGCGGGCGGCAGCGAAGCCGCTGACTCTGCGTCATGCAGACCTGCGCAGACGAGCGCGTCCAACCCGTCAGACAGCGAGGATATGAGCGCCGCTCTCGAGCGCGCACAAGCGAAGCTCCGCTGGGCCGACGACGTCTTCAGCACCTGGAAGCCGGCGAGTCCGATGAGCCGTTTGCGGCGCGGTGAGATCGAGTTAAGCGAAGCGCCAGCGGCAGTCGCCGCAGTGCTGGATCTCTGTCGCCAGGCACGCGACGCCTCGGATGGCTGGTTCGACCCCTGGCGGATGCCCGGCGGGGTCGACCCCACCGGCCTCGTCAAGGGCTGGGCCACGGAGCAAGCCTTGGACGAACTCAGGCGCGCCGGTCTACCGGCAGCGCTGATCAATGCCGGCGGTGACATCGCCGCCTATGGGCGGCCGGCAGCCAACCATCCGTGGCGGATCGGCATTCGCCATCCGCTCGCAGCGGACCGTCTGCTGCTCATAGTGGAACTCGACGGGCCTGGTGCCGTGGCCACGTCGGGCGCATACGAACGTGGCCCGCATCTCATCGATCCCGAGACCGGCAAGCCGGCCGATGGTCTGCTCGCGGCCACGGTCATCGGCATCAATCTTGCCTTCGCCGACGCCCTCGCGACCGCCCTGTTCGTGTCCGGAGGCAAGCTGCTTGAACACCTCGGCCGCCTGGCCGGCTATCACGGCTTCGTGGTGTACCCCGACGGACTGATCCGCGCTTCGCGCGGCCTGCCCGTCGGTCTCACGATCGCGGCGTAGGCAGCGCAATCGTCACCCGGGTGCCCCTGCCGACGGTGCTCTCCGCCGTGATGTCGCCGCCCATGCCACGCAAAGCCCAGCGAGCGATCGACAAGCCAAGTCCCGATCCGCCTCGATCCCGCGAACGGGAAGCGTCCGTGCGGTAGAAGCGGTCGAAGATATGTGCCAGTTCAGCCGCCGCGATGCCGTCGCCGTGGTCGCTGACACAAATCGTCGACGTTCCGCCGTCGCGGCGCACGTCCACTGCGACAGAACTGCCCGGCGGGGCATGCTCGATGGCGTTGCGCACTACGTTGGTGACGGCACGCTGGACGTGCCGACCGTCACCCACGGCCAGCGCCGTGGCCACCGAACCGCTCGGCTGATCACCGCTGTCGAGCTCCAGCCGCACACCCGCCTCAGCGGCGACGGCGGCCAGCTTGGCGGTCGTTTGCCGAGCAATGGTCACGAGGTCGAGCTGTTCGCTCGCCAGCTGCTCCTGATGCGCATCGATGCGCGACAGCGTGAGCAGGTCTTCGACCATGCCGGCCATGCGATCGACTTCCTCCAGGCCGCTGCGCAGCAGCGGCCGCGCAGCGTCGGCCAGCGCCGGATCACGCAGCGCCACCTCGAAGTCCGTCTTCATCACCGTCAGCGGTGTGCGCAGGTCGTGCGAGGCGTCGGCGATGAAACGCTTCTGCGCCGCCACGTTGTTACGAATCGGCTGCAGGGTACTGCGCGCGTACAGAAGGCCGCCGATGCCCACAATAATGATGATCCCTCCGTCGAGCGCCAGAAGCCGCCACCGAAACGAGCCCAATGAGCGTGCCACGAAACCCTGCTCGCTCTCTCCGGAATTGAAGACACCGTGCGCGGCGGCACGCAGGTCACTGCGAACATTCAGATAGGTGATGACGCTCGACACGACGATGAGAACGACGACGATGCCGGCGAACAACAACGCCAGCCGCAGCCTCGCCCGCGCAAAGACGTCGGAGCGGTCAGTGCGCTTCATCG
>JBKQWK010000269.1:0-7396 GCA_052139595.1 Thermoleophilia bacterium | reverse complement strand
GCACGCAGCCTGCGGGCACGGCGACGACGACTCCCACAACGAGCCCGCCGACCGCTGCTCTATCAGCAACCACGGCGCAACTTGTGGCCCAAGCGACGGCGGAGTACAACGGCGCCCAGGCTGCCCTGCGCGCCGGGAACTTTGCCGAGTACGGACGCCAGATCACGGCTCTCGGGCAGACTCTGGCCAAGCTCAAATAAGCGAGACCGCAAGCGACGTGTGCGTCCGGCGGTGAGTCGCAACCCCGACACGCGTCTGGCTCACGAAGAAGGCAATCACCGTCGTAGTGGCGAAGCAGTCTGCGCACACACGATGCAGGACAACACGGAGGGACCATGAGTGTAGGTGAATCGCTGCGCAAAACCGTCAGCTACTTTGGCGGCGGCGCCGGCGGTGAGTACGACGAGGGTTATGACGAGGGCGACTACGACGAAGGCGATGACGACACCTTGACGTCGCAAGCAGACTTCGAGCGTCATTTTCACGATCGCCTCGACGTTCACCGGCTCAGCACGGCGCGCGGGACCGACTATGACGACATCTACCGCGATGAGCGGCCGCAGCCGCCGGCGTCAGCATGGCGAGCGGGCGAGCATCGTCTCTCCCTCGTACAGTCACGACGCACCACTCTCTGCCTCGTCGTGCCTCGGGATTTCGACGATGCCCAGCAGATCGCCGATCGATTCAGGAACGCCACTCCGGTTATCGTGAACATGCAGGATTGCGAGACCGACCTGACTCGACGACTGATCGATTTCTGCAGCGGCGTGACGTATGCCCTCGATGGCAGCTTGGAGCGCATTGCCGAAAAGGTCTTCCTCTTGGCGCCCCGCGACGTCGAACTGTCCTCGGCGGAGGCGGCCGGCATCCTCGGCAAGAGTTTCTTCAACCAGATCTGACGCGGCCGGAGCCGGCCGCGTCAGGCTCGTCTTCTGCCCTCACTCCTCGCGCGCAAGGACGTCGCCTCCGCGCCTCCGCGACTCGTTCTCGTCACCGCTCCTCGGCTCAGAGTGACGTCCGACGGTCAGCAGGTGGCTTGGCAACCAATGTGACGATCGCCCTGATCAAACAATCCTGACAGCGGTCATGGCAGGTTTTGCCGACGGAATACTTGGAGGTGTAAACAAGCGCTGGTCACTGTGCCCAAAGCCTCGGGTCCTCTGCCGCGCAGATGAAAAGGAAGCGACCATGAAAGCGATCTGGAGAGACACAGTCATTGCCCAGAGCGACAACACGATCATCGTCGAGAACAATCACTACTTCCCACCAGATTCTGTGCACCACGAGTACCTCCGCCCGTCGCAGCGACACTCTGTTTGCCCGTGGAAGGGAACGGCGAGTTACTACGACGTCGTTGTCGCTGGCGACGTGAACGACGGTGCCGCCTGGTACTACCCCGAGCCGAAAGAAGCAGCGCAGCAAATCCGCGGGTACGTCGCCTTCTGGAACGGTGTCAACGTGAAACCGTAAGCGGTTGCTCCGGCACCGCCGCAGTCATCACAACAAGCTTGGTTCCGGCGACCAGCGAGCCAGTGGGACGAGCCGCGGAAGAGCATCGCCGCGGCGCTGGAGTTCGCTGGCAAACACGAACGAAGCTACCGGCGACGACTACCAGCGACGGGCAGCGGCGAGACGCTCAACGAACTCGACGATCGTGCGAGCATCGATCTCGTCGGGATCGAGCTGGGGATTGTAGCCGCACAGCGACACACCACAGCAGGTCGGATACTTACGCAGTGTCGTCGTGAGTTCGACGAGTTCAGGCCACGAGAGGCCGCCGGCGCGAAGCTGGTCGGCGGCGGCAAAGACGCCCTGGTTGAGCACATCCAAGTCGATGTGCAGCCAGAAGCGGCCCGGCTGAGCTGCGCGCCGCGCGGCGTCGGCGGCCGCATCAGCGAAGCCGACGGTGCGCAGCTCGGCGCCGCCGACGTACCCGCTCACATCATGTGTGCCCACCTCATCCTCCGTGGCGCCAACTCCGGCCAAGCGGTCGCGCAGCGAGTCTGCCCCGTGCTCGGCGCGTTCCTGCGACTCCCGCAGACCGAGGAGCGTCAGGTGTTCGCCGCGGATGAGGGGGGCGACGTCGCCGATCAGTGCCACGAGCGCGGCTGCGGCAGACGCAACAGGCGGCTGCCCATCGACGAAGCCGGCGCGGCCAACGGCTAAGGCCAGCGCACTGCGTTCAGCGGCGCCATCCGGCGATGCCGACAGCGGCACTGCGTGCCCGGCACCGCTGACGACGACCAACCCGGTTTCGCCCTTGGCCTCGCGTACCCCCGCCAGACAGCCGAGGACAATCGCGGCGTCGCCACCGAAGACGAAGGGTGTGTAGTCCTCCTCAAGCGCATACCTGACCGCATCGCGCAGGCGTTGTACGACGACGAGCAGGGCCTCCTCGCCGAGCAGGCTGCCGACTTCAGTCTGCGCAGGAGACACACCATCAGCAGACGCCGCGGCGAACGCCGGTACCACCAGTTCGCCCCAATCGCGAAAGTCGTGGTGCATGGCAAGGCGGTCAACCAGACCACGCTTGCGCAACCGCGATGCCGCTTCGTCGACGGCGTCCTCGCGCCCATACGAGTCCCAGGGGACGCCTATGGTCAGAATCCGTGCCACGTTGCTCATGCTAATGCTTGAAACGACGTTTGTCGTCCGTGCGTACATCAGCAGCAGCGCCGGTCGCGAGGGCGAGCAAGGCGATCGCCATCCCAGACTCAACTCGTCACTGCGGGAGCCTGCCCCGCAGCTTGAGCCACGTCGACTTCGTCTTCGGGTATACTCGCAGCGATCTGCAACCCGCCCGCGAGAGGTCAATCGAGCATCATGATCATCGTCACCGCCGTCGTCATCGCCGCCACGGGCGGCCTCAACATTGTCGTCCTGCTCCTCGCCGCGGCTGCCGGTCTCACCTTCGGCATCGTCATCCGCCGTTTTATCGCCAGTCGCGGCAAAGCGAAAAGCGAACGCGCGCGCACCGCCAAACAGGCAGAACGGCAAGCGCGGCCACCGGCGAAGAAGACGCCGCGCAAACGCTAGCTCCTGGCGCGGGCCCTGGCGGCAGCTCGTAGAGCATCACCGGCAAACGCCAGCCTCAGCCTCTCGATCGCAACTTTGGCATCCTCGCACACGGCGCTTGAGTTCTTGGGCGCTGCGTTCGCACTCCCGAGGAGGTATTTTGAGCACCGCTCATCGCGGCCCGCACGTTGACAATCGCAGTTCATGGGCCGGCGACGACGCCGTTTGCCTGGCGGCATTGTAAGATGATGCTGTGAGTACTTCCTGGGATGAACGTTTCGACACCTACCGCGACAGTCAAGCGCAGGTCGACGGCGCCGATCTCGACAGTTTTGTCGAGTGGTGCGAGCCAGAGCCAGACCTGACGATTCTCGACGTGGCCACCGGCACCGGTGACGTGGCGCGCCGCCTCCGCGCCTGCGGCTGTTCTGTCACCACCTGCGATGAAACCGAGGAAGCGCACCCCGACGTCGTCTGCCCGGCAGAAGACCTGCCCTTCGACGACGACAGTTTCGACGTCGTCGTCTGCCGTCTTGCTGCTTACCACGTCGCCAACGCGCAAGCGGCCATCAATGAAATGGCGCGCGTGAGCCGCGGTCCGGTGGTGCTCGAGGCAAACCTGCGCCTGAATGATAACGTTGAACTTGCCGAGCGCCTGCGCGACCCGGCGTACCGGCGCTGCTACAGCGAAGATGAGTGGATCGGCCTGTGTGAGTGGGCTGGCTTGCACGTGCCGGTGGTTGGCTTGTTCCTCCAACGACACGTGATAAGTGAGTGGCTGGCGGCAGCAGGCTGCGTTGGCGAAACGGCGGCCCGTGTTCGCGAGCTGCTCGCTCCGTTCAGCGATGCTGACGGCTTGACCTGGACCAGCACCAGACTGCTTCTGCGCGCCGTAAGATCAGCCTGAGCGCGGGTTTGATTGACGTTCGTCAAGCTGAATCGGCTTGCCAACGAGTACGAATCAAGTCGGCCGACAGTCCCAGTGCAGGAGAAACCAGATGACGATCGCGCCCAAGACCACCGTGCGGACGCTGACCAAGGAGCACCCTTTTCTGCTCGCCTTTCTGGCCGCCTACAATCCCGAGTTCAGGCGCCTGGCCAATCCAGTGGTGCGCCCGATGGGCCGCATGGCGACACTTGAACGCGCCGCCAGCCTGGGCAACGTGCCCCTGAACACGTTGATGATCGACATCGCCGGCGAGATAGAACGGGTCACCGGCGAGCGACCGATGATTGCCGACATGCCCGGGACGAACTACGTCGACCCGGCGCGTCAGGAGGCCCTCAAGAGCATCATCCGCGATCTGCACGACGGGCATCCAGTGGATGAACTCAAGCAGCGCTTCGCCGAGGTGATCGACGATGTTGACGCCGCTGAGATCGCGACCATGGAGCAACAACTGATCGAAGAAGGCCTCAGTGAACAGGAAATCAAAACGCCTCTGCGACGTGCATGTACAGGTTTTCGCTGATTCACTGGAAGAACACGAAAAGGTGAGCACCCCGCCCGGCCACCCGGTCGACACATTTCAGCGCGAAAATGAGGCGCTGCCGCCGAACGTTTCGCCGAGATCGAAAAGCACTATCTGCGCAAAGAGAACCAGCTCTTCCCCTTCCTGGAGCGCCACGGCGTCGTCGGCCCGACGAAGGTGATGTGAGTTCTGCACGACGACGTGCGCACGATAATGAAGGAACTGCGCGCGGCGCTGGCCTGTGGTAACACGACTGGCGCCATCACTGCCGCCCGTCAGCTGGCGACAATAAGTGATGAAATGGTGTACAAGGAAGAGAAAGTCCTCTTTCCTCTGGCCATGGAAGCACTTGCCAACGCCGAATGGGCAGCCATCCGCACCGGCGAGGTGAGCATCGGCTACGCGCTCATCGCCGCGCCACCCGCCTGGCCGCCGATCAGCAGCAGCACGCCGGGTCAGCCGCAAGGCGAGCCCGGCGAAGGTTCTCTGACGTTCGCCAGCGACATCGCGGTCGCTTCCGCAGCCTCCTCCAGCGACAATGCCGCTCGTGAGGGCGCTGACCTGCTGTCGCTCAACGTCGGCGCCCTTAGCGTCGACCAGCTGAAGTTGTTGCTCGCCGCCTTGCCGCTTGACTACAGCTTCGTCGACGAGCACGACACCGTGCTGTTCTACAGCGAAGGCGACCGCATTTTCCCCCGCAGTCCCGGAGTCATCGGGCGGCAGGTGCAGAACTGCCACCCACCGGCGAGTGTGCACAAAGTGCAGCAGATCGTTGACTCGTTTCGCGCCGGTGAGAAAGATGTGGCCGAGTTCTGGCTCGCCATCAACGAGCGCTTCTTGCACATTCGCTACTTCGCCTGCCGTGACGCCGCCGGCGTCTACCGTGGCGTCGTCGAGACGGTTCAGGACGTAACGGAGTTCCGAGCGCTCACCGGCCAGCGGCGACTGCTCGACTGGTGAGTGACAGCGTCACTGTCACCGTGCCGTCAGTCGCACGCGAACACTTGTGTGTTGTGCGCCGAGGTCGGTCTAGAGAGTGAAATCGTGTCGGCAGACCTTATCGCCAGCGACGATCGCCGCGGTCAGTTTATGCTGATGGTCGTCGGCGCCGGTTAGACCACGGATGAAAGCACAGTCGTAGCTGCAGACGAACTTCGGCGACACCTCAGCGGCTTCGCGATAGACGCAGTTGGCGATCGTGAAGCTCAGGTGGTCGCGGCAACTGCTTTCGATATGCGTGCGGTACCCGTTGTCGTTCAGCCACTTGACGGCGGCAGTAAAGCGCGACCGGGTCAGCGTCGCTTTGCGCACGCCGAGTTGACTGCGTGCGACCTCGCGGCCCTGCTCGCACCCCGCGGCGGCCGCCAGGTCGACTACGTCGACGGCGGCCGGCAACTGAGCGAAAATTCGTAGCAAGGCGTCCGCCAGCGCCTCGTAACGGCGGGCTGGCAGCTGCAGGTCGAAGCGCTCGTCACTCGGCGCGTAGACCTTGGCCGGCCGGCCACCATGTTCATGCCGGCGAGTCGTCACCGTGACCAGGCCGGCCTCGGCCAGCCGCTCAAGGTGTGAGCGGGCAACAGTACGGTGAATCCCGAACTGGCGGCCGAGATCGCCAGCCGAAAGAGGTTCCTTGGCCTCAAGAAGGCGCTCATAGAGGGCGCGCCGAGTCGCGTCGCCAAACGCTTCCCCCAGGCGCTCCAGCGAGCGCCCCTCCCCCGAAGACCTGGTCGTCATGCGAACGACTATAGAACGCGAGGCCTCCCGTTGCCAAGCAGGCGCAGCTGCCAGTGATCGTGCAGGACCGCCAGTCGCTGAATCCAAGTCTCTGTCGAGCGAACGGTAGTATCGGCCGCAGAGTTGCGTCAATCACTGACCTGGCGTCGCCGGGCGATTCCCGCCGCTGACGACGACATCGCGTTGAGTTCGCGCGCCGTCCGCGCACGGCGGTGGCGCGAGGCGTTACGAACAAGGGGCGAACAGGGTATGCAGAGGCCAGTCCAGCGATCTCGCCCCGGTCGTCAGTTCCGACCGGCAGAAGGAGAACCATGATCAAGGTCAGGAGCTTCACCACCCCCATCAAGATCTTCGCCACCGCCCGCGAACTCGAAGAACTCGACAAAACAGTCGGCGACTTTCTCGAGAGCAAGGCGGCAACCTACGTGTTTGCCGTCAGCGACTCGACGACGGCCGGCGAAAACGGCGAGACGATCGGCCTCATCCGCACTGTCGCCTACGAAGTAGAATAGATTTTTGGCCGGGCACAGCGGTGCCGCTCCACGTGGCAACCACAACTTCCGGGAGGCGAACCTGCATGAGCCGAGCCCGCGACATCGAGATTCTCAAAGAAGCGCTTGCCCTCGAACGCGGCGCGGTTGAGCGCTACGCCGAGCAAAGTGCTCGCACCTCCGACCCTCGCTTACTCAGCTTCTGGGAGTCCGTGCGGCGCAATGAGTGCGGCCACCGTGACGCGCTGCTCGCCGCTCTCGCCGGGTTTGGCGAGCCAGCGCCGAACGACGAAGCGCCAACGCCAGCGCCGAGCGTGACGAAGCCCAGCGGCCGGGAGGCGACATGAGCGAGCGCGGCAACACTTGGGCTTTGGCCGCTCTTGCCGACGACCTGCAGTTCGAGCAGGAGGCGACCAGACTCTACGGCCGCTTCGCTGCCGAGGTTGCTGATCCCGACCTCAAAGCGCTCTTCATGGAGTTCGCCCGCGGCGAAGCCGGTCATGTTCGCGGTATCCGCCATATGGTCGAGCGCCTGAGCGCCGCTGAGACACCAGTGATCTTCTACTGCCCGCTCTGCGGCTGGGAGATCGACTTTGGCCCCGATCCGCAGGAAGGCGCTCAAGGCAAGTGCCGCATGTGCCCGGGCCGTTTTTCCGTGCGCCTTGTCAACGGCAACTGGGAACT
>JBKQWK010000268.1:0-2721 GCA_052139595.1 Thermoleophilia bacterium | reverse complement strand
TCGTCAGGTCGTGGGTTCGAGTCCCACCACCGGCTCAACAAATGCCCAGGTAGTCGGCTTACGGTGACCCGGTGGCGGCCGTCGACACGGCGGCATGACAACAGTCTGACAACATCCGGCAGCCCGTGGTCAGCCGAGCAGGCTCGCACTGAGCCGGGCGCCTGCCTCTTCCGCCATGCCGGGCATGACGTGCGCGTAGGTTTGGAGCGTGATCGTGATCGACGCGTGACCGAGAATCTCGGACACCACCTTTACGGGCTCGCCGGCGGCCAACATCAAGCTCGCAGCGGTGTGCCGGCAGTCGTGCAGGCGAATACGCGGGAGGCCCACTTCCGCGACCTTCGCGTCGAACCACCCAGAAATCGTGTCGGGATGGTAGGGGTGGCCGAGCTCGTCGGCGAGAAGGAAACCCCTGTCCTCGTAGGCGCCCCCCGCTGCCAGCTTCTCGGCTGCCTGGCGACGTCGGTGCGCTCGGAGGAGTGCGACGAGACGGTCGTCGATCTGAATCGACCGACGACCGGCAGCGGTCTTCGGGAGCGAGGGCACGGCCTCGCCTTTGACGGTCGTCCGCGTCTCCTCTATGCGGAGTGTCCCCGCGTCCAGGTCGACGGCTGACCACTTGAGGCCGCACAGCTCGCCACGGCGCAATCCGCGCGCCAAGTAGATCGACCATGCAAAGCCCAGCCGATCCTCTTTCGTCGCCTCGAGGAAGGCTCGAGCCTCAGTCTCGGTCCAGACCCTCATCACTGGCGCGGCTGCGCGCGGTCGGCGTACGCCTGCGATCGGGTTACGGCTGATGAGCTCGGCCGTGACGGCCCACGCGCAGGCGCTCTTGAGCACTCCGACCGCAAGCTGCACGCTCCTTGCAGAGAGCCCCTGGCGGCCGTTCGCGGTCTTCTCTGACCGCAGCGTGGACATGAGGTCGACGACGATTCCCGGGGTCAACGCGGCGACACGAACACCACCGATGTGTGGGAGGATCCACTGGTTGATGGCGTTCTCGTAGCCGGCGATCGTGGTGGGCCGCAGCTCCCGAGCGCGCTGGGCAGCGAGCCACTGATCGACGAGCAGCTCCCTCACGCTGAAAGGCTTGTCCGGCCGCCAGGTACCCTGATCGACCTTCGCAAGAACAGCGTTCAAGTGCTTTTGTGCCGCGCCCTTGGTCTTGAAGCCGCCCTTGTTGTGCTGCACGCGCTTGCCGGTCGCCCCGTCCACCACCCACCAATAGGCCGTGTAGCCAGCGATCAGCCGCCGCTCGGCCGGGCAGAGCGAGCAGCCCTCACCTGACCACTTGTGACGGCACTGCGGGTCGCCCTTCTCGACGATGGCCGATCGCTGCAGGACGCTGCCTTTCATGCCGATGCCTCCTCGTTCGTTTTCACTGCTTCACCCTTTTTGCTCAGGCGCCCACCGCGGGCGCCCTGAGTGCGGCCGCCAATGAACAAGCCCCGGCGCTTGGCAGCGTCGACGTAGTTCCGCAGTCGTCCGATGTCCTTCTCGCCATAGCGCTGGCTCATGAGCACGTACGGCTTATAGCTGTCTTCTCTGAAGCACTCGAGATATCGGAGTGCCCATCCGACATAGAAGGCATCATCCCGGCCAGCGCTCCGCGGCCGAGCACCCTGCTCGCCGATAACCGCTTCCCATCTGTCTCGCTGGTGACCGGTGAGCAGAGGTAACACGGCGCGATGAGTCTCCGGCAGCCGAGCGACCTTGTCGATCTCCTGGAATTTGAACTCGTGGATCATTGTCGCCGAGATGCCGTTGTCCCGCACGTTGCCAAGAGCTGTGGCCGAGTGCGACCACTGCCCCACGTTCAGTGCCACCGGCTGAGACAGCGGCAACTCGTCGTGCGTGTCGATGTAGAGCTGGCGATCGCCGGCGGGGAAGAAGCGAACCTCCGCCAGTACCAAGCGCCCGTCGACGTACATGTACTCAAGAGCCGCCCGCCAGTCGGGGTGCCTTTCGACCGCTACCTCCACCGTCAGAATCGCCGTGCCGTCTTCCATGACGCCATACGCGGCGCGGACCCCGGTGTACTCGTCTTTGGCGGCTGACGACGTCCTCTTTTCGGGCATACCGACAACCTACCAGAAAGGCACCGCCTTAACAAGAGGTCTCAGCAATATGCCAAAAAGGTGCACAACCGGCCGTTACACGGACATCAGTATGACCTACCAGAATGACTCTCGTACCGAACCGGGAGGAGATCGGCATGGTCGATACGATCAACGAGACAGGCGAGATACTCACCTTGGCTCGAGCGCTCCGGGACCTACCGCCACCGCGCAAGTGCCGCTCTATCCGTCTAGGTGCCGGGCTTTCCCTCGACAAAGTGGGAGCGCACCTCGGAGTGTCCGGCGTGAGCGTGGGCCGCTGGGAGAACGGAACCCGCCAGCCTCGGGGCGATGATCTGGTCGCTTATGTCCGACTTCTAAATCAGCTCATGGCGTTGTGATGGCCTTCGATTGGAACGCCCCAACGAACTCCGTCGAGGACACCGCTCCCCTGTTCGGCTGCGTGCCGTGGACCATGTACCGCTGGATCCCGAAGGACGACTGCCCGGTCAAGGTGCTTCGCGTGGGCCGGAAGCTCAGGGTGGTCACGGAAAGCGTCCGCCGTGTGCTCCTCCTCGAGGAGGTGACGTCATGACCGTCACCCTCGGCGAGGCACTCCATGAGCTGCATGACGAGCTCCTCCTGGCGGCGGCGCGGGAGCGCG
>JBKQWK010000267.1:0-3360 GCA_052139595.1 Thermoleophilia bacterium | reverse complement strand
ACAGAACGCACATCGCCGACAATTCGGTGATAAGCAACACGGAGCCGACTAAAAGCTCTACACTGCCCGATGGAGTGTGCCACACTGCTCGAACTCGCGACCAGCGACGCGCACCAAAATCATGTTCTTTTCAACTACAAACAAGTCTCAGCTCCCACTGTTTTAAGCTGCTGCGAGTCGTGAGGCGTGGCCCCCCTGAGGGCGATGATTCGACTGGCGAGCCGCGGCAGGCCGGGTTCGACGCATCAGCGAGCTACAAGACAACGCCACGCACTACGGACACTGCACGACACCGCGCGCCCAGAGACAGTCTCCGCAGACTGGATGGGTGTTGCCAAAACAGTCCTCGGCGTTGTCTTCGGCGAGCGCGCAAGCACAGTCGACGCACGGTGGAAAGTCGAAGTCACGCACGCGCTGGCGAAAGGCAGCATACCGGCGACGGTGCCAGATTGACTCCAGGGTCTCGTCCGCCAAGCGTCCCACAGGCCATTCGTGCATGAATTTCTCCCTGCCGCGAATGAAGAAGCGATAACTGTGCGCCAGCGGCGGACACGGGCTCACCGCCCCGTCCCAGGAAACCGCGAACGCCTGCCGTTCGATGAAGGGGCAGTGATTGTTGGCGTGATCCAGTTCAACATCCTGCACGCTGACGTGCAACGCCCGGGCCAGAGCCTTGCCCAGCGCTTGGCCGACGTCACCATCCAGATCGAGGCGAGGCAGTTGCCAACGCGGCGCCAGTGGACTTTCGGGCGAATTGGTGGCACTGAGGCATTCGTCATAGAGCGTCTCAGCAAACATCTCCTCCGTGTAGGGCAGCACGTTGCTGATGACGATGAACGAAGCGCCGATCTGCACCGCTAGGCGGTTGAGGCCGGCCAGCTCATTGACATTCGAGCGCATGGCGACGAACTCAATGCCGATGCGTACGGGCGACGAGTAGTACGCCTGCCGGCAGTTGCACAACCGTCGCACGTTCGTTACCACGTCCGCCAGATCAGCGCCACTGCGGATGCGGGCAAAGGTTTCGGCCGAAGTGCCGTCGATCGAAACGACGAGCTGATCGAGCTTGGCAGCCAGCAGTTCAGCGGCCATTTGCTCGCTGAGCAGCAAGGCATTGCTCGTCACCTCAACCCGAAGACCACGCTCTTTGCAGGCCCGAACCATGTCGGCAAAGCGAGGGTGGAGCAACGGCTCACCCAAGCCCATGAAGGCCACCGTCGGCTGGCCCTGGGAGCGATCCGCCAGCCGAGCAAAGCCGTGCAACAGATCGCTGAAAGTCTGCCACTCCATGAAGCCTTCGCGCTCGTCCCAGGCATGGCGCATACATGTCGCGCACGCCAGATTGCAGGCGTTCGTCGGCTCGACGTAGACCTTGCGCGGCAGGTCCAGCGCGGCCCGGGCCACGCCAGGCGCGCCCGCGGCCCGCGGCCGCGCGGCCGCCCCCGCCGAGCGCGGCTCGTTCGTCGCAGCGGAACCCGGCTGCGTCTCTGCTGCGTCCTCGTTTGGTTGCAAGATCGTTAACGCGGCGACGGATCGCAACAGCCAGCGTCGGCGGCGCTGGCGGCAACCGCCGCCGGCAACGGCGCCGTGCTCAAGCCCCAATAGCGCCGTCCCAACCACAAAGAGACGTTGACGAGACCGATCAGAGCCGGGACTTCAACGAGTGGCCCGATCACGGCCGCGAACGCCTCGCCGGAGTTGATGCCAAAAACGGCCACTGCAACGGCAATGGCAAGTTCAAAGTTGTTGCTCGCCGCGGTGAACGAAAGCGTGGCCGTCCGCGAATAGTCGGCACCCACTTTGCGGCCCAGATAGAAGCTGACGAAAAACATGATCACGAAGTAGAACAGCAGAGGGATGGCAATGCGGACGACGTCGAACGGAATGCTGACGATGAGCCGGCCCTTCAGGCTGAACATGACGAGGATAGTAAAGAGCAGGGCCACCAGCGTCAGCGGGCTGATGCGAGGGATGAAGCGCTGCTCGTACCACGTGCGCCCTTTGGTTTTGAGAGCCACCAGCCGTGTCAGCATACCGGCCACAAAGGGGACGCCCAGATAGACGAGCACGCTCTTGGCGATCTGGCCGATGCCCACGTTGACGGCCACACCGTGCAGGCCAAAGAGCGGCGGCAGTTTGGTCACGAAAATCCAGGCGAAGAGGCTGTAGAAGAGTACTTGAAAAACGCTGTTGAAGGCCACCAGGCCGGCAGCGTACTCGGTGTCGCCGCGGGCAAGCTGATTCCAGACAATGACCATGGCGATGCAGCGCGCCAGACCGATCATGATCAGGCCAACCATGTACTGCGGTTTGTCGTGCAGAAAGATGATCGCCAGAAAGAACATCACCGTCGGCCCGATGATCCAGTTCTGCACCAGCGACAAGCCGAGGATCCGGTAATCACGAAAGACGTCGCCCAGCTCTTCGTAGCGCACCTTGGCAAGTGGCGGATACATCATCAGAATCAGGCCGATGGCAATCGGGATATTCGTTGTACCGGCCTGAAAGCGGTCGATGAAACCGGGAACCCCGTGGACAAAGTAACCTAAGCTGACGCCTACCGCCATCGCCAGAAAGATCCAGCCGGTGAGGTAGCGGTCGAGGAACGAGAGACGCTTGGTCACGCCGGCACTCATTCCCTCTGTCATGTGTGCTCTCCTTCGCCTGAAGGTCAGTCGTCTCTCAGGGTCGCGATGCGCCCGGGCGGGTTAGGTTGTCGTGCCTCGCTGACGCTGTGTTCGCCAGACCGTGTGCGGCACCGAGAGCGTGTCGCGGTGGGCAGACCACGGCGCAACGATCAGACGACCTGGATTTCAGCACCGTCCACTGGGGCAGAGCCGGCGTCACACTGTTCATCGTTGCCATCACCAAGAACTTCAACCAGCAGCTTGAAGCGCGCCACCGTCACTGCGTCAACGCAGTAGCAGGTGCGCGGACCAGCGATCTGGCCACGGATGAAGCCCGCTTCTTTGAGCAAGCGCAGGTGCTCCGACACCGTCGACTGCGCCAGCGGCAAGGCGGCGCTAATGTCGCCGGCGATGCATGAACCACGCTGCTGAAGGAGGCGCACGATAGCCACTCGCGCCGGATGCCCAAGGGCGCGAGCGAGGCGACTCAGCTCCTGATCGCGCGCCGCCTCGTCGAGCGGCAGCGATTCGATCGCAGAACGTGTGTCCTCCGCCGGCGGGCAGCACTCGTTGCAGCTATCACCATTAGTGCAGATCGTGACTGTTTGGTTGGCGGCCTTTATCATCGTCTATCGACGATAGCCGACGATGACAGTGTCGTCAAGTGATTCCGTGATCCTTACCGACTTCTGCAGACTAGGCGAGCCCGAGCGTGGGGGGGGGGGGGAACCCC
>JBKQWK010000266.1:0-3340 GCA_052139595.1 Thermoleophilia bacterium | reverse complement strand
GACTCTCTTCGTCGACGCCATTCTGCAAGTAAACGATGAGCGGCTCGACCCGGCCGCCCATGATCTTGTCAACAACAGCGTCAAGGATGCCCAAAGCGACCTCTTCGTCAGTCACCGCAGGGCGATAGACATACGCGGCGCTGGTCTTGTCTTGCTCGAGCAAGTCCTTGGCAGCGAGATTACGCAGAACGCTCATCACGGTCGTGTAGGCAATACGACGACGTAGACGGATCTCTTCATACACATCGCGTACGGTCACTTCGCCTTTGTCCCAGACAATGCGCAGGATCTCAGCTTCTAGCCAGCCGAGTCCGGTGAGGTCGCGACTGCGCCCTTTACGCTGCCATTTTGATGCCGCTTCAGACATGGAACCTCCGCCTGTCACTATTATTGTGATACTCGTTGGCGCGCACCGATCGCGGCCCTTGCACGAACCTGTAGCGCTGAAACAAATACGTCTGTGCACGCGCAAGGGAGGTACTTTAGACGCGGCCGACAAGCTTTGCAAGATCACCGGTTCAAGCCTCTTTCGGCCGCGACGACGTGAGCCTGATGGGCACGGTCGTCAGCGTGGCCGAGCCGCTGCTAAAACGCCTGAGCTAGCTGTCGCAGCGAAGAGTCAAGGGTGATACTGACACCCAGGCCGTAATAACCGGCCTTGCTCGCATCGAGTTCAAGAAAATCGCCACTGCCTTGCTGCAGTCTGCCAGCGCCGGTGGTCAGCTTCCAAAACGGTGAGTAGGTGATGCGCACGAGATACCGTCCTTTGGCCGGTACGTGCACGTACAGCGATTGGTGCTGCAGCACGAGCACATCCGCCGGTGCACCACCCTCAAGAGAGACCACGAGCGGCTGCGGATTAGCAAGCTTGTAGATGCGCCAATCGCTGTCGCGATAAACGAGCGTGAACTCTGGCGAGGTGGTGAGAATCTGCGTCTCGCGCGGCCCACTCCAATCGAGCGGCGCGTTGGGCAGAAACACGTATTCAACCGCGAGACTGCGCAACCACTGAACGTACTGAGCGGCAGTAAACGTGCTGCTCAGCACCTGATTGTGCACGGCATCGTCCTGCCGATACCAGCCACGCGTGATCGGGTAGCCGTTGACGCTGAAGTAGTACGCCTCCCAATGAGTGTCGAGGGCGACGACGTTGAAGCGGTAATTGGGGCTGTAGTGGGTCGCGGCGAAGTGCAGCGCCGGGGTAAAGAAGGCCGCGTGGGTGCTGGGCATATCGGCAACCCGGAAGTAGTGCGAGACCGGCGAGGCAAGCTGGCCAATGGCGAATCCGGCAATCAGCGGCACAACCAGAATTTTGGAAAGGTACGTCTTGCGGATATCGAAGAGCAAGGGCGCCCCAAAGAGAAAGAAGAACCGACCGATGTTCCAGCCCACGGGGTTGGGAACGAGGGCGAAGAGCACCGAAACCACGGCAAACGTCAGGTACAGCACCTGCTTGGGACCACGCTCCCGATCGAGTGAGGCGCGCGCCAAAAGAAAGCCGATCATGCCAAAACCGACGAAGTGAATCACTTCGGCGAGCGGATACGTGTAGGTCGACTTCTCGTAGAAGACGACCGCAATCAGTACCCGCGCGACGACGAACGGCAGCAGGTAGACAGCAAACCAGTAGTAGCGCCGACGCGTTGGCGGGCGAGCAATAAAGTCGGCGAGCAGAAAAACCGCGCCAATGACCAGCGCCATGGGATTGGCAAAAATCGAGATGGCGGCCGGCAGGCTGGCCAGTAACGGCCGCTTATAGGCGACCAGCACCATCGCCGCCATCATGAGCGACATAGCAAACACAAAGGGATCCTGGCCGTTCGACATGTAGGCGATCAGCACCACCGCCAAGGCAATCGACGGCCAATAGCTAATCGTGCCGTAGACGCGACGCAGGTAGAGGTAAAAGAAGAGTGGCATCAGGCCAGTGCTGACGACCACTAAGACATCGTAGTTGATGAACCGCGCCAGCCAATAAAAGACGAAGCCGTAGTTGATGATCTGATAATTACCGCCGTACCAGCTGTTGTCCCAAAAAACTGACTTGTACTGGCGAAGCAAGGCGACTTTGTAGAGATGAGCAGGAGCATCCCAGCCCGCGATGCCGAGCTGACGCATGAGCAACGTCATAAGCGCGAGGCCGAGCAGCGGCAGCACGATGAGCCAGACCAGGTTGAGTCGTCGGGTACGAGCAGCCAGATGCGTCAAGCGCGAATAGCGGGCAAGCCGCCGCGGGCGCGCATTGCCCGCCGCCGGTGCCTGGTCAAACTCTGACACGCGCGGTCACCTCCAGCGCCCAAAAGTACCTAGGTACGTTACCACGCCGCACGGGAACGACGTTCACCGTGGCACGTGCGGGGCACTGACGTACCTGCTGTGGTGCGGCACGCGCACCGGACGCGACGCTCGGTCGGACATGCCACCGCTGACGCAGGCTATAATGACGGATAGAGCAAGACGGCTACAGGAGCCAGCCCTGAATCCAGAGACATTCCCTAGCATAGATCCAACCGTCGATTTGTCATCCGCGGCCACGAGACATTTGACCGTTGGCAGTACATGGCGCGCTCAACGCTGTCTCGGCTCGCCGACGCAGCGTGTGCGAGCTGAGTCCGACGACAGGCGACGGCAAAACTTCTCGGCCACTGTCGCTGAGGTTCTTCAGCGCCCGCAGCGGGTATTTAGACGTGTGCATCCAGCGCGAGTCCAGTCGCGCCTTTGACCACAACCGACGACCCAGGCCATGAAGGGCCGGAAACGAGTTCACCGTGAATAATTTACGACGCTTCATCGTGCCCCTCTTGGTCATCGTGCTGATGATGGTGGCATTTGAGGCGCTTTTCAGCCATGGCACCAGCTCGACGCCCAAAGCCATCTTTCAGGGGCCGGCACCGAGCTTCACGAGTGATCTTGCCGCTGGCACCGTTCAGTCTGTGGTCATCAACACGAGCAACCAGTCGTTGCAGGTCAAGACGACGAAGAACACGTCGTACTCCGTCAACTACCCTGACACGAGCACGGTGACCAACCTCCTGGCTCAGTACCCGGCCGTAAAAGTCACCTCGACCAGTCCTGGCTCGCCGTGGTGGGTGAGCGCTCTCTCGCTGCTCTTGCCAATTGTCCTCATCATCGGCTTCTTCTACTTCATGATGCGGCGCTCGCAGGGTGGCGGCAGCAAAGTCATGAACTTCGGCAAGAGCCGCGCCAAGCAGGTCAGCGTCGACTCGCCCAAGGTGACATTTAAAGACGTCGCTGGAGTCGAAGAGGCGGTCGAAGAGCTGCACGAGATCAAGGAGTTTCTCGAAAACCCGAAGAAGTTTCAGCAGCTCGGCGCCCGCAT
>JBKQWK010000265.1:0-3954 GCA_052139595.1 Thermoleophilia bacterium | reverse complement strand
GCACTGCCCGCAGTGCGGCCGGCCGATTGCCGGGCAATCCATTCAGCAGATCGTTGACCAGGTCCTCGAACTCGCTGTCGACACGCGCTTCAGCGTTCTGGCGCCGCTGGTGCGCGGCCGCAAAGGCGAGTACGGCAAGATGCTCAAGCAGCTGCTCACTGATGGCTTCGCGCGGGCAAGCGTCGACGGCCAGGTGCGCGAACTCAGCGAGGAGTTCGATCTCGACAAGAAGTACAAGCACGACATTGCCGTCGTCGTCGATCGTCTGATCATCAAGGATGGCTTACGGCGACGGTTGACAGACTCTATCGAGACTGCCGCCCGCCTGGCCGACGGCCTGGTCGAGATCGAGATTGTCGACGGTCCGACGATGACGTTCAGTGAGAAATTCGCCTGCGTGCACTGCGGCATTTCGTTTCCCGAGATCCAGCCGCGCGTCTTCAGCTTCAATAATCCCCATGGCGCCTGTCCGGTCTGCCACGGCCTGGGCAGCACGCGTGAGATCGACCCCGACCTGATCGTGCCGGATACGAGTCAGAGTATCGATCACGGCGCCTTGCTGCCCTACGGCGGCGTCGGCATCGGCTTTCTCGAACAGGTTGTCGACCAGATCATCGAGAAGTTTCACGTCGACCCATACAAGCCGTGGCGGGAGCTGCCGCAGGAGCATCGCGACCTCTTCCTCTACGGCACCAAGGGCGCGCGCCTTGACTTGAGCTACCGCAACTACGAAGGTCGCTGGCGCCACTACAGCGCTGCCTTCCACGGCATCGTCAACAATCTGCAGCGTCGTTATAGCGAGACCGACAGCGAACTCGTGCGACAGAAGATCGAAGAATACATGAGTGAGCGACCGTGCCCGGAATGCCACGGGGCGCGGCTCAAACCGACCAGCCTGGCGGTGACGGTCGGTGACCAGAACATCTCCGAGCTGACGCTGATGAGTGTGCGTGAGACGCTGGCGTTTCTCGACAGTCTCGACTTCAGCGAGACCGAGCAGCTGATCGGTGGCCGCATCATCAAGGAGATTCGCGAGCGGCTCACCGTTCTCAATGACGTCGGTGTCGGCTACCTGACGCTGGCCCGGGCTTCGGCTTCGCTGAGCGGCGGTGAAGCGCAGCGCATTCGTCTGGCCACTCAGATCGGCTCGGCTCTCGTCGGTGTGCTCTACATTCTCGACGAGCCGAGCATCGGTTTGCACCAGCGCGACAATCGCCGTCTCATCGATACCCTGCTGCGTTTACGCGACCTGGGCAACACGGTCATCGTCGTTGAGCATGACGAAGAGACGATGCGCTCGGCCGACTACATCGTTGATATGGGTCCCGGGGCCGGTGAGCACGGCGGCAGCGTGGTGGCCGAGGGTACACCGGCCGACATCATGGCCAATCCGGCCAGCGAGACCGGCGACTTTCTCGCTGGCCGGCGGCGCATTGCCTTGCCCGGCCAGCGCCGCCCGCCCGTCGAGTGGTTCACCGTTCGTGGGGCGCGCATGCACAACCTCAAGGGCATTGACGTGTCGTTCCCGGTCGGCATCTTCACCTGTGTCACCGGTGTCAGTGGCTCGGGCAAGTCGACGCTCGTCAACGAGATCATCTTCAAAGGCATGGCGGCGCGCCTCAACCGTGGTACCAAATTGCGGGCCGGCGGCCATGACGGCATCGACAACGCCGCCCTGCTCGACAAGGTCATCGACATTGACCAATCGCCGATCGGTCGCACACCACGCTCAAATCCGGCGACCTACACCGGCGTGTTCGATCACATCCGCCAGCTCTTTGCCAACACTCCCGAGAGCAAGGTGCGGGGCTACAAGCCGGGGCGTTTCAGTTTCAATGTCAAGGGCGGTCGCTGCGAAACTTGCAAAGGCGATGGCCAGATCAAGATCGAGATGCACTTCTTGCCCGACGTGTACGTGCCCTGTGAGGCGTGTCAGGGCAAGCGCTACAATCGCGACACGCTCGAAGTGCGCTACAAAGGCAAGAACATCAGCGAGGTGCTCGACATGAGCGTCGAAGAGGCGCTTACCTTCTTCGCCAACGTGCCCCGCATTGCCCGGCGGGTGCGTACCCTGGCCGATGTCGGCCTCGGGTATGTCAAGATGGGTCAGCCGGCAACGACGCTCAGCGGTGGCGAAGCGCAGCGCGTCAAACTGGCTACCGAGCTGGGCAAGGTGGCCACCGGGCGCACGCTGTACATCCTCGACGAGCCGACGACCGGACTGCACTTTGCCGACATCGAGAAGCTGCTCGAGGTCCTGCAGCGTCTCGTTGACCAGGGCAACACCGTCATCGTCATCGAGCATAATCTCGACGTCATAAAGACGGCCGACTGGGTCGTCGACCTGGGTCCCGAAGGCGGCGACGAAGGCGGACGCGTGATCGCCTGCGGCTCGCCCGAAGAGATGGCCGGCATGGCCGACATTTCATCGACCGGCGCCTTTCTGGCCCGGGTGCTGGGACAGCCGACGCGACGCTGATCGACGGCCCACTGAGGGTACAATGGTGACGATGATCGTTCTGCCTGCGTCTGACGCATGACTTCCCTGCGCGACACTGTCGCCCGCATTCCGCACGAACCCGGCGTCTACCGTTTTCTTGGCGCCGAGGGGGAGGTGCTCTACGTGGGCAAGGCCAAGGACCTGCGCAAGCGGGTGGCGTCGTACTTTCGCCCGCACGGCACGCCGCACGGGCGCACCGGCGAGATGCTCGCCGTCGCCAGCGACATCGAGTGGGTCGTCACTTCGTCCGAGACCGAAGCACTGCTGCTCGAAGACAACTTCATCAAGGAGGAGCGACCGCCCTTCAATTTGCGCCTGCGCGACGACAAGAGCTACCCGTACATCGAGGTGACGCTGACCGAGGAGTGGCCGCGCGTACGTTTCATGCGCGGCCGCCACGTCCGCGGCAACCTCTACTTCGGTCCCTACTCGAGCGCCCGCAAAGTGCGCGAGACGCTCGATGTGATCGGCCGCATCTTCCCGTATCGCAAGTGCAAGGGCGACAAACCCGGCCGCGCCAGTGGATCGCCCTGCCTGCAGTACTTCATCCACCGCTCGCTGGCGCCGTGCGACCACCGCGTCAGTCATGAGGAGTACCTCGAGGTGGTCGCCGAAGTGGTCGATTTTCTGCGCGGTCGGCTGACTGACGTGACCCGCAGCATCGAGACGGAGATGGCTGCGGCAGCGCGCAACCAGGAGTTCGAGAAGGCGGCTTTGCTGCGTGATCGCCTGGCCGCCGTGGCCCACGTGCAGGAGCGCCAGTCGGCACGTGCCGAAGGCACCGGCTCGTTCGACGTGATTGGCCTGTGTCAGGACGAACCCGGCGCCAACGTGCAGGTCTTTCGGGCTCGTGAAGGTGCTCTCGTCGATCGTCAGGCCTTCTACGTCGAAAACGTCGCTGGCCGTGAAACAGTCACGGTGCTGGAGGAGTTCCTGCTCGAGTTCTATTGGGAGCCGGCGATGATCCCGGCCGAGGTGATCGTGCCCGTCGACGGTCTGGCCGAGGTGGCTGCCGTTCTCAGCGCGCGCCGGGGAGCGGGCGTGGCCGTGCGCCGCGCCCAACGTGGGCAAAAGCGGCACCTGCTTGAGCTGGCGCAACACAACGCCGAACTCGATGCGCAGACAGAGCTGGACCGCACTCGTCGCCGGCGCGACTCGCGTATCACGGCGCTGGAGCGCTTGCGCGATGTGCTCGGCCTGGCGAGTCTGCCGTTGCGCATTGAGTGCTATGACATCAGCAATCTCGGCGAGCAGCACGCCGTTGGTTCGATGGTTGTCTTCGCCGGTGGGTTGCCCAAGAAGGCGCATTACCGCAAGTTCGCGATCCGCGACGTTGTCGGTCAGGATGACTTTGCGATGATGAACGAGGTGCTGCGACGGCGGTTCGAGCACCCGGCGGTTGCCTTCGGCGCTCCCGCCGCGTCGCCGGCGACAGCGGCCGCGCCGCCCACGGC
>JBKQWK010000264.1:0-4151 GCA_052139595.1 Thermoleophilia bacterium | reverse complement strand
CGGACGTAGCCGCCGCGGCCGGCTCGCCGATCAGTCTTTCAGGTAGCGGTCAAACCACTCCAGCACGATCTTGAACCGCTGCACGCGGTGAACCGGGCTGCCCGAGCGAGTGAGTTCGTGCGACTCGGCCGGGAAGCGCACAAACTCGACCGGCCGCTTCAACAGACGCAGGGTGACGAAGAGCTGCTCGCCCTGCTCGATCGGGCAGCGCAAGTCGTTCTCCGAGTGCAAAATCAGCAACGGTGTGTGCATGTTCTCGGCGTAGGTGATCGGCGACATCTTGAGATAGGCATCCACATCTTCGAAGAGAAATCGGCCGACGTAACCCTTGTCGTCCCAGCCGAAGTCACTTGATCCCCACATCGAGACCCACTGGTTGACCGCGCGCTCGGAGACGGCCGCCTTGAAGAGATCGGTGTGCCCGACGATCCAGGAGGTCATGTAGCCGCCGTAGGAGCCGCCGATCACGCCCAGGCGCTCGCCGTCGATGAAGTCGAAGCGCTGCACAGCCTCGGTGATCGCCGCCAGACAGTCTTCGTAGTCGACCGAACCCCAGCCGGGGCCGGCCTCACCGGGGCCGCGGATTGCGCGACCCCACGCCTCGCTATAGCCGGACGAGCCGCGCGGGTTGGCGAACACCACCGCGTAGCCGCCACCAGCGTAGACCTGAAACTCGTCGAAGAACGTCGTCCCGTACTGCGTAAACGGACCGCCGTGGATGTTGAGCAGGGCGGGATACTTCTTGCCCGGCTCAAAACCGGCCGGCTTCATGACCCAGGCTTCGACCTGCGTGCCGTCGGCCGACGTGGCCGTGAAGCGCTCGGCGGCGGCAAGCTCGCGGGCGGCGGCGAAGGCGTCGCCGACGTGCGTGAGCCGTCGCTCGCCGACGAACAGCTCCGCCAGCTGCGTCGGCTCGCTGGCCGTGTACACGAGCTGCCCGCCAACCACGTCGTAACCGGTCACCGTGCGCTCGCCGCCGACCGCCAGCTCTGGTGCACCGACGTCGTCGGCCACTCGATAGAGATGCGTGTTGCCGTGGTCTTCGACGGCAAAGACGATCTCGTTGCCGTCCCACAGCGGTGCCCGCGTCTGCGGGTAGGTGCCGCAATTGCGGTCCAGCGCCTCGCTGAGCAGGCGCAGGTCGCCGCTCTGCCCATCGACCAGCGCGATCTGGGTGTGCCTGGGATCGTCGAACACACCCGGACAGCGATGGCCAGCCAGGTGCGTGCCCAGGGGCGACCAGGAGACGTCGTCGAACGACCCGCCGCCGTGGGTGAGCCGGCGCGGCTCGCCGCCGGAGGCAGCGAGCAGGTAGATGTCGCTCACATGCTCGACATCCCAGTCGGCGTGCCGAGCCGAGATGAACGCCAGCGTGGCGCCGTCCGGCGACCACGCCGGCTCGGCATCGTCAACGTCGCCGTCCGTGAGCTGCAGCGGCGCGGCCGAGCCATCGGCCTTGACCGTAAACAGGTGCTGCGGCCGATCGGCCGTCCAGCCGACGTGCTCGAGCTTGTAGCTGAGACGGGTAAGACGCCGCGGCTGACGACGACGGTCGTCCGGTTCGTCGTAGGCGCTGTCTGGCACGCGAGCGACGAAGGCGATGGTCTCGCCATCGGGCGACCAGACCGTCTGGGCCACATCTTCTTTGAGGTTGGTGAGCCGGCGCGGCTCGCCGCCGTCAGCGGGCATCACATACAGCTGCCGCGCATCACCGTCGCGGTTCGACGTAAAGCTGAGCCACGAACCGTCCGGCGACCAGCGCGGTTCTGCGTCGCGCTTGAGGCCGGCGGTCAGCTGCCGGGGTTCGGTGGAGCCATCGACCGCCGCCAGCCAGATCGCCCCACGGTACTCATTGGCTTCACCGTCAACCGCACTGACCACGTAGGCCACAGTCCGACCATCGGGTGACAGACGAGGGTCGGCTACCCCCGTCAGAGCAAAGACATCTTCGCTTACCATTCCAGTCACGTTGTACCTCCCTGTTCAGTGGCAACGAGCACGATCTTGCCAAACTTGCCGCCGGCGGCGAAGCGGTCGTAAGCCGCCGCCGCTCCGGCGAGGGCAAAGGTTTCGCTCACGGGCACACGCAGGCGGCCGGCGGCCAGCAAGGGCAGCACGTGAGCCGTCACGGCGGCAGCCACGGCGGCTTTTTCTTCGCGCCGCCGGGCGCGCAGCGTCGACGCAAAAAGGCGGGCGCGCTTGCTCATGAGCTGCTGCAGGTCTAATTCGAGCTTGGCCCCACTGCCGACGCCGATGACGACCACCCGGCCGGTCACCGCCAAGACCGGCAAAGCGGTCGGCAGGCTGGCGGCGCCAACAAGTTCAAGGACGACGTCGTAGGGACCATGCTCGGCGACCTGCCCAGGGTCGATCACGGCGACAGCGCCCAGCCCGGCAACGGCCTCGCGCTGCGCTTGGTCACGCACCGAGGCGACCACGCGGGCGCCGGCCAGGGCCGCCAGCTGCACGGCAGCGGCGCCGACTCCGCCGGCCGCGCCGGTGACCAGAACGCGCTCGCCAATCGTCACTTGCGCCTGATTGAAAAGAGCGTCGAAGGCCGTGGAGAACACTTCCGGGAAACCGCCGGCCTGCGCCCAGCCGACCCCGTCGGGTACGGGCAAGGCGTGCGTTTCATCGACGGCGGCGAGGGTCGCTTGCGCGCCGCCGCCGACGACCGCCATGACGCGCGCGCCGACGGCGAAGCGGGTCACCTGCCGCCCCACCTTCACCACCTCGCCGGCCAGATCCAGACCGGGAATATCGGCCGGCGACCCGGCCGGAGCCGGGTAGCGTCCGTCCCGCTGCATGAGATCGGCGCCGTTGATGCCGGCTGCCCGAACCGCCACCAGCAGCTCGGTGTCGCCGACCAGCGGGTCGGGCATCTCTTGCCAGCACAGCGAACCATCGTGAATCACCACTGCCTGCATGTTAGACCTCCTGCCTCAGGACATGCCTGTGCGCATCGCTTCTCCCCGCCTGCGGGCGCCGCTACCAGACCTCAACACGTGCGGGTGCAGCCAATCGACTTGAACAGTGCGAGCGCCGCCAATCGACCTCGACACATGTGGGTGCAGCAATCGACCTCATTGGGCAACCGACTGATTCTTTACCACGAGACCCCTGCTGCCAACCCGTGCCCGGCGGTTGTCAACCGGCGCCGGGGCATTGTCAACCGGCGCCGGCCGGTTTCAGAAGGGCACGAACAGTGAGATCACGAGGGCCACCGAGAGCACGCTCATGGCAATAGTCACGAGCCAGCCGAGGTACTTGAGTACCCGCCCGCTGGCGAGATCGCCGAGTAACCAGCGATCGGTGCTCAGTAGCATGACGAACACGAGGATGATCGGCAGCAGCAAACCATCGAAGACCTGCGAGAGAAACATGACCTGGATCAGCGGCAGGCCGGGGATGAAGACGAGCAGGGCGGCGAAGCCGATGAAAAAAGCGAGCAGACCGTAAAAGCCGCGTGCCTCCCGCAAGGGGTGCGTGAGGCCGTGCTCCAGACCAATCGCCTCACAACTCGCGTAGGCGCTCGTCAGTGGCACCGTGCCGAGACCGAGCAGCGAGGCGCCGAGCAGGCCCAGGGCAAAGACCGTTTCGGCGAAGCGACCGGCAAACGGGCGCAGCGCCATGGCGGCGTGAGCAGCATCGGGGATATTCGTGTCGCCGTGGGCATACAGTGTCGCCGCCGTGGCGACAACAATGAAGGCGGCGATCAGGTTAGTGAGCACAGCGCCGGTGATGATGTCGACGCGCGAGGCGATGAGGTTGTCTTTGCTCAGGCCCTTGTCGGCCGTGTAGGACTGGATGAAACCCTGACCCCAGGGGGTGATCGTCGTGCCGATCGTGCCGACAACGGCGAGCAGGTAGGCCGAGGTGAGAGCACCGTGGGGGGCAACCAGATAGAAAGCGGCCGTGCCCCAGTCCGGACGCGCCAGGTAGGCCGCAATGGCGTAGCCGATCGAGACAGCGGCGCCCATGCTCAGAAAAACGACCTGCACGCGGCGAAAGCTGCCCCGTGTAAGAAGAACAATGACGGTCATCGTGGCCAGCCCGTTGCTCAGCCAGACGGGCACGCCAAAGAGCAGCAGCGCGGCGCTGATACCGGCAAACTCGGCCACCGTATCACCGAGGTTGGCGAGCAGCATGGT
>JBKQWK010000263.1:0-10245 GCA_052139595.1 Thermoleophilia bacterium | reverse complement strand
GCCCTGCAGGACGATGCGCAGACTGCCGCCACACTCGTCTATCTTGAAGGGATCGATGACGGGCGCCGGTTCATCGACGTCATGCGCCGCACCACACGGCAGAAGCCGGTCGTGGTGCTGCGCGGCGGCCTGACGGAGTACGGCCGCCGCGCCGCCGCCTCGCACACCGGAGCCATGGCCGGCGCCGCCGATGTCTTCCTGGCGGCGGCTCGTCAGACCGGCTGCCTCGTGCGCACGTCCCCCGACGAAAGCCTCGATTTGGCACTGTGCCTCACCGCCCTGCCGCTACCGCCGGGTCGCCGCGTGGCAGTGGTGACGCTCGGCGGCGGATGGGGCGTGCTCACGGCGGACGAACTGGCCCGCAACGACCTCGAGCTGGCTCCGCTGGATCCCTTTGTCCGCACCGAGCTGGACAAGCTCCTGCCCGGCTTCTGGAGCCGCGGCAACCCTATTGACCTGGTCGCATCCGTCGATCCGGACGTCGCCGACCGAACACTCACGTTGCTCGCCGAAAGCGAGGCGGTCGATGCGATCCTCGTGCTCGGTGTGCTGCGCAGCCCCTCGACCGGCTGGCAGTCGGCCGACGCCGCGGCCGACGTTGGCCTGCCGGGAGCGCCGGGCCGCGACCGCTTCAACGCTGCCGAGATCGCTTTTCTTGACCTCGTCACAACGCTCATGGAGCGGACCGGCAAACCAATCATCAACGTGCCTCTGCGAGCCGTCGAAGTTGCCACCTTCGCCAGCGGCACACACTACGATCCGATCATTCTCGGCTCGCCGATCGCCGCTGCCCGCGCCCTTGCCGGCATGGCCTGGTACGCGGAGTACGTCGCCGCGCACGTCGATTCGGCCGCCGGCGAACAGGCGCAGGGCGATTCGCCGGCAGGCAAGCGGGCGCAGAGCGGGCGGGCGCAAGCCAATTCGCCGGCAGGCGGCCACAAGAAAGGTGGCCTGTCATGATCGCGATCACAATCTACGGCCGCGGCGGCCGCGGCGGTGTGACACTGGCCAAACTGCTGGCGAGCGCGTACTTCCTGCGCGGCAAGTACGTGCAGGCTTTCGGCGTCTACGGCGCCGAGCGTGCCGGCGCGCCGGTGCAGGCATACGTACGTGTGGACGACGAGGAGATCACCGAGCACTGGCCCGTTCGTGAGCCCGACCACGTGATCGTGCTCGACGCCGGGCTCATCACCGCGGAGGCAGCCGAGGCCATGAGCACGCAAGGATACCTCGTGCTCAACACCCCACTGCCGCCGGCCGCCTTCGCGAGCATCTTTCCCGGACGTCGCGTCGCGACCGTTGATGCAACGCGCATCGCCCTGAGCAATGGCCTGGGAACGGAGGCGGTGCCGATCGTCAACACCGCTCTGCTCGGCGCTGCGGCGCAGATCCTCGGACTGTCGCTCGCCGACGCCGAGGTCGCGCTCGCCAACCTCGGCCTGAGCGCGCCCAACCGCGAAGCCGCCCACACTGCCTACGACAGTGTCCGTCAGGCCCACCTGCCGGGGATTAGCGTGCCGCTCGCCGCCCGGCGCCCACCAGCCCGGGTGGCGAGCATCTTTGATGAAGATGTCAGTGGTCCGCCGACGATGCACACCGGTTCGTGGGCCTCCCGTCGCCCTGAAAGTGTGCCGCTCACTCCTGCGTGCAGCGACGCCTGCCCGGCTGGCAATGACGTCCGCGGTTTCGTCCAGGCACTGGCGCAGCGGGACTACGAGGGCGCCTTGAGCATCATCCTTGCCACCTCGCCTTTCCCGGGGACCTGTGGCCGCGTGTGCCCGGCGCCGTGCATGCAGTCCTGCGCCCGCGGCCCGCACGACGAGGCCGTGAACAGCCGCGAGCTGGAGCGCTACGTCGCCGCTCATACGTCCTGGCCTGAACCGACACGGCCGTTTCGCCGCGAGCGCCTGGCCGTGATCGGCTCCGGCCCCGCCGGCCTGAGCGCCGCCTACCAGCTTGCCAGACTCGGCTACCCCGTGACCGTCTTCGAGGCCAACGACGAAGTCGGCGGCCTCTTGCGCACCGGGATCCCCGCCTACAGACTGCCAAGCGAAGTCGTCGATCGCGAAATCGCCTTCATCCTTGCACACGGCGTGGAGGTGCACACCGGTCACCCCGTCTCCAGCTCCGAACTGCTCGCGTTGCGACGCGAGTACAGCGGCGTCGTCGTGGCAACAGGGCTGCAGAAGGAGCGCACTGTCGACCTCGGTACCCGCAGCGATCGCTTCCTCTCGGCGCTTCGCTTCCTGGACCAGAGCCGCACCCACCCGCCCGACCTCCGCGGACGCCGTGTCGTCGTGGTTGGCGGTGGCAACACGGCCATCGACGCTGCTCGCGTGGCGATCCGCCTCGGTGCCAAAGACGTTGTCGTAGCCTACCGGCGAACGCGAACCGCGATGCCGGCGATCGTTGACGATGTCGAAGAAGCGCTGGCCGAAGGCGTCCGCATCGTAGAGCTGCTGGCACCCCTGCGCCTGGAGGGTGACGATACAGAGACCAAGCTGATCTGCCAGCGCATGACGATGGGCGCAGCCGACGAGTCAGGTCGACCGCAGCCGGTGCCGGTCGAGGGTGACGACGCCCTGCTCGCGTTGCCTTGCGACGACGTCCTGCTCGCTCTCGGCCAGATGCCAGACAGCCGTCTTCTCCCTTCAGGCTCAGTGCTCAACGAGGAAGAGCCGCTGCCCGCAGCCACGGACCAGCCGTTCTTCGTCGCCGGCGACCTCGTCCGGCCCGGAGGCACGGTGGCGGCAGCCATCGGCAGTGGGCGGCGAGCGGCGGAGCGCCTCCACGCCGCCCTGAGCGGTCTGGGCGCGCCCGCGCCCGCGCCGCCGCTGGTCGATCCCGCCGCCATCACCTTCCGCGGGGTCCCTCATGTGGCCATGGCTCAGGGCAGCCTTCTACCGGCCAGCGAGCGCAGGACAAACTTCCGCGAAGTGCGCCAGGGCCTGAGCGACCTGCCCGACCTGGATGCCGCCGATGAAGAAGCACAGCGCTGCTTCAGTTGCGGTGCCTGCACAGCCTGTGAACAGTGCGTCGTTTACTGCCCCGAAGGCATTCTCACACACGTCAGCGGGGTCGACTGCACATCTGATGCCGACTACTGCAAGGGCTGCGGGCTGTGCGCAGCGCAATGCCCGCGTGGCGCCCTGGCCATGCTGCCGGCAGACATCGCGTCGCCACCGGGCGAAGTCGCGTTGCCGCCAGCACGAAGCACAAGGTCGCCGGCGCCAGTGGCGCTGCTGTCGGCATGAGGCAAGACGCAAGATGACGGGGTTCGCGAGATGACGAAAGCGGTCGTTACCGGCAACCTCGCCGCCGGCCACACGCTGGTCGCGGCTGGCGAAGCCAACCGCGTCGCCCGCGGCTGCTGCGGCGGCGGCTACCCGATCACACCGCAGACCGAAATTATCGAGCACGTCATGGGCGCCAGCTTCAGCAAGGGCAGCTTCGTCGCCGTGGAGTCGGAGCACAGTGCCATGGCGGTCTGCATCGGCGCCTCGCTCGCCGGCGCCCGCTCCTTCACCGCCAGCTCTTCCAACGGCCTCCTGTACATGACGGAGAACGTCTTTGCCGCCGGGCTGGGCCGGCTGCCCATCGTCATGGTTGTCGCCAACCGTACCGTCGGCCCGCCGTGGAACATCTGGGTCGACCACGGCGACAGTCTTGCCCTGCGCGATGCGCCCTGGCTGCAGTTCTACTGCGACTCACATCAGGATCTGGTGGACACCATTCTGCTCGCCTTTCGCGTTGCCGAGGACCCGCGAGTGCTGCTGCCGGCGATGGTGACCGAGGACGGCTTCCTCCTCTCGCATACGAGCATGGTGGTCGACCTGCCCCCCCAGGAGCTGGTCGACGCCTACCTGCAACCGCTCGATCTCTCGCTCCGCCTGCGGGCCGACCGCCCGCGCACCTTCGGGCAGATGATGCCGCCGCGCGAAACGGTGCGCCATCGCGAGGAGATTCAGGCGGCCATGGAGCGCGTGCCGGCGGTGCTTACCGAGGCCAGAGACGAGTTCGCCCGCGTCTTCGGCCGTCGGCCGCTCGGTGCCATCGAAGCAGAGCACACACAGGACGCCGACACAGTGCTCATCGCCGCCGGCACCACGGTTAGCACCCTGCGCCGCATTGTCGAGACGCGTCGTAGCGCCGGCGAGAACGTCGGCTTCGTGCAGCTCAAACTCTTTCGCCCGTTCCTCAGAGACGAACTTGTGCAGGCCATCGGCTCCGCCCAGCGCGTAGCCGTGCTCGACCGCGACCACTCGCCGGGCTCGGGCGGCATTCTCTGGAACGAGATCGCCACCAGCTTGAGAGAAAGGCCTGACGTGCTGTTGCAGGGCTACATCGTTGGACTCGGCGGCGGCGAAGTCGACCCGCCGCTGATCGAACTCGTCCTCGACGACCTTGCCGGCCGCGAGCGAGCACAGGCGCCCATTTTCTTCCCCCAAATGATCGCCTGATCATGGCCACCTCACTGCCAAGGCCAGACACAACACCGCGCACGCAGTCAGACACGGCGCATGGCCCGCACGCGGACACGGCGCCGCGCTCGCACCTCCTTCGCCCGGGCGACACCAACTGTCCCGGCTGCGGGATGTCGCTGGGCCAGCAGTGGCTCGACGAGGCGCTGGGCGCGGCCACGCCGACGCTCGTGATCCCGGCGTGCTGCGCCATCGTCACGCCCGGATCGTTCCCGACCAGCGCCTACGGCGTGCCGACCGTCGCTACCACCTTCGCCAGCGCCGCCGCCGTGGCGACCGGCATCGCTCGTGTGCGCCAGATGAACGACGAGACCGACCCCACGATCTGCTGGGCCGGCGACGGCGGTACGTACGACATCGGCATGGCGACGATCTCCGCCACCGCCGAGCGCAACGAGGATGTTCTCTACATCTGCTACGACAACGAGATCTACGGCAATACGGGGGGCCAGCGCAGCGGCGCCACCCCGCGCGGCGCCACAACGACGACTACGCCCGGCGGCAAGGTGGAGGCCAAGAAAGACATCATGGCGATCATGGCCGCCCATCGTGTGCCCTACGCAGCGACGCTTTCGCTCGCCCACCGTGACGACTTCCTGGACAAGATTCGCCGGGCTCTGAGCATGTCGGGCTTTCGCTTTCTGCTCATGTTGTCACCCTGCCCGGCCGGCTGGAAGTCGCAGCCGGCAGAAACCGTAGAGCTGGTCCGCCTCGCGGTCGCCAGCGGCCTCTTCCCCCTCTACGAGGTCTTCGACGGCGAGCGCTACCGCGTCAACGCTCGCCCCGACGGGACGCCGCTCGAAGCCTACCTGAGTCGGCAAGGGCGCTTTCGCTCGGTGGCGCCGAGTCTGGACGATCTGCGGGCGCAGGTGAAACGTGAGTGGGCACACCTCGAGGTGCTGGCTCGCGTGTTCCCAGCAGATCAGCCCGCGAGTACGGCCGAGTCAAGCCCAGCCTGAGCCAGGATCAGCCGGGCTGAGCCGGCCGCGAGTGATCCCGGGTCAAGCTTAGCCCGCCCGAGCGCGACCTGAGCGCGGCTGTGCCGGCCTTGACCGGCGGCGGATGATCACGCCAATCCGGGTAGTCTTACAAATGAAAGCAGCCGGGTTCCCGGTGCGATACAGAATGAAGAGTGGGCTCGGCCAAGCCGCTTCACGCCGAGGCGCTTCTGTATCGCGGTTTCACCGACTCGCACCCGGCAGACACACCAGGAGGCAGACGATGTCCGCAGCCGAAACGACAGACGAAGCACAGGTCGCTCTCCAGTTCTCGCTCTATCCCTTGCGGCAGACACACGTGCGCCCCGCCCTGCAGGCGGCCGTGCAGGCGGCCGCCGCCGAGGGCATCGCGCTGACGGTCGGCAAGTTGAGTACCTTCGCCACCGGCGACGAAACGGCGATCTTCGCCGCCATCAGGGCCGCCTTCATCACAGCCCGCTCCTATGGTCCGACCGTAATGGTTGTCACCCTTTCGAGCGGATTGCCGAGCGCCGAAACGGTGGCCGGCATTCAAAAGGCGACAGAGGGCTGAACGACCGGCAGGGTGAGCGGCCGAACGGACAGCGGTCGGCCCAACTCTCGGCGCGATCGTCAGTCCCAGCATCGCCGGCGTGAGCCTCGCTCGGCTCCGCAGCGACGAGTTACTGCCCGCGTTGGTCGTCCAGCACCGGTTTGATATCGATGATCGGTGTGCCATCCAGAGCCTCCAGCGGGCGCACGTGGATGCCGCCGTGGCCGTCCAGATCAAGGACGGTTACCCGATGCAAGCCGATCGGATTTGGCCTGTTGGGAGAGCGTGTTGCGAACACCCCGCGCAGAGGGTTGCACTCATTGCCACGCGGATGAGTCTTCAGCGTGTCGCGCTGAGCCTCGTGCAGCCAGGTCAAGACCACCAGTTCGTGGCCCGGAACAATCCCATCCAGGGCCTCGATGAAGCGCTCAGCGATGAGCAGCCAGGCGTCGGGTGCACCTTCGTAGCCCTGGCTCGGGCAGTCTTCGCGACGACGAAGAGGCGAACGCACGACCCCAATTGGGTCGAAAGCATACGAATCGGTCTCAGTCACGTCGCCTCCTGCTCGTCCGCCCGGCCGCACTCGCTCACCCGCGCTCGTCCGCTCGCTCTCGTCCGCGCCCCTCCGTCCGCTCAGATCAGCCGACCGTACCGAGGCTCATACGTCGCCTTCGGCATCTCGAAACGCACCGTACGCAGCGGGTCAACCATCTGCGAAATGCGCACATGGCCAACAGCACTCATGAGCATAACGGCGTCGGCCAGATCAAGGCCGAGACGGTCATGCAGCAGGTCGGCCATGGCGACCGTCGCCATCTTCGCCGCCTCGTCCAGAGTCTCAGCCGAGGCGATGGTGGCGACCAGCTCGTCATTCTCAAGCAAGGGGTCACTGAGCTTCAGGTCGCGGCGCAGGCTCACCTGCAGAGTGACCGTGCCGGCCACCTCGACGCCGGTCACGGCCACCTCGCCGTCGCCCATGGCGGCATGCAGGTCGCCGGCAGCCAGCAACGCCCCGGGGACCGCCACCGGCAGGTAGATGGTGGCCCCTTCGCCGATCAGCCGCGTGTCCATGTTGCCGCCGTGCGACCCCGGCGTACCGCACGGTACGTCAGCGCCGGCCGGCGCCACGCCGATGACGCCGATCATCGGCTTGATCGCAAAGCTGGGGCCATCGTCCCAGTGCGCCTGACCATCGGCGATCTTCAGAAACCGCCATGTCAGCTCGTCGATGCGGTCGCCGAGCACGCCCCAGTCACCACCGGTGCACATGACGCCGTGATCGGCAACAACGAGGCGTTCGATATGCACGGCAAGGACATCGCCTACTTCGGCGCCATCAACATAGACCGGCCCGGTCGCCGGGTTGACCGTGTCCCAGTCGAGACCCCGGGCGACGTCGCTCGGTCCCTGGATTTGGTCGGCAAAGCAATCCGCCGTTTCAAGGTGAATGGTCGCCCCCGGAGCAAGGTGGGCTACAGGCGCAGCGCTACGCGACAGGCTGAGAACGCTGAGATCTTTCGTGATCGTTGCTTCATCCATGAGAAACCTCCTCTAGCAGCGGTGCGTGAGCAACCGCCAAGAACGGGCGAAGTCGTGTTCGCCGGCACACTCGTCGGTACGCTACTCAAAGCTCGGGAGCGACCACGGACTCGAGGTTATCCTCATCTTCAAAGTGCACGTGGGCAACCGCCGCAATCGCCGTCGGATTCTTGGCCCGCAAGACGAAGAGCATGACGATGCCGATGATGACCCAGGCAGCCACGAACCAGGCGGCGTACGAGTACGGTGAGGTCAGCGCGGCAATGAATGACATGCCGGGCACGCCGGTGATGCCGGCAGCACTAAAGAAACCCGGCACCAGAAAGCCAAAGCCGATGATTGGCATGACAACATGCAGCAGCCAATGTTGTTCGTCCTTGTGATGGCGAGCAAAGAGGCCAATGCAGGACAGGTTGGCGATCATGTAGACCGGCACGATGAGAACGACTATCCCCGTGCCGAGGATGCCGAAGGCCGTTTGCGGTGAGTATTTCAGCCCGAGACCGAGTGCCGCTGCAAGGCCAAGAACCAGCTCGACGAGAATGCCAACCCGCGGTGAGCGGAACTTGGGGTGTAGATCAGCCAGAGCACGTGGGAAAACACCGATGCGACCGAAGGCGTAGCCTGTGCGCGTAAACACGTTGGCGCCGGAGTTCGCATTGGCGAGAGTGGAGTTGATGATGGCGATCAGTACCAGCAGCCAGAAGACGCCCGACACGGTACGTGCCAAGCCATCCCACGGCACGCCGTTGGCATAGGAAGCAAAACCGCCGAACTTCTTTGGCCCAAAGGCGACAACGGCCGCATAGGTTGTAAAGATGTAGAGTGCCCCAATGCCGACCGTGGCCAGCATGATCGCCAGGGGAATGTTGCGACGCGGATTCTTGGTCTCTTCGGCCAGCGGTGCCGCGGCTTCAAAACCGGAGAAGGCGAGCAGTGCGCCGACCGCACCGGCAAACACCCCAGAAAAACCGCCGAAACCCTTGACGTTGGCAAATGAGGTGCTGAAAACCTGCACCGTATTGTGATTGCCGGCCTTGATAATCAAGGCCACTGCCAGGGCGACGAAAACCGTAATCTCGATAAAGCCAAGCCAGACGCCGGTCCCGGTCGACGTGCGCACACCACGATACACAAGCGCACAAACCAGCAGCGTGCCAACCACCGTAAAGATCCACCACGACCCGACCGGAAACGACGCGCTTTCGGAGTGCCACTCACCGGCGATGGTGTAGCCGAGTTGCAGCATCACCAACGGCAGGATGAGAACCTCGACGGCAGCATAGACCCAACCGACGAGAAAACCGATCGACGGACTCAGACCAACGGCGCTATAGGTCGCCACCGAGCCTGCCGCGGGAATGTGTTTGGCCAGTTGACCAATACTCCAGGCGGTAAACAGAATACCGACAAAGGCGAGGGCAACCGACAGCGGCAAGGCGCCGCCGGCGAACGCCGCACCAAGCGGAATCGATGCCGCAATCGCCGCCCCCGGTGCCATCGAGGTGATCGATTGAAAGAGTACGGCCCACAGACCAACCGCATCGCGCGCTAGTGTGGGAGATTGTTGTGTGTCACTCATTCGTTTGTCAGCCTTCCCAAGTGGAGAACGGGGACACCGCCGTGAGCGTCTCTACGCGTACGGCAGCAACGAGCGGATAACTACGCAGTGGCACAACCAGCCTTCATCACCTCCGCGGCATCGGGGCGCAACATTATCCGTGAACTATGCACAAGGGGTTGCCGGCAAGTCAATCGCCGGTACACGGGCGAGTCCGTGGCCGTCGGCTACTGACGCTGCGGCCGCCGACGGAGAGCAGCGGGTGCGGAGCGGCCGGTCCGCCGCCGCCGCCGCCGGACTCAGAGGCGCAGATCGAGGAGCTGGAGGGGATGGTCGAGCACGGTACGCGCTCCGGCGGCGATGAGGTCGTCTCTCGCCCCGAAGCCCCACGACACGCCAACGGCAGCCATGCCCGCCGCCGCGGCCGTGAGCATATCGATGCGCGAGTCGCCGACGTAGACGATTTCGCCCGGCAACAGCCCCAGCCGCTGGCTGATGAGCAGAGGGCATGTCGGGTCAGGCTTCAACGGCATGCCCGGGCGGGCTCCCTCGATCGCCGTGAAGCGACTCGCGCCGAGCAGGGCAGCGACGACGAGCTGCGTCAGCTGGTCATCCTTATTGGAACAGATGGCCAGCTTGACGCCGCCGCCGTGCAGGGCGCTGATGAGTGTCTCGACGCCGTCGTAGAGGTGTGTCTTGACCAGGCAGTGCGCGGCGTAATCGGCGCTGAAGCGGGCGAAACAGGCGACGACGAAGTCGTCGCCGCGTCGCCGCGCCGGCAGCGCCTGGACAACCAGCTGCCGCATACCGTTGCCGACCATGCATTTGACGGCGGCGTAGTCGTGCGTGGGCAGCCCTTCATACTGCAAGGTCCGGTTGAGGGCGTCGGCCAGATCCTCATGGGTGTCGGCAAGCGTGCCGTCGAGATCAAAGATCACGCCCTCAAAACGCACCGCCGCACTCCCTCCTCAGCCTCGACGCTCACACTGACTACCGCTTTCTGCAGACGAATTCGCCGTTGCCGATCGGCACAACCATAGCGTCCACCCGCTCGTCGGCCAAGGCACGCTCCAGCAGAGGGCGGAGGGCGGCTTCTTGGTTGATAGCGTTGTCAGCAACGATGATGCCACCGGCTGTCATGTTGGGCACGAGGAT
>JBKQWK010000262.1:0-4692 GCA_052139595.1 Thermoleophilia bacterium | reverse complement strand
ACTGACCCGCTTCTTCTCCTGTAATGTGAAGTACTCGATATCAGGCCGCGACAACTGCGAGTTGCCATGCCCACGACCTACTACCGACGCCGACCCTCACGCACGCGACCGATCCTCCTGGTACTTGGCACGCTGCTCGTCGTGTTCGTGCTGATCCAGTTCGTTCCGTACGGGCGCAATCACACCAACCCGCCGGTCACCGCCGCGTTCAGGTGGACGTCGCCGCAGGCGCAGGCAATCGCCGAGCGCTCCTGCTACGACTGTCACAGCAACCAGACCAAGTGGTGGTGGGCAATCGATATTGCCCCATTCTCATGGCTGGCCCAGCACGACATCAGCGCCGGTCGCGCGCGCGTCAATTTCTCTGCCTGGAACAGTTCTCTCAGCGTTGAGGAGCTGCAGCGAGCCATCAGCGGTAGCATGCCACCTCTGCAGTTCACCCTGCTGCACCCGGGCGCGAAGCTCAGCCCGAGCGAGAAGCAGCAACTCGTGGCCGGCTTTCAACAGTCGCTGGCGTCGCCGCAGAACAGCGCTGCGCCGGCGGCGGCGCCGTCGACCGCCGGCTCATCCGCGGGCTCGTCCTCGTCCTCTGGTGCGAACCCGACAGCAATCATTCAGGCGCGTTGCAGTACCTGTCACTCGAGCGCTCAGGCGCAGCAGTACCGTACCTCCAGCCCGGCAACCGCCAAGGCGCTGATCGACCAGATGGTTCAACAGGGAGCCACGATCACGGCGGCGGAGGAACAGGCGCTGATCAAATACTTCACGCGCTAAGCCAGCAGCGCAGCCGCGAGCGCGATGCACGAGCAGCATTGACCAGGGGCAGCGGACCGAGGGCACAAATGGTGGCGGGGGACAGAATCGAACTGTCGACACCATGATTTTCAGTCATGTGCTCTACCGACTGAGCTACCCCGCCACGGGTTGCGGCACGGAGCCGCGGCGCAAACGAACGGGCGCCGAGGCGCCCGCAAGAGCGCCGCTAATCCTAGCCAGCCGCAACGGTGTGGTCAACCGCAGCAATACTGACCGCCCGACCAGCCGACACCATCACCTCATTCCTGCGACAGGTCGATCTCCCCTTCGTGCTCGACCTCTTCCGGCACTTCGTCCGGCAAGAAGACTTTGATCAGCGCCTGGGCCGTGCCCGGTTGAATCAGACAGAGCACGTAGTCGCCGGGCAGAATCTCAACCACGCGCCGGGCCAGCAGGGCGGCGCCGTTGCGCAGGACCGCGGACACTAATACCCCTTCGGGCAGCTCGATATCGCCGATCAGCTTATGGGCAAACGGTGAGGCTTCGCCAACCTCGAGTTCTACGACCTCGACGCCCTCACTCTTGAGACTGAGAAGGTGCACGAATTTGTGTACCGGCAGCTCGTGCATGATCAGCGAGATGAGGTTCGTCGCCGCACAAATGGTGGCTCCCACACCAAGCAGATCGAAGGTCGGCTGGTTATACGGGTTGTTGACACGGGCCACCACTTTGGGCACCGCGTATTTGAGTTTGGCCATCTGCGAGATGATGAGGTTATCTTCGTCGTCGCCAGTGACGGCGACGACCATGTCGGCGCGAGCGATGCCGGCCTTCTCGAGCACAAAGATTTCGGTGCCGTCGCCAAAGAGCAGGTTCTCCTGCAGCTCCTCAAGGAGCAGGTTATAGCGCGTGCGACGCTGCTCAACAATGATGATTTCGTGGCCCATGTGCAAGAGGCTGCGACCGGTGTTGAGGCCGACCTTGCCGGCGCCAACGATAACGACAAACATCAGGCGATCCCGTGTTCGATCTTGCACGTATTGACGGCCTCGTGCAGCAGATCCTTCGCATCTTTTGTCGGGCAGACGGTGCGAATGCCTGCTTCGGCAAAGAGATCGGCGCGCGCCGGGTCAAACACGCGGGCCACGGCGCATTTGACACCAAAGCGCTCCTTGGCGATTTGCGCCACGATGATGTTGGTGTTGTCGCCGTCGGTGGCCGCCACGAACGAATCCGCATGATCGATGCCGGCCGCCCGCAAGATCTCCCAGTCGATCGCCTGACCGATGACAAACTGACCGGGGAAATCCTCGCCCAAAAGACCGAACGCGTCCGGGTTCTCGTCGATGACGGCGAGATCGTGGCCCTCGGCAACAAGATCGAGGGCGAGACTGGAGCCAACCCGTCCGCAGCCTGCGATCACCACATACATGTTACCCCTCTCATTTGCGCTTCTCGGAATCGGGCGGCTCGGCGGCGCCGGTACCGGCGACCGCATGGTCGCCATCGCCGGCGCCCGGTCGATCGCCCGTGCCAGCGCTCGGGTCCGGCCGCACAGCGCTGCGCGACAACGCCGCTTCGTGCTCGACGAGGCCCTCCGTCGGGTACTCGCGTGGCACCAGATTGACGAGCACTTCACAGGGCGAATGCTGCAACACGTAATCGACGGTACCACCAAAAACGCGATCGGCAATCCGCCGCTTTCGTTGCGTGCCGAGAATAATGACTTCGGAACGGCGATTGGTCGCCTCTTCAATAATCGCCTTGCCCGCCCCCCGGGCGGTGACGACGACCGGGCGCATCTCGATATCGAACTGATCGGCGATCACCTGCGCCGCGTCGAGTACCGCCCTGGCGCGCTCGCGCTCTTTGGCCAGGCGTGCATCGAGGGGCAGGTTCATCGGCACCTCAATAACATACATGACGTCAATAGCCGACTGCTTCTCGGTCGCCAGCTGACAGGCAAGCACGACCATCTCATCACTGATGCGCGAGCCGGTGATCGGCACCAGCATCTGGTCGTAGACGATGTCTTCGGCTACCGCCTCGGGCAGCGGGACGACCTTGACCGTCTGGGTGAGCGAGAAGCCCTTTCGCTTACGGTAGACGACGTACATGACCAAGCCAATCGCCATCCAGCTGAGGCCCACCTCGCGACCAAGCGCATGCGTAAGTACGACGACCACCCAGACGCTGGCCGTGCCGATGCCGCCCAGCACGGCCGTGATCGGCAGACTGCCCTTGCCGATGCGAATGTTTAATGGCAGGCGATATGGCCGCTCGGCGTCGGGTCGCTTAAAGCGCAGAACCACCACGCAGAGATGGGCCACCGTAAACGAGATCATCGCCCCAAAGGCGTAGAGATCGGCCAACGCCGAGATGCTGCCCGGAGCCACCAGCAAGGCGGCAATCGTGCCGAAGAGGGCGATGGACACATAGGGCGTAAACCGCGTCGGGTGCACGCGACCAATAAATTGCGGTAGCTGCTTATGCCCGGCCATTGAGTAAGCCAGCCGCGAGGCACCGATGATGCCGGCATTCGTGCCGATGATGAGGATCGTCGCCGCCAGAATCGCGATCCAGGGAGAGAGGACTACCTTCAGCCAGCTCAGGGTGTGCGGCAGATTCTGCACAATGCCCTGCAGCGGGTCGGCCTCGTAGACGGTGGCCAGCTGTGTCCCCCAGAGCTTGGTCACCCACTGCCCACGGAGCTGGTAGATCGCCCCCGTGGCCAGCAGCGGAGCACTGCGCGGCGAAATCTCGAGCGATTTTGGGTCCACCTTGACGTAAACCGGCGCTTTCGTGTTCTTGAAACGCCATGGCCCTACGTCGGCCAATTTGCCCGGCACCGGTTCGACCGCCACCGGCTGAATAATCTTTGTCTGCGGGTTCACCGGCAGCACGTTGTAGTGCACCGTCATGGCCGACAAACCAACCATGGAGATAGCAAAGTAGACGCCAAGCACCGCCAGGAGGACAAACTTGACCGCTCGCGGTACGTCGCGCCCGGGATTGGAGGCCTCCTCAGCCATGTTCGAGATCGTCTCGATGCCGGTATAGGCGACGGTGCCAATCGAGATGCCGTAGATAAGCTGGTGCCAGGTCGGCGCCGTGCCGAGGTGAATCTGGTTAATCAGGATCTTGGGCGACAGAAAGACGAACAGCCCGACGATCGCCAGCAACACCTGCGTGCTCAGATCGAGAAAGGCAAGGATGATGTTGAGACGCGCCGCCTCCTTGACGCCGACGATATTGATCGTCACCAGGAACAGAATCGTGACGATGCCGCCGATCGAGTTGTACGGCCATGTCTTGAGCAGCGGCCAGAAGGCGGCCAGGTAGTTGGGCACGAAGAACGCCGAGATGGCGATGGTAATGATGTAGTCGAGCATCAACGCCCAACCGGCGCCAAAGCTGACGAACTCGTTGAAGGTGTGGCGGGCGAAACTCGACGAGCCGCCCGCCTCGGGGAACATCGTTGTCGCCTCAGCGTACGACAGGGCCGTAGTCACAAACAGCAGGCCGGTGATCATGAACACGGCCCAGGTGAGGCCCAGCGCCGACGCGGCGACAACACCGAGGGCGTAATAAATGGATGAGCCTACATTGCCGTACGCGGTGCTAAAGAGAGCCGGCACGCCGAGAACACGGTGCAGGCTCTGGCCCTCCCTGTGCTTGCGCTTGGCCATGTGCTACCGGCTAGAGGGTTCGCCAGCGCACGACAGCGTAAACCAGCAGAGCGAGGCCGGCAACGAGCTGCACCGAGAGCGGCCAGACGCCGCCCCAGACGCCACGCACAATGAGACCGAGGCCGATGGCGCCAAAAAGAAGCGCAAAGATGTGTTTTGTCGTGCGCATGGTCGCCGCTCGATCACGAAGTGAATAACTGGAGAACAGTAGCACCGGGCATTTGATCGACACAAGCACCGCGGCGGG
>JBKQWK010000261.1:0-2892 GCA_052139595.1 Thermoleophilia bacterium | reverse complement strand
CTATATGATGCTGTCATCATGGATACTGGAAGTCGACGCGGCCGGCGGTCGTCACCGCTTCAGAAAATCGGCGGCGATGAGCGAGTGGTCGCGAGTGAAAAACAGCGGGAAACCTCGCCGTTGCCGCTAAGAAGTGACGACAAGCAGTTGCCGTTACTCGTCGGACGTCGCATTCGCGAGCTGCGGCAAGAACGAGGCATTGGCGTGCGTAGCCTCGCCGCCGCTAGCCACGTCACCTCCGGGTTCCTCTCACAAATTGAGAGCGGCCGTGTGATGCCGTCGATTGCCTCACTGGTCAAGATATGCGCCGTTCTGCAGGTCCATGTTGGCGACGTCTTTGACGAGTCCGGCTCCAAGGCCCGCCTTGTGCGGTCGTCGGAACGCATCGTGTACTCATATCCAGAATCGGGCATCAGAGACGAGGTGCTCACTGCCGACCCAACCTACCGCATCGAGGTCGTACACAGTTTCTTCGCCCCCGGCGGAAGCACCGGCGGACAGCTCTACTCGCATGGTTCCCAGGTCGAAGCAGCTATCGTGCTCAAGGGGCAGATCATCGTCCGTCTTGAAGACGAGCAGTACACTCTGCGCACCGGCGATGCGCTGACGTTCCCGGGGACACTCCTTCACGACATCCGAAATCCCCTCAGCCGTCCTGCCGAGGTCATCTGGATTTACTCGCCGGCGACCTACTGATCCGCGCCGAAGCCCCACTGCAGACTGTTGTCTGCAGTGAAAGCCGTCGTTATGTCCACTCGCCTGGTTCACGGCGACCTCTCTCTCCTCATGTTGGACTGCGCGGTGTTGTTGTGCTTCTTGCTGGCAAGCATAATGGCATTTATACTAAGCAACGTAACTGCGGTTTAATGGGGAATGGTCAGTCGCCAGCAAGCTTGGCAGATGATCATCCCTTGTGGATGTCGCCGGCAGTTTTGGGCAGAACGCTGGCGATAACCTGCCGCACGACATATCGCAAGCCAGCAGGTCAGCATGTGACCACGTAGCGCCAGGAGGGGTAATGGCAAATGCGTCAAATATCGGTCTTTTCGACCGCATGGTTGCCCAGGCAGTTCCCTTGGTGCCCAGCCCTATCGTGCGCCGTCTTGGTGCCCCCTACGTCGGCGGCACCACGTTAGAGCAGGCACTAAGCCTGATTGCAAACCTGCACCGCCAGCAGTTCGAGACGACAGTGGACGTCTTGGGCGAGAGCGTCGACAACTTGGCGACGCGATCGCTGCCGCTGACGCGTATGTCGTCACCCTTAACGCGCTCGCCGCCCGTGGGTTGCCTACGCACGTCAGCCTTAAGCCGAGCGGTCTCGGCAGCGAGCTAAGCTGGGAGATCGCTGGCGAGCAGATCGAGCGCGTCGTCAAGCGCGCCGAGGATCTCGGCGCCTTTGTGCGTATTGACATGGAGGATGCGACGACGATCGACAAGACGCTGTCGCTCTACCGTGACCTGCGCGGCGCGGGTCACGAGCGCCTCGGCATCGTGCTCCAGGCGCGCCTCTGGCGCACCGCAGGCGACGTCGAGACGCTCGCCGACCTCAAACCAAATGTGCGCCTCTGCAAGGGCATCTACCTGGAGCCGCCGCACATCGGCATGCAGGACCGTGACGCTATCCGCCACAACTACTCACACCTGCTACGCCGCTTGCTCGCCAACGGCAGCTTCGTCGCTGTTGCCACCCACGACGAAGAGCTGATCGTCGATGCCCTGGAGGCATTGCAGACGTTTGGCATCGGTACTGACGGCTATGAGTTTCAGGCCCTGCTTGGCGTGCGCCCAGACATTGCGCAACTGCTCGCTCGCGACCACACGGTACGCATTTACGTACCTTACGGCCCCGACTCCTACGCTTATGCGCAGCGTCGCCTGCGCGAGAATCCGCAGATTGCCGGCTACGTCGCCCGTAAGACCCTGCACGACATGGCCACAGCCGTACATCACTCCCGTTAAGCGTTACCTCGTCTTGGAGGCTTCAATGAGCAACGCCCTCTCGCGCCCGCCCGCTCCTGCCAACGAGCCTGTGCTTGGCTACGCCCCCGGCTCGCCCGAGCGCGTCTCACTGCGGGCCCGTCTCACCCAGATGGCCGCCGAGCGCATCGAGATTCCCTGCATCATCGGCGGTAAGGACGTGCGCAGTGGGCGTACCGCCCAAGCTGTCATGCCGCACGATCACGGCCACGTGCTGGCTGACGTGCATCTCGCTGGCCCGACAGAATTGCAAGCGGCCGTCGACGCCGCCACGACGGCCTGGCAGGACTGGAGCCGTACACCTTGGGAGGATCGCGCCAGCGTCTTTTTGCGTGCTGCCGACCTGCTTGCCGGCCCTTGGCGCGACACCCTGAACGCCGCTACCATGCTCGGCCAATCCAAGACTGCCCACCAAGCGGAGATTGACTCGGCCTGTGAGCTCATCGACTTCTGGCGCTTCAACCCGGTCTACGCTGCTGAGATTTACGCCGACCAGCCAGCGTCCAGCGCTGGTGTTTGGAATCGCATGGAGTACCGCCCGCTCGAGGGCTTCGTCTTCGCCGTCACGCCCTTCAACTTCACCTCGATTGGCGGCAACCTACCGACTGCGCCGGCACTGATGGGCAACACGGTTGTCTGGAAGCCTGCTTCGACCGCTATGCTGAGCACCTACTACGTGATGCGATTGCTGCAGGAAGCCGGCCTACCCGACGGCGTCATCAATCTCGTCTACGGTCGCGGTAGCGAGGTGGGCGATGTGATCCTTGCCAACCCACGGCTCGCCGGCGTTCATTTCACCGGCTCGACCGCCGTCTTTCAGAGTATCTGGCGCACGATCGGTGGCAACATAGAACGCTATGCGAACTATCCGCGCATCGTCGGTGAAACCGGCGGTAAAAACTTCATCCTCGCGCA
>JBKQWK010000260.1:0-10595 GCA_052139595.1 Thermoleophilia bacterium | reverse complement strand
TCCTGGTCAGCGAGATCATGCTGCAGCAGACGCAGGTGCCGCGCGTCGTCAGCAGATATGCGCCGTTCCTGCAACGTTTCCCAACCCTGATGGGCCTTGCCGCCGCTTCACTGGCCGACGTGCTGGCGCAGTGGTCCGGACTTGGCTACAACAACCGCGCCCAGCGGCTGCGCCGCTGCGCTCAACAGCTCGTGGCCGACGCCCATGACCAGCGCCCGGCATTGCCCACGACTGTCGCCGAGCTCGAGAGGTTGCCGGGCATCGGCCGGTACACTGCGCGCGCGATCATGGTCTTTGCCCACAATGCCGATGTGGCGGCGGTCGACGCCAATGTACGCCGTGTTTTGATCCACGAACTTGGGTTGCCGCCTGACCTCACACTCGACGAGACGCAAAACGTTGCCTCGGTCGTGCTGCCTCACGGGCGCTCCCGCGACTGGCACAATGCGCTCATGGACTACGGTTCGGCCGTACTCACCGCCCACGCTACTGGCATCGCTCCCCTCACCACGCAGACACCATTCGCCGGCTCACGGCGCTACTACCGGGCGGCGCTGATACGGCTTTTGCTGGCGCAATCGCCGCGCCACCTCAGCGACTTGGCGACCGCCCTCGATCTGCCACCAACGCTGCTCGTCGATCTGGTCGCCGCTCTGCATCACGATGGCCTTGTGCTCGGCGACGACGAGCAGGTCTGGCTGGGCTGACGAACGCAGGGCGCAGCGTGGATGCCGAGGGCGCAACAACGTAGCTTTGCCGACGCCATGACCCGAGCACGATAGTCCCAACGACAGCGAGAGCTACCTAGTGTGAAGCCTCGCTCACCTCGTCCGGCGTGATGATTGCCGCCACCCGACGCACAAACGATTCGGCAAAGAGAAACGCCTCCTGGACCTCGTGATGTGAAATCGACCCGGAGACATCATAGACGACGCGATTGCGCATCACCCGCATACGGTCAAAGAGCTCAATCTCGTCATGATAGCGCTGGCCGAAGTACTCTTCGCAAAAACGGATGACCGCGACATGCCCGCCCTCGCCACTGGTCGCCCGGTAGCCTTCTTCCAGCATCAGCGCTCGCCCGGCCTGCAGAACCGCATTGTAGGCAATGGCAAATGCCCAGTCGCGATCCTCGGCTACCAGCCGGCGGGCGGCCGCCAGATCGCGGTGCGCCAGCGCAACTTGGCGCCCCACTTGTTCGCGGCCACCCTCGTAGCGGTGAATGAGGTTGTGGCGCAGCAGTCGCTCATAGGTTCGCGGGGCCGTCATCAGTCAGCCGTAATCGCGCCGCTGGTCACCAGCCTCTGTAACTGCGACTCGTCACCGAGAATCCAGCGACGTTCGCCGGCGAGCACATCAAGCATGAAACCGTCGTGATCGCGCACCCTTTGCGCCACTTCGTCGCCGGCGAAGACGAAGTAGTGCACCTCACGACGCAGTTCATCCTCTGCCGGCCGCAAAGCGACGTGCAAGTCGCGTGCCGGTGGCTCACCCACCACCATGAGATCGATGTCGCTGGTCGGACCTTCCGCGTGTGCCGCCAGCGAGCCAAAGATAAACGCCATGTCGACGCCGGCTACAGCTGCCAGGGCGTGCCGTACAACCGCCTCGGCACCAACGGTCTTCCTGACGACGGCCTGCAATTCAGGGTAGAGCGGATGGGCAACATTGAGCCGATAAAGGACAAGATTTGCCTGCGAGCGACTGAGGAGATAGCCATCGGCCTGCAGGCGCATCAGCTCACGACGCACGTTACCTGGTGAAACGCCGAGTTCGCGCGCCAGCCCCCGCACATGCCACTCCTGCTCGACGTCGGTAAAAAACAGGCCAAGCAAGGCTGCCCGTGTTCGTGAGTGCATCAGATCAAACATAGAGCCTGCCCATGCCGCGTAAAGCCTCTTAATCTCCTTCGGCGGTGAACGAGTCCGATCGTACTCCAAACGGAGTCCGATCGTACTCCTTAAGCGTCGCTCGCGTGAAGCCACCCCGGTTCGCTTGTCGCAGCCGGGACAGCCTCGCCGCGTGAACCAAGACGACTCTCCGTCGCAAGCGAAGCAGCTGGCTCATTGCATGCGGGACAGCTCGCTCGTTTTCTCCTGTCTGGACAGGGTAAATTCTACTCCGTCTTTCCGAACGCACTGAAACAAGAGAAAGGGGGCGACAGTGATGCTCAGCGTCGTCGCGTTCATGAGAAGGATGGTTGCCGGCGCGGCGGAGGCTGCCTCGACTCCGGGCGGCGTCAACGGTGATCTCCTGCAACGTTACTGCCGGCCCGACAGCGGCGGCGGTCCTGAGTACGGCGGTCAACGCTGTCCATCCGGGCGCGGCTGAAAAGGCTGACTCGTAAAGCGCAGCCGTTCGCCCGCCGATACAAGGGATATATGAAGGAACATCCCGCCCGCACGCGCCGCGACATGCGCACTACCCGGTTCTCGGCCGCTATCGCGAGCCGGCTGGCGATAGCGGGCCGACTGGCGGTCGCAAACAGGCTGGCGATTGCAAGAAGTCTGGCGGTCGCAAGCCGGTCGGTCGTCATCGCCCGGCTTTCGCCAGCAAGCTGGCTACCGGCTCGGCCTGACCGCGCCCACCTTCTGCTCTACGGCTTCTGGTACATCGAACTGTGCGCCGCCGCAGCGGCAGTGGGCTCGCTGATGACACATCGCTCACCGCAGCAGGTGTTGGCGACATTCATCTATCTTGCCGCCGGCGGTGCGGCCCTGACAATGCCAGGCCACTTCGTACGTATTGCCGTCGCCGCCTGGCAGATCTCGCCGGCGACAACCAGCCGCGTCCTGCGCGGCTATCTCGTCGTCGCCGCCGGCTTCGTCATCGCCTTTCTCAGTACGGCCCGGGGATGGTGGGCGATCATCGCCATTCTGCTCGTCGGCAACGCCTTGTGGTCCTTATGGGTCTCAGAAAGAGAGACCGAAACGGCCGCGCGGCCACCAACCGCCTAGCCGAACAGCAAGCCTCAGGACGACAGCGGGCGGTGGAAGCTCGCGGGGTAGCGACGGACTTTCTTCTTGCGCTGCTGATAGGTATGCGCCAGCTCCAGGAAGATGCCGATGTCGCGCTCCAGGTCAGACTGCGTGCCGTCGAAGTAGAACGTGCGAATCGGCATGCCGTCGAGATCGCGTTGCACAACCGGGTAGATCGCCTCGGTGACAATACCGTTCATGCAGGTGAAAGGGCTGATATCAATGATTCCGTCCGCACCCTTCTCGTGCATGTAGATGGCCTTGCCGGTGCTGAGCACCATCTCGCCCAGTGCTCCCGTGTAGGGCAGATACGGGAAGCTGGCGTCGAGCACGTGGCTCACCTCGTGCGGCTCTTCATAACCAATGAAGTCGTCGGCAAACGGAGCCAGCAGGGCTTGCTCGTCGCGACGCTGCACCATGGTGGTGATCTTGCGGGCCGCATTCTCGGTCGAGTAGGTGCGCCCTTCGTCACGAAGCCGACGACGATGCTCATCGTCGACGTACCAGACCCACTCGGCAATGTCTGACAACCAGCATTCGCCACCCTGCTCTTCGACCAGGCGTACGAGATCGTCGTTGGCAAAGGTATTCAGTCGGCAGAAGATTTCACCGACAACACCGATCAGAGGCCGCGAAGCATCGTAGTCGGCGGGGATGGCTCGAAACGCGTCGCGCGCCTGGGAAATCGCCGCCACTGTGCGCGCCAGACGCTCCTTGTTGTTGACGTCGCGCGTTGCCAGAGCGGCGCCAACGTTCTCCAGCGCCGTTTGGTAAACGGCGTCGGTGGCACCCTTTTCGCGCTCGTACGGCCGCGTCTTCAGCAGCATCTTCATGAGCGCGTCCTGCGCCACCACGGCGCGCCACGCAGTGCGCAGCAGATCGCGTGAGTACTCGCCGATGGATGAGTAGCCGTCGTTCGAGGTGATAGTGACGATCGGCACGTCGGCGAAGCCAAGGTCGTCAAACGTGCGCCGCGCCAGCTGCATGTACTGGCCGAATCGACACGGTCCGTTGGCCGTAGGCATCAGAAAAGCGACGTTGTCGCGCCCCTCATCCTCGATGACCCGCAGAAAATCACCAACGGTGATTTTCTGCGGGTAACACTCGTCGCCCGACGTGACTTTGCTGCCCAGGGCCAGCGAGCGCTCGTCAGAGAATGGCGTCGGCCAGGCCTCGATGCCCACCGAACGCATCGCTGCCGCCAGCAGATACGTGCCGCCGTAAGGCATATGCGGCAGGTAGAGTGTGCGCCCCGCCAGGCCAAAGGCATCGATTGCTGGCTGCAGCTTCGCGTCGGCGTCAGGCGTGTGACTAGCCAACCCGCACCCCTCCCTCGACGCATTCAATCACCGTCGGAGCCGCGCACGCGTCGCCCTGGCCACTCTCTTCTGCGACCGCAGTACCCGCGTGTGCCCACCAGCGCAAAAAGCCCTTGCTGTCGAGATAGGCCTCGCAGCGCGTCATGGCGCCGGCGTCGTTCTGGTGTTCGTCGAACTGCAGCGTCAAGAAGGGCTTGCCCGAAGCCGTACGTACGTAGTGCTTGATGTACGAGTCGGGACCACACTTGAAGTTGGTGATGTAGATGATGTGCAGATGTTCGTGGTAACTGGCGAAACGAGCTGCCTGCAGAATCTTCTTACCGTAGTTCCAGTACATGTTGGCGACCACATCGTCGACTTCGATCCCCTTGAGGGGGAGAAAGTCGAGCGGGATCAGGTTGACGCCGTAGTTCTTGCGCAGCTTGCGCGGCACATCCATGTTGATGCCCTTGTCGTACATGTTGTACGGGCGACCAACGAGAACGATACCCAGCTCGCCGCTGCGCTCGAGGGTGCCCAGGGCCTCGACGCCGGCAGCCAGGAGCGCGTCGCGAAACTCGTCCTGGGCGGCTTGGGCGCTCTGCAAGGCGGCGCGTAGTTTCTGCCGGCTCGCGCCGAGCTGCTTCGCCAGCGGCTCCAGATCCTTCTGCAGGCCCTCAAGACCAGCGCGAAAGCGGACCAGCGGACTGAGCATGTGGTCGCCGTACTGCTCGAGTCGCGGCGCACTGCGGATAACGAACGGCAGCGTCTGCCCCCAGGGGCAGGCATGCGAATTGACACCCGCGAATTCGGTCTCTTCGTTAATCTGATTGGGCACGAAGAGGTAGTCGACCCCTTGTTTGGCCAGCCACTCGACGTGGCCATGGGCAACCCTGATCGGGAAACACGGCTCCGCGACAGTAATGTCGACGCCGGCTTCGCGAATGCCGCGATCGCTCTCCGGCGAAAGCAACGGTCGCAACCCCAGCTCGGCGAAGAACGTCGCCCAGAAGGGGAGGCGGTCATAGGTGTACATGGCTCGCGAAAGACCAATCACCGGCGCGTCGGCTGCGGCACGCTCGACCGCCCTCTCGTAGGGCGCCAGGAGAGCCTCCTCGCGCAGAGCGATGAGGTCGGCAATGACCGGGTGTTTATCGACCTTCGCCCGCTTGCGATAGCGATCACTGCACTTGTCGCCCCAGTAAGTCTTCTCGCCTTCGACGGTAAACTGGCGCACATCGCAGTGGTTGCTGCAGCCTTTGCAGACGAAGTCGACGACCGTATAGTCGACGGCGGAGAGGTCCCAGCCACGAAACTTGCTAATCTCACCGGTACGCTGCATGCGCTCGCGCGCCAGCAGGGCCATACCGATGGCGCCCATGACACCGTTGTGTGGCGGCACGATGATCTCTTTGCCGAGGATCTTGGAGAACGCCGCAGCCACGGCATCGTTGTAGGCGGTGCCGCCCTGGAAGAAGACACAGTCGCCAACCGGGCGCCCACCCACGAGGCGGTTCAGATAGTTGTAGGCGATCGAGTAGGCCAGACCGGCAACCAGATCCTCGCGGCGGGCGCCACGCTGCTGGTAACCAACCACATCGCGCTCCATGAACACCGTACAACGTTCGCCCAGACGCACCGGCGCCGGCGAGTTGAGCGCCAGCTCGGCGAACTCGCCGACAATGCTGATGCCAAGTTTCTCGGCTTGCTCCTCAAGAAACGAGCCCGTTCCGGCGGCGCAAGCTTCGTTCATGGCGAAGTCGACAACGATGTCGTCCTGCAGGCTGATGAACTTGCTGTCCTGGCCGCCGATCTCAAAGATCGTGTCGACCCGCCGGTCAATTTTGGCGCCAATGTAGTTGGCGCCAGTTTTGTGAGCAGTGATCTCATCGGTGACGATGTCAGCGCCGCACAGTTCGCCGATCAGCTCGCGACCCGAGCCGGTCGTGCCGAGACCTTTGATGATGATGCGGTCACCCAGCTCGTCACGAATGTCACGCAGCCCCTTGTCGACGACCTCGACCGGGCGTGCATCGGTCTTGACATAGACCTCTTTGATGACCTCGCCGGCATTATCGATGACGACCAGGTTGGTCGAGACCGAACCAATGTCGATGCCCAGGTATGCTTCGATGACGTCATCGGACTGGAACACGTACGGCCGGTCCATGTCGCGCAAGAGCAGGACCTGGTCCATGTTCAGCGGCTCTTGCGTCGGGAATTCACTGGCCGGAAGTGCATGAACGTCGACCGCAGTCGCGGCGGCAGTCTCGCCAACCACATCGGCCTCGATGAGAGCGGCGCCTACGGCCCCCATCCACGCGTACAGAGGCGGCACAAACAACTCGCCGTCGGTAAAGCCGAATGCGTCGCGCATCGCCTGCACAGCGCCCTGGTTAGCGGCAACGCCGCCGATGAACGCTACCGGCGGCTGAACGACCTTGCCCTTGGCGATCGTGCCCCTGTAGTTGCGAATCACCGCGTCGCAGAGGCCCTTGAGGACCTCGGGCGGATGATAGCCCTTCTGCTGGGCGTGAATCATGTCGGACTTGGCGAAGACACTGCAACGACCGGCGATGCTGGCCGCTTTCTCGGTGCCGAGGACAATGTCGCCAACCTCTTCGATGTCAAACAGGAGGCGACTTGCCTGCTGGTCCATGAACGATCCTGTGCCGGCAGCGCAGTCACCGTTGGTCTGGTAGTCGGCGATACCAACGCGGCCAGACCGGCGGTCGGTTTCGAGACGGATGAACTTGCTCGTTTCACCGCCCATCTCAAAGACGGTCACAACCTCCGGATGCAGAGCGCCAATGCCCCGCGCGATAGCCTTGAACTCGTTTTCGAACGGCCGCGACAGAGCCTGGCCGATGAGCCGGCCACCCGATCCCGTCACCCGCACGCCGCTCACCTGCTCACGCGGGACGACGGCGAAGATGTCGTCGAGGAGAGCGCTGGTCGCGTCGCTGGGACTGCCGTTGATACGGCGATAGCGAGTGACCACGAGCGGTCGTTCGCCGGCCAGCACGCAGCCTTCGTCGCGAACAACGAAGAGATCGGGATGGTCACTGGCGAGACGAGAAAGAAGATCACGATCGCCGACACTGCCAACGAGCGCCGACTTGAGACTGATACAGCCGATGTCTATGCCCAAACAAATCATACGGTGGAGCCCCTCACCTCCCGCCTCGAATCAGCACCACAACCGCGTAGCTTAGTATGCGTCCCCGCCGACCACAAGAACACTCGCAGAACGCTCGGCCGGGATCACGGAGATCAAGAGTACGTTAGTCCTCTTTGCCGGTCAACCGTTGCGGCGCCCCATTGTGTGCCCTGCGGCAACCAGGATGTCACCACCTTGGGCGCTTCGTCTCCCTGTCCGCTGAGCCCACCGCGCCGTACGCTGCGATGAGTCAGCAGCGCGTTGCCGACAGTCCGCAGAATCAGCATCAGGGGAGGGCACAGTGGAAGACATCGTACCTTTGACCAATCGGGAGCGCCGCGATGACGTGGTCTTCCTGCTCGAGGCCTACGCGACCAACGGCGCCAAGTTGCTCGACGTGCTCGATGCCGATGAACGCGAGAGGTTTGCCGGTGGCGACGATCAAGATCGGCGGCGCCTGTTCTTCAAAGTTCTCTGCTACGGCACCCTGGCGGCGCAACCGGCACCGGAAATCATTATTCACTCCGACTGGCGGCGACTGCTCGCGGCGGGTGTCGTCGACGCAATTCTGGAGCAGACATTCGATCTCCCCCGCTACGCCCTTGACCCACCGGTCTCACGCGGCGACAGCAAGGGCAAAGTGATTGACTTCGTTCGCCTGGCGGCAACCAGCGACGTCTGGGCGGCTTTGCTGCCAGAGCCGCCCGACGCTGAAGCCGCGGTCGACATCCTGCACGCGGCCTCCGGTGGCGCCCTCAAGTCGCGGGCCTTCTGGACCGTGCGCGAGATGCGCCGCTTCGGCCTCTGGCAGACACGCGAACTCGACCACTTCGCCTACGTTCCCGATGGCCGCGTGCGCAAGCGGGCCACGCGCATGGGTCTGGTCGACCTGCCAGAGAAGGCCGACACCTTTGCCGATATGAAATCGGTGTCACGGGCCCTGCACGCCGTCATGCGTCTGGCTACCAAAATCAATGGCAGCTACGACCTGCCGCTCAGTTCTGCCAGCGTACGCTGCGAACTTTGCGACAGCACGCGTATGGCGACCTGCCCTATTCCACACTGTCGCTGGCGCCGCCAGTTCATCGAGTCCTGACCAGCCCCGCGCGCCAATTCGTGGCGCTGCAGCCAGCGCGACGCCGCCAGCCGGCTGCCGCGCCACGAGCGTGGCGCTGGTGGAGGTTCATCGGTAAAACCCCGTGCCCACTCCCCCTCCTTCTGCATCTGCCAAGTGCCGCGGACTCTTCCCGCGGCCTCTTCTCTGCAACTTCTGCCGGGCGAAGATACGTAGTTCTACGGACTGCACAGTGCACTTCGTCCTCGATAACTTCGCGGCCCGTCTGGGAGATAACCAGAAATGTAAACCGGTGAACGGCAATTTTCTGAGGGGAGGTTGCTAAGCACGCCGCAGAGATAGCCAGCTGAATCGCGCTCTGGGCCATTACCATTATTCGCGTGCTCTTCATCGTCGGCGCTATGGCGACAACATTTGCCATCACGCACGCCGTCGTCCGCGCCAAACCACCGCAGATCTGATGACGATCTGATGACGACTTCGTCACCGTGATCACGCAGTTAACGGCTGCTTTCTCCGCGCGACAGCTTCGCCGCAGAACCTGTGCAACTTGCCGTCGGCATGACAGCAGCACGCATGGTGGCAGCTGACACAGCAATCGCGGCAGCTGTTGCCCTCGCGGCGCGGATATGGCGGGCCGGCTATCGCCGGCCCGCCATATCCGTTCGGTCTCTCTCGGCCTGCAAATCAGGCAGAATCGGCGCTCGTTCTCAACCGAGGGTCGCCTCGCCAGGACGCCAGTCGACCGGGCACATCTCGCCGGTCTGCAGTGCCTGCAGCACGCGCAGGGTCTCGTCGGTGTTGCGACCGATGTTGTTGTCATGCACGACGGCGTAGCGCAGCGTCCCCTCGGGGTCGATGATGAAGGTGCCGCGCAGTGAGTGCCCTTGCTCCTCCAGCAGCACGCCGTACTCGCGCGTAACCGCGCGCGTCATGTCGCTCAGCAGAGGAAAGCCGAGCTTACCGAGTTCTTTCTCACACCAGGCGAGGTGGCTGTACTTGCTGTCGACGCTGCAACCGATGACCGCGGCCCCCAGTTCGGTGAACTCGCCCAGACGAGTGGCAAAGCCACGAATCTCGGTCGGGCAGACAAAGGTGAAGTCGAGCGGATAGAAAAAGAGCACCACCCACTCGCCCCTGTGATCGCTCAGCCGGACCTCGACGAACTCGTCGTCAAGCACGCCCTCGAGGCTAAAGTCTGGCGCCTGGTGACCAACCTGGACCATTTTGCTACCGCGTCGCCTACAGGCCGAGGGCAGCGACGCGCTGCTCGACCACGTCCCAATCGAGGTTCTTGACGAACGCCTCAATGTACGGCGGCCGCTTGGTCACGTAGTCGAGACCATAGGCGTGTTCATACACGTCGAGTACGAGCAGCGGTTTGGCGTTGAGAATGGCGCCCACATCGTGAGCATCCTGGCCGAAGGTGCGTACCACGTCGACGTCGGGGTCATAAGCGACGACGACCCAGCCACGCACGGCCATGCCGCTCGCCTTCAGATCGGCGACAAAGGCGTCGACTGAGCCAAAGTCACGCTCAATGAGCGCCGTTGACTTGGGGCCAGGCTGCGTGCCGGCGCCACCAAGGTTATCGAAGTAGTATTCGTGCAGTTTGGCACCGTTGAGCGCAAAACTCTCGCCGAGCTTCAGGGCGCGCAGATCGCTGTACGACTGGTTTGCCTTGCTCTTGTCGGCGGCGTCGTACTTCTGCCAGACCTCATTGACCTTGTTGACGTAGCCCTTGTAGAGAAGTTCGTAATGCTGCGTAATCTGTTCGGCACTGATGCCGTCCATCTGCAGACAGGCCGGCTTGAGCGGTTTGACGGCGTACTCTTTAGCCATACTTCCTCCTTGGCAGTGACAGGACGTTTCTCGTGTCTGTCTGATTGAGGATGGGACCGAGTCCAGTTTCACTCCCAGGATGCAGAGAAATGGCGACCGGACTCGGCCTGCCATCTACCCGTGACAGCGAACAGACAAACCGCTCGTGGTAGCACCCCGACTCGCAGACGGACAAACCGCTCACCGCAGCACCCCGACTCGCAAAGGCGGCCCCGCTCGGTGAACATTGAGCGGGGCCGCCT
>JBKQWK010000259.1:0-13640 GCA_052139595.1 Thermoleophilia bacterium | reverse complement strand
CAGATCGCCGCAGCCGTCGCTCACGCTACTTGGAGGCTGTTGTTTCCACCATGAAGTTGACACGTACCGAGCCGCCGTGGCCTGCCCCGCTTCACCGGTCGACCATGCGCACGCGCAACGTTGCCGGCGCGATCGCTCTCGCTCTGGCGCTACAGGCTCTTGTCTTTGGCCTTGTTTTCCCGCACCTCGGCTACCCGCTGCATCTGTTCACCGATGTCCCGAACGACTTCCACTACGCCCACGACATCATCCTCGGCAGAGAACCCTACCGCAACTTCTCCCCCGAGTATCCGCCCCTGGCATTGTGGCTCGTTAGCCCGCCGGCCCTGCATCTGCTTGGCACACGGCTCGGTTTTCTCGTCTATGAGCGTCGCTTTGCGCTGGAGATGTTCCTGCTCAGCCTGCTGACCGTGGGGATCATTGTGGCCGCCAGCGCCCGTCTGTGGCCAGACAAGCCGCGCAAGTCGCTGCTCGCTGCCGTGAGTGCGGCGCTGTTTGTGCTCGCTATCGGTCCATTGATTGAAAACCGATTCGACGTTGGCGTCGCTTTGATCACTGCCCTCACTCTGTACGCCCTCGCCAAACGTCATCTTATCCTCGCGGGGCTGTGCCTCGGCATTGGCTTCGCCTTCAAAGTGACGCCGGCGCTTCTGCTGCCGCTGGTCGCGCTTGTCGCCGGCTGGAATCGCAAGACCCTCGCTGTGCTGGCTCTCTTTGCCGCTGGCGCCGTGGCTCCGTTTCTGCCCTACTTGAACGCCATCCCAGGCTTGCGACAGATGTTCTTTTACCAGACCAACCGGCCGCTCGAATTCGAAAGTGTGCTCGGCCTGCCGAGCATCATGGCTCACCTGATTGCCGGCGCAGCCCTCGGCCGCGGCGTCAGCCACCAGTCCTGGAGCATGCTCGCACCGTGGGCCGATACCGCTGTCAAACTCTCCACTCCACTGGTGGTGGTGGCGCTGACGATCGTCGTGCTCCTTCTGATTCGTCGCCGCGAGACGCTGCGCCAGATGCCGCGCAGCCTGGTCGTGGCAACGGCGGCCCTCTATCTGGCCTTTCTCTGCTTTGACAAGGTGCTCTCGCCGCAGTACATGATCTGGCTGTTACCGGCGGCGGCTCTGCTTTTGCTCGACGATCTCTGGCTCGGTGGACTCTTGCTCGTCAGCACGGCGATGACGCAGATGGAGTTTCCGGTGTTGTGGTCGGGGATTCTGCAACTGCAGGCCGGCGACCTTGCCTGGCTGTGTGGCCGCAACATCCTTTTGCTGGCCAGCTTTGGGCTATCGCTGTGGCGTTTGTGGCGCCTGCCGGCGACGGAGCTAGCTCCCGCCCCGTCAGCCGAGCAGGCCGCCAATGATCAAGTCGGTAGCCGCCTCTTCGCCTAAGCCGCGGCTCATCAGCGTCTGCAACTGCTTGCTGTCGACGCTGCCAATCGCGGCCTCATGAGTGACGTGCGCCAGCGGATGACTCACTTCGACAACGGGAACTGCCTTGGCGCGGGCATTGCCCTGCACGATTTCTTTACAGTCGACGTGCCCGCGCGCGCCGGCGGCCGACGCCGTGAGGGTGTTGAACACCTCGGCCACGGCCTCATCCTTGAGAGCAATCGCCGTGCGCAGCACCGCCCGGGCACCCTCGCCGTTGAGGTGCCCAACTTCGTTGATCGTGATGCGATCGCCGCCGCGACCGAAGATGCGGGCGATCATGTCAAGCGTACTGAAGGCACCACAGTCCACTTCATAATCGAAGTCGATGACGCCCGCCTGACCCTTGATAAGCTCAAATTCGGTCTTGAAACGACCACCTTCGCCGACGTTCACTCTCGTCTTGGGGACAACGATCACGCCGCCGCCGGCGCCATGCAGATGGCGCTCGAAATATTCGTAGGTGCCACCGGGAGCGATGCTGATTTCAGCGTCCATCTTGTGCGTGATGTGAATCGCATTAGGAAACGTGCAGTGAGCCTGCACGGAGGCGAAGCTGTCTTCTTCTACATCGACCTTCATGATGATGTGCTGCAGACCCTCCGTCGGCAGCATGCCGAAACAGAGATGCACCGGATTGGCAATGTGCACGCCTCTCTGCAGATGGATGTGTGCCTCGATACCATCGTCGATCTGCTCGACGTCGACATCCAGGCCCGGCACGAGATGCGAGCCGACGACCTCGTTGCCGCTCACCTCGAGGTGAGCGACATCGTCACCCTGAATGTGCGCGCCAAAGTCGCCCAGGCTGGCCAAGAGCGCCCGCGCCGCCTCTACCTGCTCTACCGTCGGAGTTGCGCTCATCGCGATACCTCCGCAACTTCTTGCACCAGCGGCTGATTCTCGTGGTTGCAGGGGATGCAGTTGTTGGCAAAGTAGGCGTCGATGCGGCCGACGCTGCCTTTGTCGATTACGCGGCCATCGCAGAGCAGGAAGGCGTGCTCGGCGTGCTTGAGCACCTCCTCGCTGTGCGTAATCATGATCACCGTCGCGCCGCGCTGCTTGAACTCGGCCAGCGCGGCGAAGATGTGCGTCAGCGCCTCGACGTCGATGCCCGAATCAGGCTCGTCCATGAGAACCACGCGCGGCTCCATGGCGATGATCGACGCCAATTCGATCCGTTTGCGCTCGCCACCCGAAAGCGTCTTGTCGACGGCGCGATGAACATACTTGCTGGGCTCAAGCCCGACACGCTCGAGCGCGTGGCGCACTGCCGCGGCACTCTTGTCACGGGCGCCGGCAGCAATGAAACTGTCGACCTTCAGACCCTCAAAGCGGGCCGGCTCCTGCCAGGCAAGCGTAATGCCCAGCCGCGCCCGTCCATCGACCGGTACGTCGCGAATCGACTTCTGATCGAGCAGAATATCGCCTTCTATGTGCGTGTAACCCGGCAGTCCCATAATGGTGCTGGCGAGCGTCGACTTGCCGGCCCCGTTGGGTCCGATCAGGGCGTGAATGTGGCCTTCCCAAAAATCGACGCTGAGGTGATTGAGGATCTGTTTGCCGCCGAGGTTGAGAGAGACATCGCGCAACTCCAAGACGCCCATGGGTCTCAGCCCTCGACGGGCATGAACCCGTCCCTGTCGCAGGAGATGTGGCGCCACTTGTACATATCGATCTCCTTATCTGCGTACTCGTGCAGGAATCTGCTGCTCTCTACTTTACTACGCGGGCGACGGCGAACGACCCGCAGCGCGCAACCGGCCGCACGCAGCGGCCGCCTGCGTACCCAGCACTCGCCGGCCGGGCACATGCCCGTTCAGCACTCGCCGGCCGGGCACATGCCGGCCGGCGGCGGCGCTCAGTTCACCAGTCCGTTACGAATCGCCACGGCCACTGCGTGCGCTCGGTCCGATACGTCAAGCTTGCGATAAATGGCGTCGAGGTGACCTTTGACGGTGTCGGCGCTGATATAGAGGAGCGCGGCGACCTCCTTGTTCGTCTGCCCGTTGGCCACGCAGCGCAAAACATCCAGCTCCCGCACCGTGAGCAGATGAGCCAAGGCGTCGCGCTGGCTACCACGCATCAGCGCACCGACGACGACTTCGTGAAACGATTGGCCGCCGGCCGCCACTTTACGTACGGCGGCGATGATCTCGTCACGAGAGGCATTCTTGAGAATGTAGCCTTGAGCACCACCGCGCACGGCCTTGAGCACGATGTCATCATCGTCGTGCATGGTCAGCACCAGAACCCGCGGTGGCTTGGCCGCATTCTGCAGGGCGGCGAGAACGTCAAGGCCATGCATACCGGGCAACGAGAGATCGAGGAGCACCAGATCCGGCTTCAGTGTTGCAACGAGCTTCAGGGCCACCTCACCACTGGCAGCGGAGCCGACCACGTCGATGTCGTTGTATTTGGCAAGAATGCGCTCCAGGCCCTCGCGTACAACAGCGTGATCATCGACCAGCAGGAGCCGTATCGCACTCGCCTCAGACATCTGCCCTCTCTCTCATCGGACCAGCGGCACAACGACCTCGACCCGCATGCCACGACCCGGCCGCGAGGTGATCGTCAGAGCGCCGCCGATCAGTGTCGCTTGTTCCTCCATCATGACCATGCCGTAGTGACCACCGCGCACGTCGGGCTCTCGGTGGTCAAAACCGACGCCGTCATCCTCGACCAGTAGCTGCACCGCCCTGCGACCCGAAGAACGCACTTCGGCCAGATGAAGCCAGATCTGCTCGGCAGCAGCATGATGGACCGAGTTGAGCAGCGCCTCGCGGGCAATCTTATAGAGGCCGATCGTGACTGCCTCACCCATGTCGGGAATCTCGGCAATCGCGGCGCTGGCATGAGCTTGCCCCTGGTTGCCGGCGCGCTCGGCCAAGGAGCGCAGCGCCTCCGCCAGGCCAAGACCTTCGAGAGCCGGCGGACGCAGCTCCCAGATGACACTCCGTGCATCCTCGACACTCCGGCGCAACACAGCCACCGCTTCGTCAAACTCCTTGACCTGCGCTACGGCCACTGTATCGCGAAAGTCGTCGAGCCGATAGATGGCACCGATGATCGACTGCACGATGTCGTCGTGGACAACCCGCGCCAACGCCTGACGTTCTTGCTCCCGGATCTGTGTCAGCCGGTTCACGAGAGCCTCGACCCGGGCCTGGCTCTCTTCCAGATTACGGTAGAGCAAGGCGTTGTGAATCGCGATCGCTGCCTGCTCACCGACGGACTGCAGCTCGGCGATCTCGAGCGAAGAGTATTGCCGCCGCCGACCGGTCGCATAGATAAGGAGAGAGCCGACAAGCTCGTCCTGTACGACGAGCGGCACAACCAGCGAGGAGTCAACAGTGAAGGCGCTTGCCAGACGCGCATCGGCACGGCTGCCGAGGTTGAATTTGCTCGTCAGGCCCACCTCGACACGCTCGTGCGCCGCAACTGCCTGCATGACAAAGCCGGAGAAGGTCTTGCGCTGGAGCGCATCCTTCGAGTCAACCTGTAAACGGGCGCGAGTGCCGAGAAGCGGGGCGCTCTCCGGGTCAGAACTCGCCACAACCAGGAGATCACCGCTCGCGCGTTCAAGTTCGAACAGAAGGCAACTGGAACCCGGGGCTACCCTGGCGGCATTGACGGCAATTTCCCCATACGTGCGCTCGAGGTCAAGGCTGTAGGTGATGGCGCGAGCGACAGCATAGGCTGTCTGCAAGACGGTCGCCGAGTGCTGCGCCGCCGCCGCCAAGGCACGATTGTGCACAACAAGGCCGATTGCCTGCGCAACGGTCGCCACAAACTCAGTCTGCTGGCCAGAAAGCGGTTCGCGCTGGTGCCGGCTGAGGACGAGGAAGGCGACGACATCCGGCCCAGCCGCTGCCGGCGCGAACACGAGCGAGCCGAACCGCCGACAGGCGACGGCGACCAACGCGTCGGGAATCTGGCCCGCCTGGGCAACATCTGCGACGTGCGGCCGCTTCACCGCAGCCGCCACAAGCGGGTCAGCAAGAGAAAGCGCCGGGAACAAAGACTGGCGCCACTGCGTCTCGCCGTGAACGGCAAGAAGCGGGGCGACTTCGTCGCCCCTCACGGCAAACACGGCGGCGGAATCCATTTGCAGTGTTTCGGCAAGGAGAAGGAGCGCCTCCTGAACGGCTGGCTTCACGTCGATGTCTTGGTTCAGACAGGTGACGACGCGCTGCAAACGGTGAATCAGCTCTTCCTCTTCTTCCAGGAACTGCGTGAACTTGCCGTCGGCAACATCGTCGGCGACCAGCGAACCGACGCGGTTGACCAGCGTCTTGTCGCGCGCATTCAAGATAACTGCGTAGATGACGGCGACGACGATCACGGCCAGTGAGATGTAAGGAAACCAGCTGTAAGGGTAGGCCTGCCCAGGTTTGACGAGTTCGTAGATGGGAAAGGCGATCACCGCCGCGCCAACCAGCGGGATGACCAGGTGCTTGGCAAAACTGAACTCATCCGGGCGATGCCGATGGTAGTACACCGGCAAAGCCAGATTGGCGACGAAGTAGACCACCACGACCATGATCGTACCGAGAGTCGAGGCTTCGGCAAAGAGGGTCACGGGATCGACGTGTTGACCGTAGGCCCAGGCAAAGACGAGCACGAAACCGATGCCAGTGAAGGTGAGCATGGCATTGACCGGCGTCTGCCGTTTGGCGTAGACGCGTCCCACCCAGGCCGGCAGCAGACCCTCACGGCCGGCATTGAAGAGCAGGCGCGACTGTGAGTTCACAGCTGCGATCACGCAGCCGACAGCCGACGTCACGCCGGCCAGATAGGCGAAGAACGCCAGTGCGCCGAGAACGCCGTTGGCGACAGTGATGAAGGGAATCGTCGCGCTGCTGAGCGTACTCACATTCTCGGAGAAACCTTCCACCGTCGCGTAGGAGAAGAGCAGATAGCTGAACATCATGATGGCGATGCTCGTATAGAGGGCCCGAGGCACATTGCGCCGCGGGTTGTCGGTCTCTTCCGCCAGGGTGGCCGAGTTCTCCCAGCCGATGAACAGGTAGACGGCCAGCGGGAAACCGAGACCGAGACCCTTGAAACCACTCGACAGGTAGTGCGGCATAAACGGGTGCAGTGTCAGGTGATTCGCATGATGGATGAGGGTGATGACACTGACCAGGATCAGAACGACGAACTCGAAAGCGAAGAAGACACCCGCCCAGCGGGTCGAGATGTGGATGCCGCGGATCATCAGGACCGCCCCAAAGGTCACAAAGATGACGACGAAGACCGGCCAGATGGATGTCGGCACTTGGTGGATGTAATGGTTGAGGAAGATCGCTGTGAACCCACCCGAGATGACGATGACCGAGATGATGGCGATGATGTAACCGGTGATCAGGAGTACGGCTGTGGCGATGGCGCTGGTTGGGCCAAATGCCTTGCCGATGAAGGTGATGAACGAACCGGTTGAAGGGTGGGCACGCGAAAACTGGGCCAGGGTGTTACCCAGGAAAGCAATCACGATCGCGGCGGCGATGATCGTCAGCGGCGAAGCGATGCCGGCCGTCAGGGCCAGAAAGCCGAAGCCGAAGTAGAAGCTCATCGCCGGGGCGATATTGGCCATCGTCGCGGCGGCGATGTCGATCGGGCCGAGGACGCTGCGCTTGAGGCGCTGCGGCTGGCTCGCGGCAAGCCTGCCGGGATCGCTCCCTACGGCTGGACCAGATGTCTTCTCCACGGAGTCTTCATAGAGAGTAAGAGCGCGCTTGTCAATGACAGAAAAGAAACGCGCTCTGCCTGCCGCCCTCTGGCAAGCTCGCCGAATAGCTCCGGCACGAGGCGCTGCCGGCAGCGATCAGTCGCCGGTCGTCACGCCGGTGGCCTTTCCAGTATGCTTGTTGAAGAGCGAATCGTAGATCATACGTGCAGCCGGTGCGGCCGCCGAGGCCCCTTCACCACCCTGATCGATCATCACGACGACAACGTAGCGCGGGTCGTTGGAGGGAGCAAAACTGGCGAACCAAGAGACATTACCTTTGCCCAGCACCTGCGCGGTGCCCGTCTTGCCAGAGACCGCGATCGGATAGTTGCCAAACACCCCGTAACCGGTTCCCTGCGGCGACGAAGTGACCAGCCGCAGGGCGCCACGCACAACATCAATTGTCTGCTGCGAGACACCGATCTTGCGCGGCGCCGTATAGGGCAACCGGGTCACGAGGGAGCCATTTGCATTTTCGACTTTAACACCCAGGTGAGGCGTCACAATGTAGCCACCGTTGGCAACAGCGGCATAGCTTACAGCCACCTGTAGCGGCGTCGCCAGCAGGTCGCCCTGACCAATGGCGAGGTTGATCGAGTCACCCGGTGTCCACAATTTATCAACGGCATTGGTGTACGTCTTCTGGCGCCAGGCCGGCGTCGGCACGACACCGGCAACCTCGCCGGGAATGTCGATACCCGTCGGTTTGCCGTAGCCGAGGCGGGTCGCCCAGTTCTCCAGTTCGGTGCCCTTACGCAGGTAGAACTTGTAGCCGATCTGGTAGAAGAAGGTATCTGCAGACTGGGCTATCGCCTGCGAAACGTCGATCATACCGTGACCGTTGGGGTTCCAGTCGTGAAAGACTGTGCCATCAAAGGTCAAAGCGGCCGGGCAGTAGAGCGTCGTTGTCGGCGTGATCACGCCCTCTTGCAGGGCGGCAATCGTGTCGACGACCTTGAAGGTCGAACCGGTCGGATAAACTCCGGCGATCGCGCGGTTGAGCAGCGGTTCGTTGGCCGCCGCTGTCATCAGTTTCGCGTAGTTCTTGGCCGAGATACCGCCCGCCCAGATGCTCGGGTTGTAGGTCGGGTCGCTGGCCATCGCGATGACGGCGCCAGTCTTGGCATCGAGCACAATGGCGGCACCACTACCCGCACCGGCATTGCCGGTCTGGTGTGCGAGCTTCATGCCATACGCCAACGCATTCTGGGCCGCCTGCTGCACGCCGCTATCGATGCTCAGCACAAGATTGTCACCCGCCTGCGGCAACTGCCCCCCCGCGAGCTGACCGGGAGAGACCGGCACACCAAGGGCGTTGACCTCAATCTCGGCCTTGCCGTCCTGCCCGCGCAAATACTGGTCGTAGGTCCCCTCTACCCCAGCCTGGCCCACCAAATCGCCCGGCTGAGCGCCGTTAAACTGCCCACTCGTCAGCTCAGGCTGACTGATCTGACCAACGTAACCAAGCACCTGCGCGGCCATCTCGCCTTGCGGGTAGTCGCGCAGGTAGACCTGCTGTACCTCAACACCGGGGAAGCTGAGCTGATGCTCGAGAATGTACGAGACGGCCGTCTTGCTCACATCGCCCTTCACCGGCTTCAGGTCGTAAACGTAGCCCGTATCGACCGCCAGCTGGTGGCGCACCTCAGCCGGTGTCATGCCGAGCACGGGAGCCAGACGGGCAATCACGGCTGACAGCTGGCCGGCAGGTACATCCATGGGCCGAATGCCGACCACCAGGCCAGGACGATTGTCGACCAGAACCTTGCCGTTGTGATCGAGAATAGCGCCGCGTGGAGCCGCCAGGGTCACGGATCGCAAACGATTGCTATTGGCCTGTGCGACGTACTGATTGCCGTTCAGAATCTGCAGTGACCAGAGGCGAAAGAGGATGATGCCAAAGGCACAGACGACGATACCGGCGACGAGAGCAACACGCGGCCCTGCCGAAGGCAAACGAACGATGGGATAGCCGCGACGACCGCGACGGACGGTTTGCGCCGGTAACCGGAAGCCGGGTACGACATTACGACCGGCTCCTCTGCTATCGCGGCGGCGCCAGCGCTGTTTATCGAATCGTGAGAACATCGTTCACCTCTCGCGCCGCCGGCATCGCGTCACCTGATCCACCGCCGCGGCCAACGGCACGACGAACAGCGACCTCCTGGAGTCAGCTTTCAGGTTTTGCCGCTGCCCGCACATCAGTAAGTAGTGTACGCGATCAAGATGAAGATCGCGCGTAGATTGGCGATACTGCGGCAAAAACCTGCCGTCCAGGTGCGACGGCGCCCGATCAGCACTCTTCGACGATGCCGCTAACCGTTCCCCCATTTTCGATATGTACACGAACATATGTTCGTGTTACAGTGACGCTTCGCAACGATCCAACCACCGCCTCAGGAGTGCGTATGACCAGCGGCGGAGCCACCCACAGTCGAGCCGGCGCCAGGCAAGACCCGCTCATCGTCACCTGGCACGAGCATCTCAAGCAGCCACGGGCCTTCGTCTGGCGCCGCCACCGCTACCTCGTCGAGCGCGTACTGCAGACGTGGATCATCGAGACGGGCTGGTGGCAAGACGACATCCGCATCAGCCGCCACTACTGGCGCGTCGTGGCCAACAGTCGCACCTTCGACCTGTTTTATGACCGCCTCGGCAAGGCCTGGCATCTCGAACGAGCGCTCAGCTAAGTGGTCCCGGTGAGTTTCGTCCACCTGCACGTGCACAGCAACTTCTCGTTCGGCGACGGCGCTTGTCGTATTGACGAGCTGGTGGCAACCGCCAAGCGCCAGGGCATGACGGCGCTGGCGATCACCGACCACGACGGGCTTTACGGCGCCGTACGCTTCTACCAAGCCTGCCGGGCCGCCGACATCAAGCCGATCATCGGCGTCGAGATCAGCGTCGAAGCGCTGGGCGAAACACGGCCGACGCCAACGAGCGGCCCCGTCGTCACCGAGCCAACGGCCACACCGGCAGACCAGCGAACCGCCGTGCAAGCGGGTACGCAAACAGACGCGCCGGCCGACAATCAACACAACCCGTTCGTCATACGCCATCTGCGCAGCGCGGCGACCGTGCCGCCAGCGGCCGCTTATGGCTCCGGCGGCTACCACCTCGTTTTGCTGGCGCGCGACTACGAGGGCTGGTCCAACCTCTGCCGCATCATCTCGGCGGCGCACCTCGAGCATCCCGGCGAAGCGCCCGTGGCGCGCTTTGCCACCGTTGCCGAGCACAGCAGCCACCTCATCGCTCTCTCGGCCTGCCGGCGCGGCGAGGTCGCCGCCCGCCTGCTCGGCGGCGACACCCGTGGCGCTCGCCGCGCCGCCGCTGCCCTGCAGCGCGTTTTCGGTCACGACTTCTTCATCGAACTCGAAGATGAGCTGTTGCCCGACTCAGCCTTGCTGCTGCGCAGACTCGACCTGCTCGCTCACGAGCTGCGTATCGAGACGGTCGCCAGCAACGATGTTCACTACGTCACCCAAGCCGACGCGCCCTTGCACGACATCCTCGCCGCCGAGGCCGCCAACCAGCCACTGCCTAACCCGCTGGGACGCAAGAACGCCGAACTCTACCTCAAGAGTCCGGCCCAGATGTGGCACCTCTTTCGCCGCCGGCCGCAAGCCTGCCGCAACACCGTGCACATCGCCGCGCGCTGCAACCTTGACCTCGGTCTCGGTAAGCTCCACTTTCCCGCCTACCCGCTGCCGCCCGGCGAAACGGCCTACTCACGGCTCTGCGCACTCTGCTTCACGGGCGCCGGCGAGCGCTACAAACCGCTGACGCCGCAGGTTACCGAGCGCCTCCAGCGCGAACTCGAGGTCATCCACGATCTCGGTTTCGCCGAGTACTTTCTCTCCGTGCGCGACATCGTCGAGTTCGCCCGCGAAAACGGCATTCTCTACTCCGGCCGTGGCTCGGCCGGGAACAGCATCGTCAGCTATGTGCTGCACATCTGCACTGCCGACCCCGTCGCTCACGAGCTGCTCTTCGAGCGCTTTCTCAATCCTGCCCGGCGTGAGATGCCCGACGTCGATATTGACTTCTGCTCGGCGCGCCGCGATGAAGTCATCGAGTACATTTACCGTCGCTTCGGCAGCGACAAAGTAGCCATGGTCGCTACCGTCAACACCATACAGGCGCCCTCAGCAGTACGCATCGTGGCCAAAGCTTTCGCTTACCGGCCAGACGAGGTGAACAGGCTCTCGAAGCATGTTCCCTGGGGCAGCGCTGCCAGGCTTGGTGAACTGCTTGCCGAGCGCCCCGAGCTGCACGACCACGAGTTCCAGCACCCCCACTTCGCGCGCCTTGTGCACCTCGCCGAGCGGCTCGCCGACTACCCCGCCCATCTGGGTACTCATCTGGGCGGGTTCATCCTCGCGCGCGACAAGCTCACCGACCGCGTGCCGGTGCAGTGGGCCGCCAAAGGCGTCATCGTCGCCCAGTTCGATAAAGACGACATCGAGACACTGGGCTTGGTCAAAATGGACCTCCTGGCGCTTAAAATGCACTCCGCCATCGCCGAGACGGTACGTCGCATCGCCACACGCACCGGCGAGCAGATTGCACCCTGGGAGCTGCCGCGCGACGACCCAGCAGTGTACAAGCTGATCAGCGAGGCGCGCACGGTCGGTGTCTTTCAGCTCGAGAGTTCAGGCCAGCGCAACTTGGCCACCCGTCTGCGCGAACGCGATTTCGAAGACATCATCGCCGCCATTTCGCTCTTTCGCCCGGGACCGCTGCAGGCCGAAATGATCGGACCGTTCATCAGACGACGGCACGGGCGCGAGCCGGCCAGCGTGCCTCACCCGGCGCTGTGGCCGGCGCTCAAGCGCACCTACGGCGTCATCCTCTATCAGGAGCAGGTGATCGAGGTGGCGGCCGCCATCGCCGGTTTCTCGCTCGCCGAGGGCGACCTGCTCAGGCGAGCGATGACCCATCAGCGCTCGCTGGACGAGATGGACGAGATCGGTCGCAACTTCATCGCCAAGGCAGTGGCTCGCGGTGTCGGACCGACCGCCGCCGAAGAGGTCTTTCGTCAGCTGCGCGGCTTCGCCGCCTACGGCTTCAACAAAGCGCATGCCGCCTGTTTCGCCGTCGTCTGCAACGCCAGTGCCTGGCTCAAAGCTCATTATCCGGCCGAGTTTTTCTGCGCCATCCTCAACAATCAGCCAATGGGCTTCTACTCGCCGCGCGTCGTGCTCAACGACGCGCGGCGCTGGGGACTGGCGGTACTACCAATCGACGTTAACCGCAGCGAGCTGGGCTTCAACGTCGAACGTGACGGGCGAGCACTGCGCGTCGGCCTCCAGTACGTCAAGGAGATGAGTGCGGTTGACGCACAGACGATTATCGCCGCACGAACTGGGCAGACACCCACCGGAGTGGCCAGTGAGAGTGCGACCGGCGGAGGTGCCGGTGCCGGCACTTCCGCCGCCGGCACCTCCCAGCCCTACACCTCACTGGCCGACTTCGTGACGCGTACGCACATCAGCATCGAGATCTGCACCAACCTCGTGCGCGTGGGCGCCTTCGAGGCGCTCGGCACGCGACGCGAAGAGCTGCTCGCTCACCTGCCGTTGCTCTACGCCGGCAGAAGCGGCTACAGACGAGCAAGGCCCGGCAAACAGGCAAGCACGCCTCTACGAGCTGCTGCAGGCGAGCGCAAGCAGGCATATGACAGGCGAGCGACAGACCAACAGGCGGGCGACCGGCGGGCGACCGGCGGGCGAGCAGTTTTCCCTGCTCACCGCCGAGGCGCTTACGCCGCTTGGCTTTCTTCCTCCCTGGACACCGGACCAGATCGTCAGCGCCGAACTCGACGTGCTCGGCCTCAACGTCAGCACTCATCCCTTGGCACTCGTACGCGACAGCCTTATCGCTCTCAAGACGGTGCCCTTTGGCCGTCTCCATCTGGTGCCCAATGGTCAGCACATCCTGCTCGCCGGCGTGCTCGAACGTGCCCAGATGCCCTGGATCCGCACGGGTCATCGCACTCTCTTTCTGACCCTCGAAGACGAAACGGGACTCGCTGAAGTCGTCGTCTTCAACGACGTCTACCTCAAGTACGGTCGGGTGCTCAGCGAAGCAGTCTACCTGCTCATCGAGGGTGAGCTGCAAAACAGTGACGAGCGTGGTCTGGCTGTGGTCGCCACGCGCATCGCCAACTTGTTGCCACTGCTCGGCCGGCCCAAGATGCCGCCGGCCGGCGAGCCACAGCGCGCCGACACTTGGCTGCCCAGTGTTGAACCACGCACGCGACCCGGCCGCACGGGGTAATGGACCGATCGCGGCGACGAACCAGAGATGAGCCGCCCAATAATGTGTTTACACTGTTTGCATGTTGTCTATAATGAATTACGGATCGAAGATAGTACCCCCTACTGCAGCACTTCGATTCGCAGGTACCCTAGGTACCACTCATGGCTCCTTTCACAGCCCCGTGCCCCCCACGGGGCTGGACGGAAACGGGCGCCGGCAAAGCC
>JBKQWK010000258.1:0-15227 GCA_052139595.1 Thermoleophilia bacterium | reverse complement strand
TGCGCGAGGCCACCGGCGAGGTCGGCGGCGTGAGCTTCGTCGTCAGTCACAAGCGCAAGCGCCTCCTGAAGCGTCTGGCGGCCGGCAAGATCGCCTTCGGCGCTGCCGGCGCCACGCCCGATCTGGTTGTCTTCGGCCATGAGCATGTGCCCTCGGCGGTCTGGGTCGACGGCACGCTCTTTCTCAATCCCGGCACGGCCAGTTCGCCGGAGGAAGAAGACGATGGGCCGACCGTCGCCATCGTCGAGGCGGAGCCGACCGGCTTGGCCGTTCGCTTCGTGCCCCTGCGGCGGCGCTCGGAAGCTGAAGTCGCAGCCTCACTGAAAGCGGCGCCAGAGAGCTGATCTCCCCAGCTCGCCAGACAGCTTCGTTTTCCTGAACGATCATCTGAGCTTGGTGCATGGTCCGCCCTTGAAGATCGAATCCGCCGCAGCGGTGGCCATCGCATCTATATGGTTCGTGGTTTGCCGTAATCGTCTGCCAGGTGCTGGTAATGCTCCAGTCACCGTGGATTTTCCACTGGTCTGTTTGGGAGGGTGAGTAGCATTGTGAGTGGGCGACGATCGCTGGCTCAATCGGGTCCCCTGTACCTGTGGCTTGCTTCACTACTGCGCGACCAGATTGAAGGCGGGCAACTTGGTCCGCACGAGCCGATCCTCTCTGAGCGATCTCTGAGCGAGAGCCATGGTGCCAGCCGAATGACGGCGCGCCAGGCGCTGCAGACTCTGAGGCTAGAAGGGTACGTCTACCGTCAAGCGCGCCGGGGGACCTTCGTTGCCGAGCCACGCCTGCGCTTCGGCGTCGGAAGCTTCACCCACACGATGGCCGCCGCTGACTACGTACCGGGCAACAGGGTTCTGAGAGCTGCTACTCTCGATCCGGACCCGTTCATTGCCACGACCCTTAACGTTTCCGCCACCGGCAAGATCCATCTTGTCGAGCGGCTGCGGTCAGCGCGGGGTGGGCCGATCGCCCTCGAAACCATCCACCTGTCGGCCGAGCGTTTTCCTGACCTGTTCGATTACGACCTAGCCGGCTCGCTGTGGGAGCTTTTAGGATTGCACTACGATGTGCACCCGGCCAAGGCTGAGGCTCGTGTCGTTGCCGTCAGCCTCGATCCCTTTGAGGCCGAGATCCTCGAAGCGTCGCTTGGCAGTGCAGCCATCGCCCTTACTCGTACCGTGTTTGACACCGTCGGCGAGGTCATCGAGCTGGCTCGCGATGTATATCGCGGCGACCGCGCCGAGTTCACTGTGACTGCTGCGATCGATGAAGCTGTCCTGCCCTCGTGGCGCATTGCCAGTCCCTGACTCGCAGGGAAGCATGATCCGACCGGCCCGAGCGCTAGCGAGGAGATTCGACGAAGCCGAGTGTGAGCGCGATGCTGCCAATGCTCGCGCCTCGTGATCTTCTCATCACTCTAGCCTCAGGCGGCCGCATCATTTCGCCCCTTCGGTTTGTTCGACGCTTGTCCCACAGATACCGTGGCGATGGCAGGCACGGCCTGCGTCTCTTCGACCTCGCGGTGCCAGGGTAGACGACGACCAATACGGGCGCGTAGGCGAAAGCGCAGACTTTTGGGCTCGTCGAGGATCATCTGCTGGGCGAGCTTGAGCGTCGTCTGTACGCGGCTCGCCGCAGCCTCTGTCAGTGGGTAGTGGTCGACGAGGGAGATGACCTTTTCGCTATTGGCGAGCACGTCGACGAAGAGGCCCCAGTCGGTGGCGCAGGCCTTGGCCAGATAGTGCAGGTTCAGCGCCCCTGAGTGATCGCTCGCCACAACAGCAATGTCCTTGCAGAGGGTGATCAGATCGTGGACGTCTTTCTCCGCCAGCCTGACGATCTGCAGTTTGCTTAGGAGCAAATCAGCGGCCGAGATAGCGTCGCTTTCCAGGTTGAGGCGGCCGCGTATCTTGAGCGTGTGATCCATCTGCATGGCATCAAGGAAGACGTCGATGTGGTCAGGCGGCGCGTCCTTGAGCAGCGACCGGTGGGCGCTCCAGGCCGCTGCACCCCACACCGGCGGCCAGGGAAAGAACTGTCGTTGAGCGCCGCCGGTCGCCTGCGCGACCGTGATGTTCTCCCGGTAGCTGAGCGAGGAGAACAATGTCGCTATGGCGCTCGCTTGCTGCTGCAGGCCCACGAGATCGATATCGTTGTGCTCGCGCTCGGCAAAGGCTCGGTCGAGCGCATAGTGATAGACGGCAATGCCGCCGGTCAGGCGCAGCGTCACCTGGCGACGCTCAGCCAGTGCGACGATCTGCTGTCCCTCCGCCAAGAGTTGCTCGCTATGGTTCATCGTTTGCTTACCTCCACTTCCTGCCGGAGTGAAACCGTTCGATCGAACACTCACGTGCTTGTGGCTTTGCACCTGTTTGTCCTGCCTGCGACGAAGCTTAGGACCGTCGAGTTAGATGCTGGTGAGGGGAGCATGATGAGTGGCCGACTTTTGACACGCAACGATTGGGCGCCGCTCTCTGCGCAAGAACGGTCTCGGATCTTGCGCAGAGAGCGGCGCCCCCTGTCGGTCAGAGAAGATAGCGTGGATCTCCGCTTTTCAGCGGAGATCCTGCGAACTCAGGATGTGCTCACCCCGGGGACTTCGCTGCTCACCAGCAGGCCCTGCCGGAGGCCGTGATCTGAGCATGCCACGTTTTCTCTACGGCCGTGTAGACACTGGCCGGGATCGGCACGTAGTCAAGCGCTTTGGCGCTCGCGATCGCCGTCGCATTCTTGTAGCCCCAGTTGAAGAAGTTCAGCAGGGCATGAGCCGTGCTGTAGCTCTTCTGGCTCTTCTGGACGAGAGCATAGGTGGCACCGACTATCGGCCATGTGTTCGTGCCCGACTGATTGACGAGCAGCGTGTAGAAACCGTTCGCGCTGCTCCACTTGGCGCTTTTGGCAGCGGCGGCGAAGTTGCCCTCGTTGGGCTTGGGATAGGCTCCGCTGCGGTTCCTGACTGCGACCCATGTCAAGTGGTCGGGTGTGATGTAGGAGTACTCAGAGTAGCCGATGGCGCCTTTGATCCGGTTGACGATGGCAATGACGCCCGGGGTGTGCAGGCCGCCGACGGTGACGCCTGGCCAACTTACGGTCTTACCCGGCGTCGGGAACGATGAGTAAACCGCCTTGAGATAGCTACTGAAAATGAAGGTCGTTCCCGAGCCGTCGGAACGGACCACGCGCGTGATATGTGTGTTCGGGAGCTTGAGGCCGGGATTCAGAGCGGTGATCGCCTTATTGTTCCAGGTGGTGATCTTGCCTACGTAAATCTCGGCCAGGACCGCGCCGCTCAACTTGAGCTTGCCGGCAGAGACGCCCGGGATGTTGACGATCGGCACAACGCCACCAACTGCTGTAGGGAACTGCACGAGGTGGTTGGCAGTCAGGCCGGTCGAGCCGCTGACGGTGAGGGGCATGTCGCTGGCGCCGAAGTTGACCAACCCGGACTCGATATCGGTGATGCCCTGGCCCGAACCGACGCCCTGGTAGTTGAGCGAGATGCTTGGGTACGCTCTGCCCCACTTCTGATAAAGCGGCTGGGCGAAGGTCGAGCCTGCGCCGGTGATCGCCGTGGCGGCGAAGGCCGGTGTTGCCAGGATCGAGAGACAACTGACGATGGCAGTTACTAGTGCTGCCGCGAGAGTGAATCTCCCCTTGTCACTTCTTCTTTTCATGAAACCTCCTCGTATCTTCCGATTACCGACCGTGACGGAACGCCACGTCGCGAGCAGACTAGGCAGCCATTGTGAGCTGCCCATGACGTTCCCATGAGATTGACACGCGGTGCCCGTGAGATTTCTGCGAGGGAAGTATCAGCGCACGGCAAAGCGCCTGCTTGAGGTGGCTTCGCTGGCCCTACTGCCTCCTGCCGCCAAAGACGATACGGGTGAAGATGTTCAAGCCCAGGACGGTGACGACAATCAGCAACGCACCCCCCCAGGCGAGTTGGATCCAGCGCGGATAAGGGGAGCTCATGAGCGTGTACATCTGGAAGGTCAGGTTGGCGGTCGGCTGGTTGAGGTGGGCGAGATGTGGCCAGTACTGACTGCCGAGGACGGTGAGGATGAGCGGCGCTGTCTCGCCACTGACGCGCACCACGGCAAGCAGGCCACCGGTAAGAAGACCATTTCTTGCCATCTTGATGAGGACCCCCAGAGTCACCTTCCAGCGCGGCGCCCCCATCGCCAGGGCTGCCTCGCGTATCTCATTGGGGACGAGATTCAGGATGTCCTCAGTTGTGCGCGCCATGACCGGGATCATGATCACGGCCAGCGCGAAGGCGCCGGCGTAGGCCGAGAAAGAATGCAACGGCTTGACGAGAAGGGCGAAGACGAACATGCCGACCACGATAGAAGGGACGCCCATGAGCAGGTTCGCCGTCAGGCGTACACCGGCCGCCGCACGGCCGCCACGCCCGAACTCGGCCAGCCACACTCCGGCGAAAAATCCTGCCGGGATGCCGATCAGCGTCGCCAGTCCGACGATGAGCGCTGTGCCAACGATGCAGTTGGCGAGTCCGCCGCCGCTCGCCTGGTTCGCTTGCGGCGGAAGCTGGGTGAAGAAATCCCAGTTGATTGCGCCGCTACCCTTGGAGACGACTGTGTAGACGAGAAGGATCATGACCCCCACGCCGAAAGCAGCTGCACCCCAGGCCAGGGTTTTAACTGCCGCGTTGGTCATCTTGCGGCCAAGGGTGCTCCGGGTGTGCAGCGCTGCGGCGCTCATGCTCTGCCCCCGGTTTTGGCGCGTGCTCGGCGTAGCCAGGTTTGCGCGGCGAGCTGGATAAACAGCTCCATGACGAGCAGCACGAAGGCCGCTTCGGTCAGGGCGCCCAGCTCGATCCCCTGGGCCTCACCGAACTTGGTGGCGATCAGCGATGAGATCGTGTAGCCCGGATTAAACAGCGAGAAGCCGCCCCACGAAGTGGAGCTGCCGACGACGAAGGCGACGGCCATCGTCTCACCGATGGCGCGGCCCAAGCCGAGGATGATCGCGCCAATGATCCCTGCCGAGCCGTGACGCATGCTGATCTTGTGGGCTATCTCCCAGGTTGACGAGCCCACCGCGTAGCCAGCCTCCTTGAGCATCGGTGGCACCATGTTGAGGACGTCGCGAACCACGGCGGTGATGAAGGGCAGGATCATCAGAGCCAGGATCACGCCGGCCGTGAAGACGTCGTAGCCCAGGTAGCCGTTGCTGCCGTTGAAGATGGGCAGAAAGCCCAGATGACTGCCGAGCCAAGGCTCGATGTGGTTGCCCAAAAAGGGGGCCAAAACGATGAGGCTCCACATGCCGAAGATGATGCTGGGAATCGCCGCCAGCATTTCGACCATGGTGCCCACTGTCCGGCTGAGGGCGGGAGGTGCGAACTCCACCAGAAGCAGGGCGATGAGCAGCGCCAGAGGAACGGCGATCAGCAGCGCGATCGCCGTCGAGGCCAGCGTGCCGTAGATTGCCGTCAGGATGCCGTAGGAGCTGCTGTTGGGGTCCCAGGTGGTCGAGGTGATGAACTTTGTCCCAAAGTGGAACATGGTGGACCTGGATTCGGCGAACAGTAGGTATACCGTGCCGATGACCAAGGCCACGATGAGCACGGCGCAGAGCGCCGTGAAGCGCTGAAAGACCGGGTCGAAGAAGCGGCGTAGGCGGCGCCCTGCTGGGCCGCTGGCAGCGCCTTCTGGAAGTGGAAGTTCCGTTTGGCTTGTGCCCATCTCAGATCTCCGGCCCTCGTCCGTTCTGTGTGACCGGGACAGACGACCCGCTCGCCGTGTAGGCACTGTCCAACTGAGCACTGGCGGACATCGCCGTCAGTCGGTAGCCAAAGCCACGAACGGTCTCAATAGTTGTCGTCGAGCTTGCGGCGCAAGTCGACAACGTGCGTGTCGACCGCGCGGCCGTTGACACCGCGGCCATGGAGGGCGCGCCCTGGGCGATCTGTCGACGTGTGAAGACCCAGCCCGGCTGGCTGGCCAGCAAGAGAAGAATGCGAAACGGGGTCGCCGTAACCTCAACCGGATGACCCTGAACCAGAACTTCGCGTCGTCCCCGGTGAATCGTGATGGCACCGACCTCCACGACTGTGGGGTTGTCAAGCTTGACCGACTCGCGTCGCAGTACTGCCTGAACACGGGTCGCCAGTGCGCGCCGGTTGAACGGCTTGCTGAGGTGGTCGCTCACCTCCAGCTCGAGGCCGGTGACGATGTCAATCTCCTCCCACTGAGCGTTCAGCACCAGGCAGGAGATGTCGCGCGTCTTGGCAGCCTGCTGCAGAGTTCGACGGACATCGAGACCGGTGCGGTCGGGGAGTGTCTGCTCGAGAATGATGAGGTCGGGCGGGTGGGCGCATGCCATGCGCACGGCCTGCTCACCTGTGGCCGCACGAACAATCGAGTAGCCTTCTCCTTCCAGGTCGGCAGCAACGAGCCTCTGAGCGTTGGCGTCGCGGTCAACGACGAGGATGCGTGCTCTGTCCATGTTTCTCCCTCAGGGCGCGAGTCGTAATAGGCGCATGAAAGCAGAACCTGATGAGGGTGAAGTCAGCCGTGCGTTACGACAGCGTGAACAACCTGCGTCTGCGAATCACATCGGTTCCGGCGTCTCACCGGAAGTCTCGGCGACAGCGGCGAACGCTCTTCGTCAGCGAACGATCGCCGTGAGGGGCGCAGCAGAAAGACGAACCGCAATCGCACTCTGCAATCCAGTCGACCCCCGGCTTGGCAAGTCTCATGGCCACTTCACGCGCTCCTCATCTTCTCTTCATCTTCGGTGATCAGACTGGGCTCCATGAACTGGCAAGCGTCGCGTTGGCGCTGGTTACCACGGAGAGGCCGGTAACAACCGGGCCGCCGGCGGCTCGGCGTCCGGAGCGGCTGGACGGCGTGACGATGACGTAGGCGGCCGCCCGAAACGTTGCCGTCAACTTCGTCGAGGAAGGAGTTGCTGAGGTGCCGCACGTCTACCAGATGAGCTTCTTTCAGGCCATCGTGATCGGTCTCATCCAGGGCGTGAGCGAGCTGTTTCCGATCTCGAGCCTGGGCCATACGGTGCTGATCCCGTCGTGGTTTGGCGGCAGCTGGGCAACCCTTGTCTCTGAGGAGTCGAGCCCGCAGAGCCCTTACCTCGCCTTTCTTGTCGGTCTGCACCTGGCGACCGCTCTTGTGCTCGTCGGATTCTACGTGCACGAGTGGCTACGTCTCGTGACCGGCTTCCTCGGCTCGGTGCGCCGCCGCCGGATCGCGACCGATGCCGAGCGGCTGGCCTGGCTCATCGTGCTCGCGACGTTGCCGGTTGGCATTCTCGGGCTTGCCTTCGAGCGCCAGTTCCGAACTCTTTTCGCCAAGCCTCTGGCCGCGGCCCTGTTTCTCATGGCGAACGGGGTGATCCTGCTGGTGGGTGAACTCTATCGACGGCGCAACGCTCAGCTCGCAGCCGGTTCGGCTGCAACGGCAGCGCGAGGCACGAGCGCATCGTCTCGGGCCATCGCCGCAGTGGTCGTAGATGGTTCGCACTCGCGTCAGCTGGGCGGGCCACGTTTCCGCGACGAACGCATCGTAGCAATGGACGCCTCAGCCGAGCACGAACTGGCGCGGATCGGCGTGGCCAGCTCGGTGGTGATCGGCGCGGCTCAGATACTCGCTTTGTTCGCAGGGATCAGCCGCGAGGGCGTTGCTATGGTGGGCGGGCTGTTTCGCGGGCTGAGCAATGAGAACGCGATGCGCTTTGCGTTTCTGCTCTCGACGCCGGTGATCTTTGCCGCCGGCATTCTCAAGCTGCCTGATCTGACCGGGCCGCTGTCTGCTGGTATCCGCGGCCCAGTTGTGGCCGGCACACTAGCTGCTGCTGCTTCGTCACTGGGCGCCATCGTCTTCCTTTCGCGTTACTTCAGGACGCGAACCCTGCTGCCCTTCGTCGTCTACTCGCTCGTCTTCGGTCTAGTCTCGGTCGTGCGCTTCGGGATCTTCTGATGGCGCACGCCGTCAGACAGGTAGAAAGCAAGGCAATCGCGCGGCCTGCTGCCCACCTCCCCGGGGGAGCAGGCCACGCGATTGCCTTGTGCGCTGCCACTGTGGCACTGGCTTGACGCAGGGGGCGTCCTCACGCCCGCGAGATTCGGCCTCAGTCTGCGGCTTGTGCCATTGCCCAGAGGTAGCAGCAAGTGTCCTGAAAGAAGGCACACAAGCAGATATGGCTGCGCGGGCTGAGCGCGTTATGTGGCCAGCGCATCGGTTTCGGAAGCACCTTGATGGGTCAGGTGTTTGCCCAATCCCTCTTCGCACGTGACGACAACCGCGTGCAGACAGCGCAGATCCAGCCGCAGATCCAGCACTCGCCGGAAACTCGTGGTCTCCTCACAGAGAGCTAACACTCGGCTGGTAAAAAGTTACCGGTACTAGGCTAGCAATCACGAAAGGATGACGTTTATGAGATTTAGAGTCTGGAAACGGACCGCATGGATTGGCGCAATGGCAGCTCTCGTGCTGCTGGTGGCAACGCTTGCGGCGGCTTGCGGAGGGAGCAGTGGTTCGAGTAGTTCGAGCGGTAGCGCCAGTCCGAGCGCAAGCGCGTCAACAGGCTCGGCGGCGTCGACCACGAGCGGCGTTTCGTCGCTCGTCGGCGCTGGCAGCACGCTGGTGGCGCCGCTGGTTTCGCAGTGGCAGCCGGTCTACGATAAAGCTACTGGGGTAGCGGTCACGTACGGAGCGATCGGCAGTGGCGGCGGCATCGCCCAGATTACCGCTCGGACTGTCGACTTCGGTGCGAGTGACGCGCCGCTCACGTCAAGCCAGTTCACCGACGCCAAAGGCGTCGTGCAGATTCCCTGGGCGCTGGCGGCGACGGTGATTGCCTACCACGTTAATGGCGTGCCTAATCAGCTGAAGCTCACCGGCCCGGTGCTCGCCGACATCTGGCTTGGCAAAATTAAGACCTGGAATGATCCAGCAATTGCCACGCTCAATCCGGGTGTCAGTCTGCCCTCGACAAAGATCACCCCGGTGTATCGCACCGACGGTAGCGGCGACACCTATGCATTTACTGACTACCTGTCGCGGATCAGCTCGCAGTGGAAGTCGCAGATCGGTAACGCTACTCAGGTCAACTTTCCCGTGGGCCTGGGCGGCAAGGGCAACTCGGGTGTCGGTGGCGTGCTCGCGAGTACCAACGGCGCCATCGCCTACATCGCGATCGCGTATGTGATGCAGAACAAGTTCGACTACGCCTTGGTCCAGAATGCCGCCGGGCAGTACCCCGTGCCCGGTATCGCGAGCATCTCGGCGGCGGCGGCGGCGCTCACATCGGTGCCTGCCGACAACAAGGTCTCGATTGTCGATCCGCCGGCATCGGCGCCAGGCGCGTACCCGATTTCGACATTCACTTATGCGATTGTCCCGGCCTCGGGTGCTCCGAAGGCGCCAGCGCTGAAGGCTTTTCTCAGCTGGGCGATAACGAGTGGCCAACAGTATGGCGCGGCACTCGACTTTGCGCCGCTGCCAGCGCAGATCGTAACTGCGGACGAAGCCACGATTGCCACGATTCACTAGCCTGATAAATTGAGAATCATTGTCCATTTTGAGCTGGTTCGGCGGACCGCCTGCGGGCGGTCCGCCGAGTTGCGCTCAGGCGGTTTTGCACGACGACCAGCTCACCAGCAGCGCAATGTGTACAGCGATCCTGCGAACTGACCCAGTGGAGTGATTGTGCCTGTCCCGGTATCGCCGTCTTCCTCTCCCGGCAGCGTGTTCGTCACCCGGCGCAAGCTCGCCGATATAGTCGGCGATCCGTTGCTCTGGGGCCTTGCCGCCCTGGCCTCTGTGGTTGGCGTCGGGGTGCTCGTGTGGATCGCGATCACTGTCTTCGAGCAAGCCAACCCGGCGATCTCGAAATACGGTCTGGGCTTTCTCACCTCCTCCGCCTGGAACCCGGTCTCAGGCCACTTCGGGGCTGCGGACTTCATCTTTGGCACGATCGTGAGTTCGGCGCTGGCGCTCGTGATCGCTGCCCCTATTTCGGTCGCGATCGCCCTCTACCTAACCGAGATCGCGACACACCGGTTGCGCCGGCCAGTCGCGATCCTGGTCGAACTGCTCGCTGCCATTCCGAGCGTGATCCTCGGGTTGTGGGGCATTCTCGTGCTTGGACCTTTCCTCAACAATACGCTCGAACCGGCACTGCACCACGCGCTTGGCTGGCTGCCGCTGTTCAGCGGCTCGCCGTCGCCATACGGGATGTTCAATGCGGCGCTCATTCTGGCGATCATGGTGATCCCGATCGTGAGCGCGATCATCCGTGAAGTCCTCCAGACCACGCCCTTCGAGCTGAAGGAGGGCGCCTACGCGCTCGGCGCGACTCGTTGGGAGATGGTCCGGATGGTGGTCTTACCCTACGCGCGTCCCGGCATGGTCGGCGCCTTGATCCTCGGCCTAGGGCGGGCACTCGGGGAGGCAATCGCGGTTACGCAGGTGATCGGTGGTACGGCCGGGATCCACGCTTCACTGTTCGAGCCTTCCGATACCCTGGCGAGTCGCATCGCCTCACAGTACCAGGGAGCGGCCACCAACCTGGAAATCGCCTCGCTGATCTACCTGGCGGCGATCCTGCTCGTGATCACCGTGATCGTCAATGTCATCGCGCGCTTGATCGTGCGCCGGGTCACGGTTCGCTCGCGATGATCGAAAAGTCGACCAGCAGCCTAGCGAACACGCAGTTGAGCGCCGGACCGGGCGTCCGTCGCCGTAGGCTCGTCAATCGGCTGATGGAAATGATTGCGAGGCTCGCTGCGGGGCTTGCCGTCGCGGTGCTCGCGATCGTCGTTGGCTCGGTGTTCATCAAAGGGATCGGCGCGATCAACCTTGATTTTCTGACCAAGAACCCTGTACCGTTCGGTCAGGTTGGCGGCGGCATCGCGAACTCGATCGTTGGCACCGCGATTTTGGTCGGCTTAGCGACCGTGATGGCTGTGCCGGTAGGGATTCTCATTGCCATCTACACCAGCGAATTCGCGCGGCCGCTGATCGCTAACGCAGTCCGCTTTGCTCTGGACATCCTCAACGGCGTCCCGACGATCGTCACGGGCATCTTCGTCTTCGCCCTCCTGGTCGTCGGGCACGTACAGAGCGGGTTGGCGGGCTCGGTTGCGCTGGCGATCGTCATGCTGCCGATTGTCGCCCGCTCGGCGCAGGAGGTCCTGACGCTCTTCCCGGATTCGCTGCGGGAAGCCGCTTTGGCGCTGGGATTGCGACGTTGGCGAATCGTGCTGCGAATTGTCCTCCCGACCGCCGCCGGCGGCCTGATTACGGGCGCTGTGCTGGGCGTTGCGCGCATCGCTGGGGAGACCGCGCCGCTGCTCTTTACCTCCTCGATCTTCTCCAATTTGGGGATCACGACCAACATCTCGCAGGCGCTGCCGAACATCCCTGTGACGATCTTCACCCTCTCCGAATCCCCCAGTCCGTCCGATCATGCCCAGGGTTGGGCGGCGGCATTGTTACTTATAGTCATGGTGCTCATTTTGAGCGTCGTGGCGCGCGCGTTTCACGAACGAAGCCGTCGCCGGCTAGGCGGGTGACGCATCTATCAAGGAGCCGATCAGCATGATCCTGTCGCGAGGCAAGGAACGCAGGGCAATGTCAAGCCGCGCATCGCGCAGCGACCAAGTGCGCGATGCGGTCATTACGGCCTCGGGTGAGCGCCCGCCCGCGAGCACCGGCCATGCCGTTGTCGTCGCGGGGCTGCATGCTTACTACCGTGACAACCATGTCGTCAAAGGCATCGACATTGAGTTTTCTGCTAACCGGGTGACTGCGATCATTGGGCCGTCTGGCTGCGGCAAGTCGACCTTGGTCCGCTGTATCAACCGCATGCACGAGGTGATCCCGGGCGCTCGCGCTGCGGGAAGCGTCAAGCTCGACGAGGTCGATGTCTATGGTGCCAACGTCGATGTGACCGCGGTCCGTCGCCTGATCGGGATGGTGTTTCAGAAAGCCAACCCGTTTCCGACGATGTCGGTCTTCGACAACGTCGCCGCCGGGTTGAAGCTGGCCGGCATTCGTGGCGATAGTCTTCGCGATCGGGTTCACAGCTCGCTGCGGGCCGTCGGTCTCTGGGAAGAGGTTAAGGACCGATTGAGTGCACCTGGAATTGGACTCTCGGGCGGCCAGCAACAACGGCTGTGCATCGCACGCACGATCGCGATCGAACCCGAAGTGATCCTCATGGACGAGCCGGCCTCAGCACTCGACCCGGCGTCGACGCTGAAGATCGAAGAGATGATGGACGAGCTGAAGAAGCGCTACACAATCGTGATCGTGACGCACAATATGCAGCAGGCGGCACGCGTGGCGGACACGACTGCATTCATGCTCGACGGCGAGCTGATCGAGCATGGACCGACGACCCAGATTTTTCTCAAGCCCACAGACGAGCGAACCGAGCGCTACATCAGCGGAAAGTTCGGATAACGGTCGCAATGAAGCACGAGCCACGGTGATCATAATGGAAAGCTGTTGAACCGGTTTGTGGAACTCGTGAGCAAGGACTGGGAGGGGTGGATGGTAACCGGCAGTGGTTATGCGCGCGAGAGCGGCTCGCTCAGGCGGTCCCTCATTGCGGTATGCAGCTGTGGCGCCAACTCATCATCCAACCAGTGTGGCCTGTCGCCTTCGGTCTGTCGGCGCTCAGGATTCGGTCAGTCATTCCTAGCCGAATCTGAACATTGGGCCTTTATGATATCGCTGGGTACACAGAAATGGCAGGAGCAATGGTAGGGACTCCCATGGACGTAACCGAGGCCGAGCATGTCATTGCGCCGCCGCGTCTGCAGGTGGCCGACGGCAGTCGGCGACCTGCTACCGGCGAAAAAGTGGCCCGGCTGTCGGTGCGCAATCTCAACTTTTTCTATGGTAAGGAGCAGGCGCTCTTCGACAACACGCTGGAGATTTACGAGAATCAGGTGACGGCCATCATTGGCCCCTCCGGTTGCGGCAAGTCGACGCATATCCGCACCTACAATCGCATCTACGAACTCTATCGCGAGCAGCGCGCCAACGGCGAGGTCATGCTCGACGGCAAGAATCTGCTCGACTCGTCAACCGATGTGCTCGAGCTGCGTAAGCGCGTCGGCATGGTCTTTCAGAAGCCGACGCCGTTCCCGCTCAGTGTCTTTGACAACATCGCCTACGGCCTGCGCCTGCACTACCGTCTGCGCAAGAGCGAGCTGCGCGATCGCGTCGAAGACGCGCTCAAGCGAGCTGCTCTGTGGGATGAAGTGAGCGACAAGCTGCAGCAGCCCGGCAACGCTCTCTCCGGCGGTCAGCAGCAACGTCTCTGTATCGCCCGCGCCATTGCCACCGAGCCCGATATTCTGCTCATGGACGAGCCGGCCTCGGCCATCGATCCTGTCGGCACGGCCAAGATCGAGGATCTCGTGACGGACCTCAAGAAGACGCTGACGATCGTGCTCGTGACCCACAACATGCAGCAGGCAGCGCGAGTGAGCGACTACACGGCCTTCTTCTACAAGGGACGCATCATCGAGTTCGGCCAGACGCAGCAGATCTTTGAGCGGCCGGCCAACAAGCAGACTGAGGACTACATTACCGGCCGCTTCGGTTGAGGGGAGTCGAGGAGCAATGACGTACGTATTCCAGCGAGAACTCGACAAACTCAACCAGAAGCTGCTGGCCCTGAGTGCGCTCGTCGAAGAGAGCCTGCGCCAGGCGTTTGCCGCCGTCGACGCGCGTGACGCCGCCCGCGCCCGGGCCGTCATCCTCGGTGACCGGACCATCGACGAGGGCGAAGTCGAAGTCGAAGAGGAGTGTCTCAAGGTGCTGGCCCTGTACCAGCCGGTGGCCGGCGATCTGCGTTACCTGATTGCCGTGATCAAGATCACCAACGAACTAGAACGCATCGGCGACCTGGCGACCAACATCGCCGAGCGGGCGCTGCAGATTGCAGTGGCACCGCCACTGACGATTCCTGCCGACCTTCTCGTCATGGCCGAGCGGGTCGAGTCGATGCTTCAGCGTGCTCTCGACGCGCTCGTCAACCGTGACGTCACGGTTGCCCGCGAGGTCCTGGCATCAGACGACGAGGTCGACGACCTGTACGCGCAGCTCATCGAGCAGCTCAAAGAGATGATTCGCGTTGACCTCGAGGCCATCGACGCGATCGTCGAAATCTTCAGCGTCACGCGCTATCTCGAGCGCCTGGCCGACCACGCCACCAATATCTGCGAGGACGTCCTGTATATGGTCGAGGGTGAAATCCGCCGCCATCAGGGTCTCGACGATACACGACCGGCAGCGGCCACTACGCTGCGCGCCATCGACGGCGGCGAGGCATGATCTGGGCGATGCGTTGGTCCAGAAGGGGCCTGCCGCCGGTCAGCTGACGGCAATGGCAACCGTGTTGCTGTAGCCGGCAATAAGGCCGCTGCCGGTCGTCATGTAGGCGCGCAAGGCGTTCACGCCAAGCGTGGCGCTCCAGGTGAGGCGAAAAGTGCTGGTCGAACCGAGACGTGCGCTGGCGATGGTGTGCCACGTCGTGCCGATTCGCTTCTGGAGCACGACAAGTCGTCCCATCAGCGCTGGTTTGACGGTACCGCTCAGAACTACCTTGGTGCCCGCCGACAGACGTGTTGCCGAGGTGATGAGTTTGATGGCCGGCCGGACGTAAATGACCGTATGTGGTGACTGCAGGGCGCCCGAGGAAAAGTAGTACTCGGTTGTCTTTGGCGGCAGCACTTTGTAGGTGTAGCGCGATGTGTAAATGGTGATGCCGCCGTCGCTGCGTGCGACGCGGGACGTTGCCGCCGTGGTCGTTCTCCAGATGGCGTCACGATAGTAGTGCAGCGTTACCGTTGCGCCGGCGGCCAGTGCCGGGTAGATCTCGCCGTTCAAGGTAGCCGCCTCGCCGTAGGTGATGGTCGTTCTCGCCGCAGCGGCCGGCGACAAAGACATGCTCCGGATTGTGACCGGAACAATGGGGCTGTCGCCGGTCACGAAGCCGGGCGAAGCAGTGGTGCGCATGCGCAGCGCATTGACGCCGGCCACAGCGACCCAGCGCAGACTGAATGTGCCCGTCGAGCTCAGGCTGGTGCTCGCGGCATCGCGCCACGTTGTGCCGCTACGTGTCTGTAGCCATAGGGTCGTGCTGCCGAGTACCGGTGGCTTGACCGTACCGGAGAGGCTGAGCGAGCTGCCGGCGGTGACGCTGGTCGACGTTGTCGC
>JBKQWK010000257.1:0-30804 GCA_052139595.1 Thermoleophilia bacterium | reverse complement strand
GGTAGATGGAGCGAACCGCCCAGGAGCGGCGGCACGCGTCACCGCGTGACCTTCGCCAGCGGCAGGAGCGCCGCCGCCCACCATCGCGCGCTCCTCAATACCACAGATGACCACTCGAGCCGGCGTTTCGGCGGCGAGGAACTCGCCGCCTGAGCCGGCTACCAGCGTCAACAGACCGTGCGCGGGCAACAGAGCTGCGAAACGACGAAAGACGTCCTGTACCTCGTCGAGGCTGCGGTAATGGGCGTGGTGGTCAAGTTCGACATTAGTAACGATTGCCACCTCGGGGCGCAGAAACAACAGGCTGCCGTCGCTCTCGTCGGCCTCTGCCACCAGCCACTCACCTTGGCCTACACCGGCATTCGAACCCATATCGTTGAGTTCGCCGCCTACCAGAAAGCTGGGATCGCGCCCGCAGCAGTGGAGCACGTGGGAGACCATGGACGACGTCGTCGTCTTGCCGTGAGTGCCGGCAACAGCGATTCCCCGGCGCATGGCCATGAGACGCGCCAGCATCTCCGCCCGCTGTACTACCGGTAGACCGCGAAGGCGAGCGGCGCGCAGTTCGGGATTCGTTTCGGGGATTGCCGACGAGATGACAACCAGAGCTGCCTCACCGAGGTTCTCCTCGCTATGACCGATGCTCACCTGGACTCCAGCATCGACAACGTGGCGAATGTAGCGCGAGTTCTTCAGGTCGGAGCCGGTGACGCGCGCACCCAGTTCGGCGAGCACGGCGGCGATGCCGCTCATACCGGCACCACCGATACCGATGAAATGCACCGGCTGCGGCAGCGGCTGTTGATTCTGGGCACTCATGCAGACTTCCTCCCGAGCAAGAACTGAACTTCGTCGACCACGCGTACGCGAGCGTCGGGCCGGCCGATACGACGACTCGCCGCGGCCATCAGGGCAAGCCTTTCCCGATCGCCGAGGAGCTCGTTCACCAGCGCCCGCAGACGCTCGCCGCTGAGATCGCGGTCGGCGAGCATCGCCGCCGCCCCGGCGGCGGTCATCCACTCGGCGTTCTTGCGCTGGTGATCACCGGTAGCGTGCGGGTACGGCACGAGCAATGCCGGTTTGCCGAGAGCGGCGATTTCGGCGACTGATCCGCCGGAGCGAGCAACGATCAGCGTTGCCGCCGCCATTGCCGCCGGCAACTGATCAGTATAGGGCACCAGCTTGTAGCGCTCCAGCGGCGCGCCGAGACGGAGCAGCTCGGCACGCGTCTGCTTGTAGTGACGCGGTCCGCACACATGCACGACCTGCAGATCAAGATCAGGCCGGGCAAACGCCGCCAAGCAGGAGCGGTTGAGGCTCTGGGCGCCCTGACTGCCACCGAAGACGAGCAGGATGGGCGCCTGGGGCGAGAGGCCGAAGGCGACGAGCCCCTGCTCACGCGTGGCGTTGATCTGGGCGGCCGCCAGCGGCCGCCCAGTGACGACAAACTGCGGCCCGTGCAGACCGGCAATCGGGAAGCTCAAGCAGATGCGTCGCGTGAACGGACGCAACAGCCGATTGGTAACACCGAGGTGAGAGTCGGCCTCGAGAGCAAGCGTGGTGATGCCGCGCATGCCGGCCAGCGCAACAACGGGGCCACTCACGTAGCCACCACCGCCGATCACAACCAGCGGCCGTACAACGTTCAGCAGCCGCCAGCTGCGCGGGGCTGCCGCAATCAGCTGCCGCACCGTGCGCGCATTCCCAGGCAGAGCCGTGAGCCGGCGCTCGAACCCGTGCATTGCCAGCGGAAAGGCCGGATACTGCGCCGCGACGGCATCAAGCAGCGCCGGCGTCGTGACGAAACTGACGCGTGCTCCTCTAGCCGCGAGTTCCTCGGCCACTGCCAGCGCCGGCATGATGTGACCGCCCGTCCCCCCGGCGGCGAGCAGAACCGCTGCTCCGTTCAGGACTGACACCGATGTGACTCCTTCGGTTGGTGGCGATGTTGAGTAGAATGCCGATGCCGGCAAGAACAACGACCAGACTGGTACCGCCGACCGAGACAAGCGGCAGGGGCACTCCCGTAAGCGGCAGCACACCGAGAGCCGCACCGATGTTGATCGACGCCTGGCCGACAAGGATGCTGATGATACCGACCGCCAGGAGTTTGCCGAACAGTTCGCGGCACGAGAGGGCGATTTTGAATGCCGCCCAGGCAAGGAAAATGTAGCAGCCGACCAGCAGCAGCAGACCGACCAAGCCGAGTTCTTCGCCGATAATGCCGGTGATCATGTCTGTATTCGGCTCAGGCAGGTAGCCAAACTTCTGGATCGAGTTGCCCAGGCCAACACCGAAAATATGCCCCGAGGCGATGCTGATCAGCGACTGCGTCCCCTGCCAGTTGGCACCCTGCGCATCCTTGAGTGGGTGCAGAAAGGCCGTAAAGCGCGCCAGGCGGTATGGTTCAATGACGATCAGACCAGCGACCAGCACAAAACCGGTGGCAGCCAGCGCACCCAGATGGCGAGCGCGAGCCCCGGCGACCACGAGAACAGCGGCCACGGCACTCACAAGTACCAGAGTGGTGCCCAGGTCCGGCTCGAGCATGATCAGCCCCGCGGCCGGCACGATCCCGATCCCGATCAGAGTCGCCAGACCTTTGGCCTCGAGCACGATGGCGGGACGATTGGCGATGACGCTGGCGACAAGCATCACACTGGCCAGCTTGGCGAACTCGCTCGGCGTCACTGATTGGCCGCCGAGGATAATCCAGCGACGAGCGCCGTTGACGACTGTGCCGAGCCCGGGGACCAGCACCGCCAGAAGCAGCACGACGGCCGCAATCGCAAACGGCAGCGCCAGACGCCGATACCAGATGTAGTCGACGTGCGCGAGCACAAACATGACGCTCAGACCGATCGCCGCGAACATGACCTGTTTGGCAATGAAGTAGTAACTGGAGTGGTAGTTGAAGTAGCCCTGCGCTGTAGAAGAGCTGTAGGCCATGACTAGGCCGTACATCAGCAAGAGAACCGTGGCAAACAAGAGCAGGCGGCGCTCGAACACGCCGGGCGCCAGCCCGGCGACAGAACGGCGACGGCGGACGGCAAGATCTGTGTCGGCAGGCTGATTCTTCGCCCGTGAGTCACGACGGCGATCGGTCACCGTTTGCGCGCCGGCTGCGCTGCGGCCGCCGGCGCGCTGCGCCGCCGCCTGTCGATCGGCGCCGGTGCGACGCTCAGACGCCGGCGTGGCGATGGTCGACGCCGGCAACGCGGTCGACCGGCAGCCAGCCACAGCATCGCCACTCAGGCGACGCGGTGCCGAGCGCCGCTCGGCCGCCAGGTCAAGCCAGTCGGGGAGATCACCGCGGTCGACACCGCGCCTAGTCGTCATGGCGACGTCAACTCCTCGCTTGCAGGTCGTTCACCAGTTCAATGAAGTGTTCGCCCCGTTGCTCATAGCTCCTGTACTGATCGAAGCTCGCGCATGCCGGACTGAGCAGTACGACGTCGCCAGAAACAGCAACGCCGGCACAGTGGGTAATGGCGGCGGCCAGATCCGGCAAAACGACATACTTCGTCGCTCGTTCAGCGACGGCGCCCTGCCGGGCCGCAAATGCCGGCTCTAGCCGGGAGGCCGCCTTGCCGATCAGAACCGCCTCCTTGACGCGTCCCTCAGTGGCGGCCGCCAGCTCGTCAAAAGAAGAACCTTTGTCCTTGCCGCCCAGGATCAGATGGACAGGACCGCTATAGGCAGTCAGCGCCTTGAGGGTAGCGTCAACGTTAGTCGCCTTGCTGTCATTGACGTACGTGACGCCAGCCACAGTGGCGACAACTTGCAGACGATGCGCCACGCCGGTGAACGTCCGCAGCGTGGCGGCAATGGCGGTAGCCGGCACGCCGACGACAGCGGCGGCGGCAGCGGCAGCCAGCGAGTTGCTCAGGTTGTGCTCGCCCTTCAAGGCCAGCTCGTTGACGGCACACAGGTCCAGACGATTGCCACCGAGATCGACCCAGAGACGACCATCGTTGACGCCGGCCACCTGTTCGCGACGCTCAGCGGCAGAACGTGGCGGGCGCCCGGCAAAAAACGCCCGGCGCCCGCCACCGACCACGCGCCCGGCGTCGAGTTCGGCCTGCGTCCCGGGGTCATCACCGTTCAGCAACGCCCAGTCGCCAGCACCCTGGTTCGCGAAAACACGCAGCTTGGCGGCCACGTAGGCAGCGTAGCTGCCGTGCCGGTCGACGTGATCCTCGGTCAAGTTGAGCAACACGGCAACGCGCGGGGAAAAACGCTCAATGTGTTCAAGTTGAAAACTCGAAAGCTCAGCCACGATGGTTGTCTGCACCTCGATTTCGGCTGGCAGACGGGCGAGGGCGTAGCCGACGTTGCCGGCCACAGCAACCGGGCGTCCCGCATCACGCAAGATCTGACCGATCAACTCAGTGGTCGTCGTTTTGCCGTTTGTGCCCGTGACAGCAACGAGTTCGTTGGGCAGCCAACGGGTAGCAAACTCCACCTCGCTCCAGATCAGCACGCCGCGATGCAGCGCCGCCTGCACGACAGGGCTTTCGCTGGGCACGCCGGGGCTCTTGACCAGCAGCTCGCAGTCGTCGGGCAGCATCGCGGCTTCGCCTACGAGCACGTTCACGCCGGCGGTACGTAGCTGTGCCAGCCGCGCATCGGCGTCTGGCGACGCGTCGATCCGCTCGTCAAGACCAGTCACTCGCGCCTGCGGCAAGCGTTCACGCGCCAGTAGGCAGGCGGGTACGCCGCTGCGGCCCAAACCAAGAACGGCCAGCGAACGCAGATCGTCCACATCAGTCATGACGCGACTCCTAAAATGTTGCGTAGTAGATGGCGAAACCGGCCCCGGCAAAGATGGCGGCGAGAATCCAGAAGCGCACGATGATCTTGGTCTCCGACCACGCCTTCAGCTCGAAGTGGTGGTGCAGCGGCGCCATGAGCAGGACGCGACGATGAAAGAGCTTGAAGCTGATGACCTGCGCCATGACGGAGAGCGTCTCGACGACGAAGAGGCCAGCGATGATCACCAGCAGCAGTTCGGTGCGTGTGAGAATCGCCATGCCCGCCATCGCCCCACCAAGACCGAGCGAGCCGGTATCACCCATGAAGACGTCGGCCGGAAAAGCGTTGAACCAGAGAAAACCGAGGCTAGCGCCACCCACGCAGCCAGCCATGACCATGAGGTCCTGCATACCGGGGTCGTGCTGAGCACGGCCGATGAGAAAAGCAATGCCGGCCAGCGCCACAAGCACGATGGCTGAAGCGCCAGCGGCGAGACCATCGAGACCGTCGGTCAGATTGACAGCGTTGCTGAAGCCAGCCAGCACGAGAAAGACGAGGGCATAAAAACCAACGGTGCCAACGTTGAGCTGCCAATGGGCCATCGGTACATCGACGCGCGTGTCAAGGCCGGCGAAGCGCAGAGCAATGAAGCCGACAAGCAATGCCAGGAGCAGCTGCAGTACCAGCTTGTACCGCGCCGGCAGCCCCAGCGAGCGCTTGCGCACAATCTTGATGTAATCATCAATGAAGCCGATGAAGGCACTGCCGAAGGTCGCCACCATGACATCGAAAACAGCCACCGAGAGGTGACTGAAGATGATCACCGAGACGAAGACTGCCAGCCAAATGAGTGCGCCGCCCATGGTCGGTGTGCCGGCCTTGGTCTGATGGCCGGCAGGACCCTCTTCGCGAATATTCTGGCCAAACTCGTTGCGCCGCAGCCACCTGATGAACCACGGGCCCGCAGCGAGCATGAGGAGCATGGCGACAATACTGGCCGCAGTCGCGCGAAACATCAGGCATCCACCTCAGCATCGCCGACCAGGATCGCGGCCACGCGTTCGAGCGCCAAGGCCCGCGATGCTTTGACGAGCACGGCATCCCCAGCAGTGATTACCTGCGACAAAGCGTCCAGGCAGTCGTCGACGCTGGCAAACCAGCGTTCAGCGGGCGCACCGACCAGATAGTGGCGGCCAAGTTCACCGACGGCGATCACCCGAACGCCCAAGGCCGCGGCATGCTCACCAACGCCATGGTGGAAACCAGCCGTGCCGGCGCCCAGCTCGTACATATCCCCCAGAATAGCCACCGGTGGGCGCCCCTCCGCCAATTCGATCAGGTGATCCAGCGCGGCAATCATCGCCAGTGGGTTGGCGTTGTAACTGTCGTTGAGCAACAGGCCCCCGCCGGGCAGACGAACGACTTCACCACGCAGCTTGCTGAACTGAACTCGGGCGGCGCCGACCTTGGCCTCATCGAGATTGTGGCCCAGCTCCACGAAAGCGGCCAAGGCGGCCAGTGCGTCACGGAGGTAGTGACTGCCGCCAAAATTGAAGTTGAACGAGGCACGCCGGCCAAAGGCATCGATCAAGGCATGTGTGCCGCCGTCGCGCGCTTCAGCCTCAACGACGTGCACATTCGCAGTGGAGCTGCCGAACGTTACGACGCGACCACGGTGGCGACTGACATGCGGCGCCAGTAGCGGCTCGTCGGCGGGGACGATGACACTACCGGCACCGAGTTCGTCGATGAGTTCAGCTTTGGCAGCAGCGACGTCGACGACGGTACCGACAAACTCGAGATGCACGGGCGCGATATTGGTGATGACACCTATATCGGGCTTGGCGATGCGCGCCAGAGCGCGAATCTGACCGGCACCGCGCATGGCCAACTCGCAGACGACGACCTCAGTGGCCGGGTCGATGCTCAGCAGCGTCAGCGGCACACCAACCTCGTTGTTGAAGTTGGCGTGCGTCGCAACCACGCGCGCCAGCGGCCGCAACAACGCCGCCAGGATGTCCTTTGTGCTCGTTTTGCCGACACTGCCGGTGATGGCAACGACGTGTACATCGGCCTTATCGCGAACGAAGGCCGCCAGCGAAGTCAGAGCCGCAAGACCATCGTTTACAACGAGACGGCCAGCCGCCGGCAGACGACCGGCCGTCTCGGCGCGCACGACCGCCGCCGCCGCTCCGTTCTGCAGGGCGGCGGCGGCAAACTGATCACCATCGTGTTGCTCTCCGCGCAGCCCCACATAGAGTTCACCGAGCTGAACGGTACGACTGTCGATGGAGATGCCATGCACCACTCGACCGGGATCGGCACCATCCAGGCGACCGCCCATGACCTCGGCGATGCGCTGCAGTGTAAGGGGCAGCATCAGCCCGTAAACCCGAGATCGGCCAGCAACTCGCGGGCCACCTGCCGGTCATCGAAGGGAATTTTGGCGCCGGCGACGATCTGACCCTGCTCGTGGCCCTTGCCGGCGATCAGCACAACGTCGCCGCGATGCGTCGCCGACAGCGCTTGGGCAATGGCGGCACGTCGGTCCGGCTCGATCACGAGATGACCACGCATGTCGCCGGGTATGCCTGCGACGATCTCGGCAATGATCGCCGCAGGGTCTTCACTGCGCGGGTTGTCCGAGGTGACAAAAGTGGCGTCCGCCAGCCGCGCGGCGATCGCGCCCATGAGCGGCCGCTTGCCGCGGTCGCGGTCGCCGCCGCAGCCAAACACCACCAGGACGCGGCCAACGGAGATTACCCGAGCCGCCTGCAAGGCTCTCTCGAGCGAATCAGGCGTGTGCGCGAAGTCGACCAGCACCGTGAACGGCTGACCGGCACGCACCGCTTCAAACCGCCCGGGGACACCGCCAGTCTGCGCCAGTGCGGTGTGTATCGCCTTGACCGGCAGGCCGAGAGCAAGCAGCGCCGCGGCCGCCGAAAGTGCGTTTTCGACGTTGAAGCGAGCCGCCAGCTTCAGCTCGATGCGCTCCTCGACACCCAGACGTTTCGCCCTGAGGGTGAACGATGAGCCCTCGCTGCGCAAATCAATGTTCTGAGCCACCACAGTAGCGCCGCTGCGCACTCCCAGACCTTGGCCAATGGCAGTTGTCCAGAGATCGTCGCCGTAGTGCGGGGCGCACTCATCTGCCAACCGGCGGCCAAACTCGTCGCCGATATTGATCACTGCCACGGCGCCGGGCTGGCGACGTTCGTGCGGCAAGAAGAGGCGGCGCTTGGCGCGGTAGTACTCTTCAATGTCGCGGTGAAAGTCAAGATGATCACGGGTGAGATTGGTGAACAAAACGGCAGCGAACTGGATGGCTTCGGTGCGGTCGAGTGCCAGCGCATGTGAAGAGGCTTCCATCGCGCAGGCTTTGTCCCCCGCCTCAACCATACGCCCGAACGACCGCTGCAGCTCCAGCGACTCTGCCGTCGTCAGACTCACCGGCGTGTCGACGCCACCAATGCGATTGACCACCGTTCCCAGCAGGCCAGATGGCAGGCCAGCCGCGGCGAAACCGGCGGCGAGCAGATGGGCAGTCGTTGTCTTGCCGTTGGTGCCAGTCACCGCGGCGATCTTCAGATCTGCGGACGGATAACCAAACCAGCGCGCCGCCATCTGCGCCATGGCGCGTCGCGTCGAAGGCACAACGACCTGCGGTACGGGGACATCCAGCTGCCGTTCACACACCAGGGCGACAGCGCCGGCGGCTACGGCTGCCGGCGCAAAGTCGTGTCCGTCAGCGCGCAAGCCGGGGATGCAGAAAAAGAGTGTCCCCGGCCGTATCTCGCCGCTGTGATAGGCGAGATGGGCAATGTCGAGAGAGGAATCGCCAACGATATGCCCGTCAAGGCCAGCGGCAAGTGCAGCAACGTTCATGGGCGCTGATTTTATCAAATGACCCTCCCCACTTCGCTCGCCATCGCAATGGCGACCATCGGCGGCTTCGATCAGCTGTTCGGCAACGCAATCTCACTCTCAAGCAAGCCGGAGACGGCCGTTGTCGCCGCACCGTCCTCTGACAGCCGATAGCTTGTACGCGACAAGAAGGCCGAAGTGAACGTGCGCAGCGAGCACGATCTACCGCTATGAGTAACGAGACGGTGCTGGCCGTGCTGATGCCATTGGCGCGCCGCGTAGACGGCCCCTCGGCGCGCCGCGTGGCGGCCGAACGGGCGGCTGCGCCTCTGCATCACGGTCCCGTCGCGCCGAGAGTACCAACCTTGGCAGGTGCCGTAAGATACTGCACGTCGACAACCGGCACCAGATGCAGCTTGTTTACGGCCATAGCACGAACGTGACTCGTCGCCGTCAAGGCGACAAGTTGATTGCTCAGCTGCGTGTTGTCTGCAGTCAAGCGAGCAACTTCACTTGTGGCGGCGCTCGTTTGCAGACTCTTCTGCACGACGGCGAAACTCAGCGTGACGCGTCCGGCAGCGAGAATCGCCAAGAGGATGACCAAGACGAAGAGACGGCGTGGCAGGGCACGTTGTGCCGGTCGCGCCAGCGAGCGGCTGCGCCGCTGCGGCACCGGTCGCAGCGGCAGTGCTTCGTCGGCTTCGTCGTAGTGCGGCAGTGCAGCCCGCTGATATGCAGCTGGAGTCATATCCACCGCCTACAGTTTGACCGCGACCCGAAGTTTGGCCGATTTGCTGCGCGGGTTGGACTCAACTTCATGCTGACGCGGGATGACAGCTTTGCGCGTCAGCAAACGCATCGTCGGCTCATGACCACAGACACACTGCGGCAGACCGGGCGGGCAGATGCAGCCTGCTGCATGCCCGCGGACGAAGTTCTTGACCATGCGATCCTCGAGCGAGTGAAAGGCAATGACGCCAAGCCGACCGCCAGGCCGCAAGACGCGGTACGCTTCGTCAAGGGCGCGCGCCAACGACTCGAGTTCATCATTGACGACGATTCGCAGTGCCTGAAAGACGCGCCGCGCCGGATTGCCGGCGGCAAAGCGAGCGGGGGTGGGAATGCTCGCCTTGATGATCTGAACCAGTTCGCCGGTGGTCTCAATCGCCTGCCGCTCACGCGCCCGCACAACCCCGCGGGCGATGTTTTTGGCGTAACGTTCTTCGCCGTAGCGACGAAAGATGTCGATCATCTCTTCCGCCGACAGCGAATTGACGAGATCAGCGGCGGTCAGCGGTAGTTCGGGATCCATACGCATATCGAGCGGCGCGTCGTAGGCGTAGCTGAAGCCACGCTCGCGACGGTCGAGCTGCATCGACGAAACGCCGAGGTCCATGTAGACAATGTCCAAGCTGGCGACCGGCGCCGCCGCGAGCACGTCAGCAAAGTTGCCGTGATACAGCTCAGTTGGACAAGGGGCGACGCGAGCAACCTCGCGAAAGTAGTCGGCCACGCTGGGATCGCGGTCGCAGGCGACGAGCCTGCCAGTGGCACCGAGCCGCTCTGCTACGGCGGCGGCATGACCGCCGGCACCAAAGGTGGCATCGAAGGCCACCTCGCCGGCCGCAGGCTTCAGCAGGTCAACAAGTTCTTCGAGCAGAACCGGGGTGTGCGCCAGCGCCATCTCGTACTCACGGAGTTGCAAGCTCATCTGCGACAGCATCTGCCTCCTCCTCGATCTGCCTCAGGTACTGAGCCCAGCGGGTGCGGTCCCAGAACTCGATGCGATTCTGTACGCCGATGATGGTCACGTCGCGAACGATATGCGCGAACGTCAGCAGACTGGACGGCAGCTTGATGCGATTCTGGGCGTCGAGTTCAAGCAGATTGGCGCTGGCCAAAGTACGACGGCGCAGCATGCGTCCTTTGCTACTGAGTTCAGACGTCGTCTCGATCTGGTCGGCGACAAAACGTTCCCATTCGTCGGGGGCATAGCCGCTCACGCAGTGATCGTAGCCACGAGTGACGAAAATGCCCTCGGCAAAGGTCGTACGCAGGCGAGCCGGAATCGCGACGCGACCCTTGGCGTCAAGCGTGTATTCGAACTCCCCCACCAACACAGACCGTTGCATGGCGCCACCCGACCCCACGGCTCCCCACAATGCAAGATAATTGCACCACTTCTCCCCCCTCCGCAGGGTTGTTGTCCGTTCAGGCAGGCAAGGCAAGTGCGCGGCAGGACAAAGAGCGCGAGGGACAGGCAGCAAAAGCACGTGGCGCGGACGTGGCGCGAGCCGGCAAACGTCCCCGACCCAAGCGAGCAAACACCCGAGATCGTCAGATTAGGCAGCTCACTTGGGCGGCAGTTTGATCTTCTGACCGACGGCCAGGCGACTGGGGTTAAGCTTCGGATTGAGGGCCTTGATGCTTGCCTGACTCACGCCGGTCTTGCTGGCAATTGCCGAGAGCGTGTCGCCCGGTTTGACGACGTAGAACCGGGCCTTGACCGACGGCTTGGCGCTGGTGGTCGGCGTGCCGCTCGCAGTCGACGTACTCGTGCTCACATTCGCGTTCTTGCCGCCAAGGATGCCAGCGCTCGTCGCCAGGCTAAAGGCGACAAGCACGGCAATCAGGAGAACGACCGGAGCAGCATAGCGAGCGACAGTGGCACCGAGGGAGCGGGCGCCACGGCGACGGCCTCGGTAGCCATTCTCCACGGGCATCGGCGGTCGGCCAAAGGGATCAAGATCGACTGGGCCAAGATCGACTGGGCCAGCGTCGCGCCGAGGGGGCGGCGCAAACAGCTGGCTGCGACCGCCTGACGAGACGACCGTCGGCTCGCTGAACTTGCCGGAGGCATCAGTAGAGGTCACATCATCGCGGCCGATCGGCGCAGCGAACAACGTCGGCTCAACGGGCCCCGCAAACGCGGAAGCTGCATGTTCCGCTTCGTGCACCGTCTCGGAGGTGAGATTCTGCAAGGCCCGCAAGGCAGCAGCGGCCTCGTCTGACCAGCCGGTAGCCGGCCCGACCGCGTCCGCTGCCGGCGCGCCGGCAGCGCCGCTCTTGCCCGGTGGCGAACGCCGCCTGCCTGCTTTGTCACCACGTTCTGTTGGCTCATCGCTCATAGAAGGAACTCGAGTTGCTGGCGCATCTGTTCGGCGGCTCGTGTCGCCGCTAACCGGTATTCTTCACCCTTCGCGGGGGGCGCGTAAAGGATGGATCGCGACGCGTTGACGATCAGGCCGGCGCTCTTGCCGCCGGCAAGGCCAGCCAGATCGCGCGTGCCCGCCCCTTGGGCACCATAGCCGGGCACGAGCAGGAAAGCATGTGGCAGCGTCGCGCGCACAGCTCGCAAGGCGGCTGGCGCCGTCGCCCCAACCACCGCGCCGACGTCGCTGAACTCGCCGGCTCCCATATGAGCAGCGCCGAGCTCGGCGACGAGATCGGCCACGTGCAGGTACAGGGCGCGACCGTCGCAGATACGTTCCTGCAGACGACTGGCGCCGGGATTGCTGGTGCGCGTGAGCACGAAAACGCCCTTGCCGTGAGCGCAATAGTTGGTGAACGGAGTCAGGGAATCGTCACCGAGGTAGGGACTCACGGTGACTGCGTCCGCGCCCAGGCCGGCGGTCGCGCCGGCGAAGCCGGGGGCACCGCCGAAAACAGCCCGCGCATACGCCTCGCCGGTACTGCTGATGTCGCCGCGCTTCACGTCCAGAATGACCAGCAGCTCATGCTCGTGCGCGCAGGCAATGACGTCGGCGAGCGCCTGCCAGCCGGCGGCGCCATATTGCTCGAAGAAGGCCGCCTGTGGCTTCACGCAGGCAGCAACCGTAGCCGTCGCAGCAATGATGCCGCAGCAGAACTCACGAAAACAGGCGGCGACTGCCGCGTCGTTGCCCAGTGTCGCCGCCTGAGCGGCATAGGTTGCACGCAGGTCGAGCGGCAACTTGGCAAGATCAGGATCCAAGCCGACGCAGACGACACTGCGACGCCTGGTGATCGCTTCGGCAAGTCTGTCGGAAAAGTGATCCACGATTGTCGACACATTAGCCGGCCAGAGCCCGAATCCTGCTCTGGCGGGCTGTGGCTCGTTCGCTGCCGGCGGCGCTACTGGTCGCCCGCCGGCGACGGCACAACGGGGAGCCACCGTGCGGTGCGGGGCGACGGCGCAGTTCGGGGCGACGATGCGGCGCGAGGCGAAAGCGCGGTGGCCAGCGAAGGCGTCGCGCGAAGCGACGGCGCGCTGCCGGACTTGCCCGCTTGGTACTGGCGCACGTTTCTGCGAATAGCGTCGAGGCGCACCCGTACGTAGTCAGTCGACGCCGCGCCGGCGTCCGCTGCGCCGGCGCGACGTTGCGCTACGCGCTGCAGTGCTCGCAGGGCATCCATCAGTTCGTCGTCAGCCAGACGCGGAAGCTGCTTGATATCTTGCACCACGGCCTCGCGCGACGGCTCGCGCACGAGATCGAGCCGCTTGCGTACGACGGGGTTGAAGACAGATCCGGGATCGACCCTGGCGGTGATCTCATCGGCATCGTGGATGATGGCCGCCATGCTGGCCCCTTGCTTCGGGATGATTTTCAGGCGCCCGTCAACGGTCTCGTCAATCCTCTCGATGCTCAGGTAGGCGCGCAGAAAGCCCTCCGTGAACGCTACCGGCACGGTGACCGCGCAGGCAATCACCGCAAGCACGTCGGCGGCAAACTGAGTCAACGTGCCGCTGTACAGGTAACGTTCCTCAATCAGGCCGAAGAGAATGGATTTGCGGTACGCGTCGTCAGACAGGTCGCCGTGCGGCCGACCACACGAGTATCCTCCGCCCTGTATCTCTCTGCCAGTCATCACCGTTCTCTCTTCGGCAAACGACGGTCGCGACTTTATCCCCATAACTCGCCACGCGCCCGTCACACACTGGTGAAGTCAGACGGGGCCCGGCCAACGCAGAGACCATCGACGCTTTGACCCTGGTTCACATTCCTGATGCGCTGCGATGCATGCAATGCGGTGCGGTGCCGTGCAATGCGATGCGATGCGATGCGATGCGATGGCAATGATAGGCTTGTCATCATGCCTGAGATTATCCTGAAGGGCGCAGCCAAACTCGACGAGCTGATCGCAGCCGTGGCCGTGGCGCCGCAGGCAACGGCCCTCTTCTGTGACGTCGACGGCACGATCGCGCCGATTGTCGCCGACCCCTTTGCCGCCGCCGTGCCAGCTCGCACCCGAGCCACGCTGGCGGCCCTGGCGACGCACCTCGGCCTGCTCGCCTTCGCAACCGGCCGCGACCTGGCGCAGAGCCGCGCGCTCGTTGGTATCGACGGCGTCGCCTACGTGGGCACACATGGACTGCAAATTATGGAGCCGAACGGCGTGGTCCACAGCGCCGCGGCGGCTGAGGCGTACGTTGACGCTGTGCACGCGTTCGTCGGTCGCGCCGTCGCGCTGGCGACACGCTGGCCTGGTGTCGTAGTTGAAGACAAACGAACCGTCGTCGCCGTGCACTACCGCAACACCGCCGACCCCGCGACGGCACGAACGGCGATCGAGGACGAGGTTGCGGAACCGGCGCGCGCAGCCGGGCTGACGGTTGCGACCGGCCATTTCGTCGTCGAGGTGCGGCCACCGCTACCACTGAACAAGGGCACAGCGGTGGTTGAGATACTCAACACGCACGCCCACATCCTCACGGCCGTATTCTGCGGCGACGACCTAACTGACGTCACCGGATTCGAGGCCGTGCATCAGTGGGCAGCTTCTGGCGTACGCTCATCCTCAGCGTCGCCGGGGCGGCGCGCCGGCTACGCCGTCGCCGCCCTCACCAGCGAAACGCCCGCAGCTGTGAAAGAGGCTAGCGACATCGAGGTTGCCGCCACGCCAGGCATCTTCGCAGTGCTGGCACGCCTGTTAACCGCCGCCGGCGGTTGAACGTCGGGGCGGCAGCCCGCGCGCTTTGCCCGGGCTCACTTGCCCCTGAAGTCGGCCGGCCGCTTCTGCGCATAAGCCTCCAGGCCTTCAACACGGTCCTGACTCGCGAAGCTTAGCGCGAAAAGATCACGCTCGATCTCGCAACCACTACCCACCGCAACGCTCAGCGCATGCTGCAGTGCCGACTTGGTGTATCGCACTGCCAGCGGCGCCTTGGCGCAGATTTCGTCAGCCAGCTTGAGCGCTGCCGGCAGCAGCTCGTCCGGCGCCAGCACCGCCTGCACGAGGCCAATGCGCAGAGCTTCGTCGGCGCGAATGACGCGGCCGCTCAGGCAGAGATACTTAGCCCAGCCCAGGCCGACCGCCCGCGGCAGGCGCTGCGTGCCGCCAAAGCCGGGCGTGATGCCCAGCGAGACCTCGGGCTGGCCGAATTTGGCCTTTTCACTGGCAAAGCGCACGTCGCAGGCCAAAGCCAGCTCGCAGCCACCACCAAGAGCAAAACCGTTGACGGCGGCGATCCATGGTTGCGGCGCGCTTTCGATCGCCGCGCACATCGCACCTCCCAGCCAGCTGGCCTGACGCGCCTCTTCGGGCGTCAGGTCGCGAAACTCGGCGATGTCGGCACCGGCGACGAAACTCTTGTCGCCGGCGCCGGTAAGGACGACGGCGCGCACTGCTTCATCGTCGGCGAGTTCACCCACAACCGTGTGCATCTCACGGGTAGTGGCGACGTTGAGCGCGTTGAGCGCCTCGGGACGGTTGATCGTGACAACGGCAACGGCACCGCGGTGCTCGACATCGACGGCCATTGGCTCCTCCTCGTGAATGGTCTGCCTGGTCGCGCTAACTCTACTGCAGACTCCGGCCCGGCAGATGCCACTCCCCGGTCAGCCGTGCAGCTTGCGCAGCGGCGCGACGCTAGCCATAAGGCGGCGCTCCGAGTTGTCGTTGGCAAAGCGCACGAGCACGATGCCGTTGTCTTCGACACTGACCACCGTGCCTTCGCCGAGAATGGCATGCAATACGCGTTCGCCGGGGCTGAAGTATTGCTTGACAACCTGCTCTCCGAGACTGTCGTCGTCACGACCGGCGTCGCGACTAGCAGCGCCGCGGCTGCCGTAGCCGCCACGGCCGACGGCGCTCCCCGGTCGAGCACCCCCCGGTCGAGCACCCCTCGACCGGCTGGCGCCCGCAGTACCCCAGCCGTCTGCACTGCCGCTCCAACCACCAGAGCCCGTCGCCCGGCCGCCGATAACCCTCTTCTCGGCCAGCCCCGGCGGTATCTCGCCGAGAAAGCGTGACGGCGTGTTGTACATCGAGGTGCCCCACAGACTGCGTGCCCGAGCGTGCACGAGGTAGAGGCAGTCCATCGCCCGCGTCACGCCAACGTAGGCCAGGCGGCGCTCCTCCTCGAGATTCTGTTCGTCGATTGAGCGCTGATGGGGAAAGACGCCCTCTTCCATGCCGGTAACGAAGACAACCGGAAACTCGAGGCCCTTGGCGTTGTGCAGGGTCATCAGGGTGATCATCTCGCTCGTGTCGACGTACGCGTCAACGTCGGCGTACAGCGAGATTTCCTGCAGAAAGCCGGCCAGTGACGGCTCGGCAGCGCGACGGTCGTACTCAGCCGCCACGCCAACGAACTCCTCCAGGTTTTCGAGCCGACCCTCGGCCTCGAGCGTGTTCTGCGCGCGCAACCCCGCCTCGTAACCGCTCTCGCTGAGAACATCGCGCACGACGGCCGCTGCCGGCCGGCCCTCGAGGCCGGCCTGCAGTCCCTCGATCAAGGCAACGAAGTTGAGGAACCCGTTGGTGGCCGCGGGCGTCAGCCCGGCAACCTCGTCGGCAGCGGCCAGTGTCCGCCAGAAACTTTCGCCGATGGCCGCCGCTTGTGCCTGCAGGCGACCGATGCTGGTCTGGCCGAGGCCACGCTTCGGTTGATTGACAATCCGCAGCAGGCGCGACTCATCGTCGGGATTGACCAGCACCGTGAGGTAGGCGATCAGGTCGCGGATCTCGGCCCGCTCGTAGAACTTGGGTCCGCCGATCACCTGGTAATTGATGGCGTAGCGGCCGAACTGCTCTTCCAGAGCGCGGCTCTGGGCGTTAGTGCGATAGAGGACGGCGATCTCGCGCGGTCCAAAGGAGCGTCCCTGCTGCGCTTCGCCAGCGAGGAGCCTTTGCACCTCGCTGGCCACGAACTGCGCTTCGGCTCGCTCATCGTTAACTTCGACAACCTGGACCAGTTGGCCCTCCCCGCGCCCCGTCCACAGGTTCTTGCCCTTGCGCTGGCGATTGTTGGCGACGATCGCATTGGCAACGTCAAGAATCGGCTGCGTGCTGCGGTAGTTCTGCTCCAGCCTGATCACAGTGGCATCCGGATAGTCGCGCTCGAACTCGAGGATGTTGCGGATGTCGGCGCCGCGCCATGAGTAGATGCTCTGGTCGTCGTCGCCGACGACAGCGATGTTATGGTGCTTTTCCGCGAGCAGATTGGCCAGCCGGTACTGAGCGTGATTGGTGTCCTGATACTCGTCGATGAGCACGAAACGGAAAGCGCGCTGGTAGTGCTCCAGGCGCGCCGGAAAGCGTTCACAGAGGTGTACCGTGCGCATGAGCAAGTCGTCGAAGTCCATGGCATTCATCTCCATGAGCTTCTTCTCGTACAGCTCATAGACTTGCGCTGCCGCCTTGCTGTAGAAGTTGCCGACCTGCTCGCCGTAGGCGACAGCGTCCAGAAGCTGATTCTTGGCATCGCTGATGGTGCGCGCGATCGACTCCGGCGTGAAGCGTTTGGGATCGATTTCGAGCTGCTCCAGGCAACGCTTGATGAGACGGCGACGGTCATCCTCGTCGTGGATCGAGAAGCTCGACGAGTAGCCCAGGCGCTGCGCCTCACGGCGCAGAATGCGGGCGCACATGCTGTGAAAGGTGCTGATCCACATCGTTTGCGCCACCGGACCAACGAGTTCTTCAATGCGCACCTTCATCTCGCCGGCAGCCTTGTTGGTAAACGTGATCGCGAGAATCTCACCCGGTTGCACGCCGTATGCCTTGATGAGGTAGGCGACACGGTGCGTAAGCACCCGCGTCTTACCCGAGCCGGCACCGGCGAGAATCAGCAGGGGACCCTCGCCGTGTTCAACTGCCTGGCGCTGCGGCTCATTGAGGCCGACAAGCAGCTTACGCGCAGCGGCCTCATCGCGCCCGCCGCTCACCGATGCACTCCCGAGCCGAGAAGGACGCTGAGCAGCAGCGCCACGCCACCCGCCAGGGTGAGCTTGGTGCCTGACCAGATAAGTCGCTCGCGCGAGAGGTGGCCGAGAAAGGCACCAAGTGCAAACAGTTCGACAAAAGCGATGGCGCCGCTGGCTAGGTAGGCCGCATGAACACCGATGACCGTGGCGAAGAAGAACGGTGCCATCGCGATCAGGGCGGCGAGAAACGGCGACAAACCGTCGGTCAGCGCAAGGACGATCGTCGCGTATGTGCTGGCCGCCGCAATGGTCGTGTCCTCGAGGCTGCTGAGAGTCGACTCTTCGAGTTCGCGCAGAGCACGGCCGCGTTCGGCGCGTTCAACGAGATACGACCCGTAAAACCCAGCCACGCCAATACTGACGGCAGTCGTCAGAATGAGGCTGATGACGACACGGGCCTCCTGCACACCGCCGACGTAACCACCAACCAGCACTCCCAGGGTCGTCAACACACCGTCAAAAGCGTTCATGACGAAGTAGCGGCGCAGAATGCCGCCCACTTCGGCCACCTCATGATAGCGGCTCAGAGTATCGAAGCGGACATGCAGCCAGCCGAGCGGGGACTTGAGGGGGCCGGCGTTCACCGGTCAGGCAGACGCCGGATCAGCGCATCCAGCGCGCGCCGGCATCTTGCGGGGTCTCGGCCTCTTCGATGAGCTCCCTGCCGGTCGAAACCTTGTCGATGGAGTGCACGCTGCCACCCGAATCCTGGATTGCCTCGGCAACTTCCTGGTAGTCAATGTCGTCGCCCTCGAGGGTGATTTTGATGTTCTCAACCTTGTTGTCGATCTCGAACAGGGTGATGTCGACACCATGCACGCCCTCCAGGTCGCCGAGCTTGTCGGCCAGAACAAGCATTGTTGGCTGGTGCGGCTTCAGCACATCGAGGACGAGACGCCGGACCTTGCTCATGAGACGATCAGCTCCGTTCGCAGTGAGGTTACAGGCTCAATCCTAGCATACCCAGTGGGAACTCAAATGCCGGCGCCCTCAACGAATTCGATGCCGAACAGATCCCTGAACACCTGCTCGGTCTTGAGCACCGCCGCGCGACGCGTGCCCTTGCGATCGGGATGAATCAGGTCGAGTTCAGTCTCCATCTCGACGATGCGCGTGACAAGGCACTTCATCGCCTCGGCGACCGGGTCGGACAGATGCGTGTAGTCGATGTCAGGGATACCGACACGCTGGCCGTTGACCATGACCGGACGGCCCGGGTTACCAACCACGGTGGCATTCTTGGGCACGTTTTGCACAACCACGCTGCCGGCGCCAATTTTGGCGTTGTCGCCGACCGTGATGGAGCCCAGAACTTTTGCCCCAGCGCCAACGACAACATTGTCGCCGACCGTAGGATGACGCTTGCCGGTCTCCTTACCGGTGCCGCCCAACGTCACCCCCTGATACAGGGTGACGTTGTTGCCGATCTCGGTTGTCTCGCCGATCACAACACCCGAGCCGTGGTCAATGAAGAAGCCTTCGCCGATCTGGGCGCCGGGATGAATCTCGATACCGGTGACCAGACGACTGAACTGGCTCACCCAGCGCGGCAGCACCGGCACACCCATTTCGTGCAGTTTATGAGCGCCGCGATGCAGCCACAGCGCGTGCAGACCACTGTACGAAGTGACGACCTCAAACGCGCTCGTCGCCGCCGGATCGCGCTCACGGACGGCCCGCACGTCGCGGCGCGCCTGGGCGACGGCTCGGCAACCGGGGCCGCTACGGCCCAGTGCCACGCAGGCGCCGCCAACCGCCGCCCCGAGACCGATAACTTTGCCGATCATGTCAACCACCTCGTAGTTCTTCGCGTCTGCCCTCTGTCACGGCGCTCACCGCTGACGAGCGACCACCAGCTCTGGCCAACGGTCGCCACCCGCTTCACCGTCATGACGGTCCCTCATTCATGCTACCCGAGCGGAAACCATCAAGATCCAACGTCACGTAGGTAAAGCCCAGCCCATGCAGACGACGTGTGAGCGTCGCGCGGGTGATACCGCTGGCGCGCTCGATGTCGGCGACGGCGACCTCGAGACGGGCCACGTCACCGTGGTGACGCAGACGACAGCTGGTAAAGCCGAGATCCCGCAGCACATCTTCGCCGGCGGCGATTTGGCGCAGCTTCTGCGCCGTGATCGGCGAGCCATAGGGCACACGCGACGCCAGACAGGCCTGCTGCGGCTTGTCCCACGTCGGCAGGCCAAGGACGCGGGAAAGCTCGCGTACCGCCGCCTTATCCAGGCCAGCTTCAATGAGCGGATGGCGAACGCCAGCCTCAGCAGCGGCTTCGAGCCCGGGACGTTCGTCGCCGAGGTCATCACGATTGGCACCATCGGCGAGCGCGCTCATGCCGGCCGCCGCGGCCGCAACGCGCATCTTGCCCAGCAGCTCACGCTTGCAGTAGTAGCAGCGCCGCCGCGGATTACCGCTAAAGTTCTCGTCGGCTAGTTCGGCCGTGCGTGCCACAACGTGCGACACGCCACGATCAGCCGCAAAAGCACGGGCGCCAGCCAGCTCGTCATCACGATACGTCTCGCTGACGGCCGTGAAGGCAAGTACCCGGTCGGTGCCCAGAGTGCGCGCGGCGACGGCGAGCAGCAAGGACGAATCCACGCCGCCGCTGAAAGCGACACACAACCTATCCAGGGGTGCCAAGACGGCGGCGAGAGCCTCGTAGCTGGGCGGCAAGGCTGCGCCCGCCGCCTCCACGGACTGCTCCGCAGACTCTCCCTCCGGAGTGCGACGGCGATCCACGTCGTCACCATTCGTGAACATCATTCGCTTTCGCCCATCGTCGCCATTCTTCGTCACCCGTCATCAGCGCTCCATCAGATGTAGTACATGGTCGCGCCTGCGCGCGCCTGTCGCTCACGCTCCACCAGATCGGCGATCGTGCTCGCTGCCAGAACCTGCTCGACGGCATCTTTGGCCGCAATCCAGACAGAAGCGGCGCCGCAACCGGGCAAGCGCTCGCACTCGCCTTGGGTGCAGGTCGCCGGCGTAAGCAGACCGTCAAGAGCTTCGACGACATCGAGAACGGTCACCTGCTCCGGCGGCCGAGCGAACACATAGCCGCCACTGGCACCGCGCCGACTGTGCAAAACGCCAGCCCGACGCAAGGCAGAGAAGAGCTGCTCCAGAAACTGCAGCGGAAGCTCACGACCAGCGGCGATATCAGTGAGGCGAACGGGACGACCCGGGTCGACGGCGGTACGTTCGGCGAGTTCAACCAGAGCACGCACGGCGTACCTGCTCTTGGTCGAGATATTCATTGGATCTGATCTCCCAACGCGCTGTGCCTAAAGTTGACTTATTTTGTCAACTTTAGCGGGAAGGCCGTCGTCTGTCAATCTCGACGACGCCGCTGACGGATCCAGAAGCTCGCCCCAGCCCCCATGGCAAGGGTCACCGCCGCCGCCCAGAAGAGCCGAAACCAGATGATCCAGACCCAGCTCGCCCCAGCCGCAATGAAGACGGCGGTGTCCTCAAAGATCGCGTGCACCATGCTGAGGAAAACGCTCATCAGAAATACCTGGCGACGGCCGAGGCCATGACGACGCGTGTCACGCACGATCACGCCGCCGCCGTAGGCGATGCCAAACAGAAAGCCGACCACGGTCGGGGCTGCAGTTTGCTCGCTCATGCCCAGCCAGCGCCCCACCAGCCGCGACCAGAGATGCACCAGCGCCCGAAACGGCCGCGTGCCCTCGAACATCTCAGGAAGACCATGATCGGGATGACGATGAGAAAGACCTTGTAGAGCAGATCCCACGAGCCGAGCAGAAAGGTGTGTACCAGCTCCTTCATCGCAGCAGTCCCATGAGCTGATTGGCGAAGCCGGCAGCGAGCAGGCCAGCAAGGGCCCGCAGGATGCCAAAAGCAACCCCGTTCACGCCCGCCTTCTGGAGTACCGCTCCCTCGACGAGCAGATTGTGGCCGATGAGAACGGCCAGCGCCAGCACGGTGATCTGCTGGCCGGTCAGGTGTAAAACGAGCATGGCGCCGATGGCCGCATACGTATTGAGAACGTAGCCGACGACCAGCGGCACGGCGGCACCGCCGGGTAGTCCGACCAGCTTCATCACCGGCTGGGCGATGTGAGCAAGGACTCCGATCACGCCAACCTTCTGCAGGATCAGCGCCGCAGCGTAGGCAGGAATCATGATCCGCGCCAACGTCCAGAAGGTCCAGAGGCCCGACCGCAAACCGGCGACGAAATCGCGCCAGAGTCGAGCCCGCCACGGCAGAGTAATCGCCGCTCCCGGTTCACCTGCCTGTCTGTCAGTCATCACTGCCATTCACCGTGCCATCATCGTGGCGCGATCAACAGGAACGCAACCAGCCGTCAACGTGTCGCAACAGGGGATGAATGGGTATGCAGCTAGCGAGCATCGAGTCCGAGGGCGCCGCGGTGCGCCCTGCACAAGGAGGCGCGCACGAACAACAATATCATTCAGTTTCCCGGCGGCGGATCGCGCGATACGAGAGCCGCCAGGCACGACGACAGTGACGCCCTCAAATCCGGGTGGCTCACGCAAGGCAGTCAGGCCCAGCTGGTGCGCGAACGGGCGATGGACTTTTTCGATAGCCGCGAAGTTGTCCCCGTCGCCAGTGGAGCAGCCGCCCTGCACCTCGCCCTTCTCAGCCTCAATCTGCAGCATGGTGACGAGGTGATCATCCCTGCCCTCGCCCAGGCCGGTCTGCCAACGCTGGTAGCCTTAGCCGGCGGCCGGCCGGTGCTGGCCGACATCATTGCCGTCGAGCTGCCAGTGCTCGACCCTGCCGACGTGGAGGCCCGGCTCACGCCGGCAACGCGAGCGATCGTCGTCGCTCACAGACACGGCCATCCCGCACCGCTCAGTGAACTTCTACACATGGTCGAGGTCCATCATCTGAAGCTCATCGAAGACTGCACCTGCGCCCTTGGCGCCCGGCTCGGCGGTCAGCTCGTCGGCACGTTCGGGCACCTCGGTGTCTTTGCTCTGCAGGCTCAGCCCGACGGCGGCGGACTCATCACCTGTGTTGATGTTGCCCAGCGGCGGCAGCTCGAAGGCTTGCGCTCAAGCGCCGCCGCCACCGACGACAACGGCCTCGAGCACTCGCTTGACATCACTCTCAGCAACGGCTATCGCATCGACGAAGCGGCGGCGGCGGCGGGTGTCCGCCGCCTCGCCGGCCTCGAGACAGAGCTGCTTCAGCGCCGCCAGCTCTCGGCCCAAGCGCGCCGCGACGCCGAGGCGCACGGCGTTCAAACCGTCTTCGCCGATGGCTCGGCGGATATCGCCACGTCTGCGGACGAAACCGTGGCGTTACTGGCCGAGAATGCGGAGCAGCTGGCGGCACTTTCGGCCCGGCTGGCAGCCCTCGGCCTCGTGGTGCGGCATCCGCATGCCCTGCATCATGCCGCGCCATTCAGCCATCAGCTGCCCCGTCCGGCTCTGCCGCGCGCCGACGAGTACTGCACGCGCGCGGTCGAGCTGCCGGTAACGCCCGACCTGGAGCGACTTGCCGATCTCTAGCGGCTATTCGACGCCGGGCAGATCATGGGCAATCAGATCGTCGAACGAATCTCGCTCCAGAATCTGCCGCACGTCGCCGTCGACGACAGCGTACGCAGCTGCCCGGGGACGACCGTTGTACTGGCTCATCATCTCGAGTGAGTAGGCGCCAGCGTCGAGAAAGACGACCACGTCGCCAACCGTTGTTGCCGCTGGCAGGCGGCGCGTGAGCTGATTGTTGTCGCCGGCAAAGACGTCGCCGCCGTCGCAGAGCGGCCCGGCAAGACGAAACTGGCCGTCACTTGGTTCCGCGGCGCGGCCGGCCACAATTGCACGGTAATACCAGTGATAGTTGGTATGCTCGAGGAGCGTGTTGAAACCGGCGTCGACGGTCAACCAGCGTTCCTCATCAATGCGCGTGCCATCGGCATCGCGCACCCCTTTGACCTTCTCGTTCTCGACGCGCGACACGAGCACAGCCGTCGTGCCGGCCACCGAACGACCGGGCTCAAGGAAGAGGCGCAGCTCTGGACGGCGTTCGCGCAGAGGATCGCAGATCGCGGCCGCGTACTCGGCGGGCGTCAAGGTCGAACAGAAGTAGTCGCTCGGCTCGCAGACCGCCGGCAACTCGCGATACGGAATCGCGATGCCGCCGCCGACGTTGAGGTGCTCGAGACGGACGCCGGTCTGCGCCTCGACCTTGTCAATCAAATCGAGCGCGGTTGTCATCGCCTGACGGTACGGCTCGACGCTGGTTATCTGCGAACCGATATGCATGTGCAGACCGACGACGTTCAGCCACTCGGCTTGGCCGGCGCGACCGAAGGCTTCCACCGTATCGTCAATGTCGATGCCGGCCTTACCGCCGTGAGTTGTCATCAGGCCGGGGTGCGTGAGCGTCGGCACATCGACGTCGACACGCACGGCAACGTTAGCGTGGTGATGCAGCGCTGCGGCCACAGTGGCGACTCGCTCCAGCTCGAAGAGCGAGTCGACGATGATCGCCCGAGTGTCAAACTGAATGGCGGTGGCAATCTCGGCCTCCGTCTTGGCGACGCCGTTGAAGACGACCTGATTGCCGCTGAAGCCAGCTCGGCTGGCCTTCATGAGTTCGCCGCCGGCATTGACTTCTACGTTCATGCCACCACGGCGCACCTGCTCGAGAAACCACAGATTCGAACAGGCCTTACTGGCAAAGAAGATCTCGGTCGTCGGATGACGACTTTCAAATGCCTGCCGCAACCCAGCGAGATTGGCCGCCAGCTCGCGCTGGCTGAAGAGAAAGAAAGGCGTGTGATTGCGCGCCGCCAAATCGACAATGTCGATCCCGTCGACGAGCAGATGCTCGTCGCGAACATCCAAGTGGGCAACTTCCACCATGTGAGCCTCCCAGGACGAGGATTTACAGACCAGGGTCGGGCAAGTATACTGCCCGCCAACGCCCTTCCACGGCAGGAGATTCCGATGGGTTACGGGGTCATCGGGCCTCACCTTGATCACAAGTCCGCCGCCTTCTCGGTCGGCAAGTTTCACGACTTTTAGTACCCGCTCGGCTCTTCCCGTTCGCCTCGCCCCTCGGCGGCCAATCAGTCGCTCGCGTGACGCACGGCGGCCCTCCTCGCTCAGGCACCAGCAGTTGTTCTCCTGCTCCCGAAATGAGGTTCCATGGCCGAGATCAGTAAGCCCCAGCGGATGACTGTCTACCCTGAACTCGTGCTTTCCCTGGCCGATATCGGTCAGCGCACGCGCTTGCTCGCCGGCCGCCTGCTGAGCCAGGGAATCGAACTCGTCGGCGTCACCAAGGCCGTCGACGGCGAGCCGGCGGTTGGGCGGGCGATGCTCGCGGCCGGTGCCGCCGGCCTCGCCGACAGTCGCCTGCCCAGCCTCGTGCGGCTCGCCGGCCAGGCGCTGGCACCGCTCATCCTCATCCGCCCGCCGCAGCCGGCCGAGTGCGAAGCGGCGGCGCAGGTCTGCGATCGTGTGCTGCTCAGTGACGTCGCCACCGCCCGCCTATTAGGCGAGCACAACCCTGGTTACCCCATCGAGATCCTGCTCACCGTCGACCTCGGCGATCGTCGCGAAGGCGTTTTGCCGGACGACGCCCCAGCGATCGCCGACCAGCTCGCCGGCCTGGCCGGCGTGAACCTGGCCGGCATCGCCGTGAACTTCGCCTGTCTCAGCGGCCAGCTACCGTCGCAGTCGCTCTTTCGCCAGGCTGAGGAGGTTCTGCTCGCCGTCGCCGATTCCTGCGTCGACGAGGCTCTGCTCTCGCTCGGCGGCACCTGCTGTCTGCAGCATTTCGACGGTTACGCGCCCCGTCTGCGCACCGAGCTGCGCTCCGGCGGCGGGCCACTTTACGGCTACGACTTCGTGAGTATGGCGCCGATCGCCGGCCTGCAACGGACTGACCCGATCCTCACGGCGATCGTGCTCGAGTGCTCGACGAAGCCTCCGGCGCCTGGCGGCGCCTGCGGCCGCGACGCCTTCGGCCACGTCCCCGAGGTGCACCTGCCCGACTCGCCGGCTTACTATGCTCTGCTTAACATCGGCCGCCGTGATTGCGATCCCGACGGCCTCACGCCGTTGCTGCCGGACGCCTACCTTGCCGGCGCGACCAGCGACGTCAGTATGCTGATCGCGCCGCAGCCGTTGCAGCCCGGCCAGACCGTGTCGTTCCGAGTCGACTACGACGCTCTGGTGCGTGCCGTCACCTCGCCCTTCGTTGCCGGGCGATTTGTCGTTGACAGCCTGGCTGAACTTGAGAAAGGAGACCGATGACCCACGCCGACAGTCGATTCATCGGCTCACGACCAGCGCTCGAGATCATCTCTGCCACCGAGATCGAACGCATTCACGCCACCTCACTCGAGCTCCTCGACGAGGTCGGCGTCGTCTTCTATTCGCGCCGCGCCCTGGACGTGCTCGCCGAGCATGGTGCCACCGTCGACTACGAAACAACCGTGGCCAAGATCCCGCCGCAGCTCGTCGAGCAGGCTCTGCGCACGCTGCCGTCGACCTTCACACTCGGCGGCCGCACGCCAGAGTACGACCTGCCTCTCGACGGCCAGCATGCATACCTCAGCAGCGACGGTTGCGCAACGTTTGTGCGCGACGGCGACGGCACCGTCCGCAACTCAATCAAGCAAGACGTCGCCGACGCGGCTCGCGTCGTGCAGGCGCTGCCTAACCTCTCGGCGACGTCGGCTCTGGTGAGCGCCCAGGACTGCCCCGTCGAGACGCGCGTGCTGCACGAGTTCGACGCCTGTATGCGCAGCAGCGCCAAGCACAGCATCGTCGTCAGCATGAAGGAGGACTGGGAGGCGCGTTATCTCATCGAGATGGCCGAGGCAGTTGCCGGTGGCAGCAAAGAGCTGTACGCGCGGCCCACCTTCTCAGTGATCCTCGGTACCGTCTCGCCCCTGCATCAGGAACGCTTCGGCATGGACCTCGCCTTTACGCTGGCCAAGGCCGGCATCCCGATCCTGCTCTACCCGATGCCGATTCTCGGTGCCACAGCGCCGATCACGCCGGCCGGCACCGCTGTCATGAACAACGTTGAGATTCTGGCCGCCGTCACCGCGATTCAGCTCGCCCACCCCGGCGCGCGGCTGATTCACGCCGGTGGGCCGACGGCGCTCTACATGCGCACCGGAGCGTACTTTGCCAATGTGCCCGAGGCGCTGCTGCTGCGCGCTGTACAGGGCCAGATGGCCAGGTATTACCATATGCCGGCCGGCCTGGGCTGGGGTGGCACCAAGGGCAAGGAGCCGGGCGCCCAGTCCGCCTACGAGAACACCATCGGCATGCTCCTCGAGTTCTTCGCCGGCGCCGATTTCCTCTTCGGCGCCGGCCTCCTCGACAGTGTGCTGCAGATGAGCCTGGAAGAACTGGTCATTGCCGATGAAACCTTTGCCATGACCAGCCGCCTACTCAAGGGCGTGCAGGTTGACGAAGAAACTCTGGCCGTCGATCTGATCGCCAAGATGGGTTTTCGCGGCGACTACCTTTTTGCTGCGCCGACGCGCGCCCACGTGCGCGAACTGTGGCAGGCGCACCTGAGCGAGGTCGGCACCCTGGCGGCCTGGCAAGCAGCCGGCGCGCCGAGCACGGCGCAGAAGGCGCGCCGCATCGTCGACGAGATCCTGGCCACCCCGCTGGCGCCGGCCGACGCCCTGCCCGACGACCTGGGCCGCGAGTTCGCACGCATCATCGCTTCGGTCGAGACCTGAGGGCGCCGTGAACGGCCAGCGCCGACGCACGTCCAAGCACGGATTTGCGTCAGAGTACAGATTTATTGCCGAGTACAGATTCATATCGCTCGCCCGCGATCACACAAGGAGTACCCATGGCCTACGCAGATAGCTGTTTCGTCGGCAAGCGCCTCAAGCTGGCGCTGCTCAGCGACGACCAGGTCAGGCAGATTCACGAGAGCACGCTCGACATCATCGAAACCGTCGGCGTCAAGTTCTACAGCAAGACGGCGCTGGACATCCTCGCCGCCAACGGTGCCACGGTCGACTACGAAACCACCGTAGCGAAGATTCCCGCCGCTGTCTGCGAACGCGCCTTGCGCAGCCTGCCGCAGAGCTTCGTGCTCGGCGCCCGCAACCCCGAGTACGACCTGCCGCTCGACGGCGAACACGTTTACATCAGCTCCGACGGCTGCGGCGTCAGCGTGCGCGAGTTCGACGGCACCATCCGCTCCTCGCGCAAAGAAGACGTGGCCAACTGCGCCAGAGTTGTCCAGGCTCTGCCCCATGTCTCGGCCACCTCGGCAGCCGTCTCGGCGCAGGACTACCCGGCAGGGACACGCGTGCTGCACGAGTTTGACGCCTGCGTGCGCAACAGTGAAAAGCACACCATCGTCGTCAGCATCAAGGAAGATTGGGAGGCGCGCAGCCTCATCCGCATGGCCGAAGCGCTCGCCGGCGGCAAGGAGGAGCTGCGCCGACGGCCGATGTTCACGGCCATCATCTGCACAGTCAGCCCGCTGCACCAGGAGCGCTTCGGCATGGACCTGGCGCTGACCCTTGCCGAGGCCGGCATTCCGATCAGCTTCTACCCGATGCCAATTCTCGGTGCCACCGGCCCCATTACGATCGCCGGCTCAGCGGTCGTCAACAACGCCGAGATGCTGAGCGCCACCGTGCTCGTGCAGCTCGCCTACCCCGGCGCCAAAGTGATCCACGGCGGCGGCCCAACCGCTATGTACATGAACTCCGGCGCTTACGCAAGCAACTCCCCTGAGGCCATTCTGCTGCGTTCGATCCAGGGCCACATGGCCGACTTTTACCGCCTGCCGGCCTGGTTTGGCGCCGGGGCAACGACAGCCAAGGAGCCGGGCATCCAGAGCGCTTATGAGAACACCATCGCCATGCTGATGGCCTACCTGAACGGCGCCGACGTCACCTTCGGCACCGGCCTGCTCGACGGCTCGCGCGTCCTCTGCCTGGAAAACATGGTCGTCGACGACGAGGTCATGGGGATGGTCAAGCGCATCCTGCACGGTATCGAGGTGAGCGACGAAACGATCGCCAAAGATCTGATCGCCAAAATGGGTTTCAACGGTAACTACCTTTTCGACAACCACACCCGTCGACACGTGCGCGAGCTGTGGTCGGCGCACCTCGGCGAGACCGGCACGTTCGAGAGCTGGGTCGCCGCAGGGCGCCCCAGCACCATCGCCAAGGCCCAGCAGAAGGTGCGCGAGATTCTCGCCGCGCCGGCGGTAAAGTTCCCTGCCGACCTGGGCCGGGAGTTCGACGCGATCATCGCGGCAGCGGCCAGGTGAGACTCTGGGCTGGTCCGGCGTGCCGCAGGTCCCCCAGCGCGCCGGACCGGCCTCTGTTCGTTGTACGCTTAGGCTGAAAGCGACCACGGAGGAAGAGCAGATGAGTGAGTACGGTAGCCAGGGCATGGTGGCACCGCTGCGCCGCGTCCTGGTAAAGCGGCCTGAGGCGGCGTTCGGTAGCGCCGACCCCGAGCGCTGGCACTACACGGCGCAGCCGCTGCTTGCCAGCGCCCAAGCCGAACACGACGCCTTCGTCGCCGTTCTGCGCGCGGCCGGCGCTGATGTCGTCTATCACGATGAGCCGCTGCCCGAGCACGCCGATGCCATCTTCACCTTTGATCCGGCAATCGTCACCGATGCCGGCGCGGTGCTGCTGAACATGGGCAAAGAGTTGCGCCGCGGTGAGGAGGCGGCGATGAGTCGCGTGTTCGCCCGTCTCGGCATCCCCGTCATCTACGAGCTTCACGACGAGGCGCGAGCCGAGGGCGGTGATCTGCTTTGGCTCGACCACGACACGCTCTATGCCGGCCTCGGTTTTCGCACCAACCGCGAAGGCGTACGTCAGCTTGGCGAAGCGCTCGCACCACTAGGTGTGACCGTGCACGGCGTCGATCTGCCTTACTTCACCGGTCCCGCCGCCTGCCTGCACCTGCTCGGTCTGATCAGCATGGTCGACGACGACCTTGCCGTTGTCTACGAACCGCAGCTTCCGGTCGCCCTGTGGCAGGATCTGCGCGCCCGGGGCGTCGAACTCGTGCGTGTACCGGAGGCGGAGTTTCTACAAACCATGGGTACGAATGTGCTCGCTTTAGCGCCGCGGCGCTGCCTCATGCTCGCGGGCAACCCCGAGACCCGGGGGATGCTCGAGGAGGCCGGCTGCACCGTGCAGACCTATCGCGGCGACGAACTCTCGCTGAAAGCCGAAGGCGGACCGACCTGCCTGACGCGACCGCTGCTGCGCGGCTGAAGACAAGGCGGAGTCGCCGCCGGGCCAGACTCACTCCGCTGCCGTCACAACACTGCCGGCCCAGGTATGATGAAAGAGAACGACGATGCACCGCCAGCGCTTCTTCGCCAATGGAGGATACGAATGGCCGCCAATCCGCGGGCGCCGCATGAAGAAGGCTTCAGCAAAGATGCCGACAAGCTGATTCGCCGTCTTTCGCTGGTTGCTCTGCTGCTGGCCCGCCATGGCCAGCCAGTCGCGGTCAGCGAGATCCGCCGCCGGGTCGAGGGCTATCCGCTCATGACCGACGACGCCTTCAAGCGTCGTTTCTACGAGGACCGCGCCGAACTCACCGCGCTGGGCATCACCATCACGTCAGAGCCGAGTCCCGGCGGCGAAGTCTGCCGCTTGCCGGCCTCAGCGTACTACCTGCCACCTGTCGAGCTGAACGGCGAAGAACTGTCGGCCCTGGCCGCCTGCCTGCTCGTGCTCGAAAACCGCTTCGTCTACAGCCAGCCGCTGCGCCTGGCCCTCGTCAGCCTCGCCCAGGGTCGGCCCGAACTCCTCGCCGGGCCAGAAGCAGCGCCGCCGATTGTGCTGCCCAAAGAACACGCCCTCCGCGGCGTGGCACCGCTACCCAAGCTGCAGGCAGCGATCGCCGATCGCAAGACAGTCGTCTTCATGTACTACGCCATCGGCCGTGACGAAGAAAGACAACGTACTGTCGACCCCTATGGCCTGCAACTTGTCGGTGATGAGTGG
>JBKQWK010000256.1:0-9817 GCA_052139595.1 Thermoleophilia bacterium | reverse complement strand
GGGGCCGATCTCGACTTTGACAGACCAGCGGTGGCCGTGAATGTTCTTGCAGTTCCCCTCATAGGGTTCGAGCCTGTGAGCGGCATCGAAGTGGCCAACGTAGCTCAGCGTCATCAAGGCAGCACCTCGTAGGCGATCGGGTCTTCCATGCCATTGGCTTGAAACGCGGCGAGGCGAGAGCGGCAGGTGGGACAGGCTCCACAGGCAACCTCGCCGCCGCGGTAGCAGGACCAGGTGAGATGAACGGGGGAGCCGATCAGCTGGCCCGCGTGCACGATCTCTTTCTTATCCATCCACTGCAGCGGCGTAAGCAGACGCACCTTGTGGTAGGTGCCCACATAGATCGCGTTGGCCATTGCGCCGATGAACTCCGGCGTGCAATCCGGATATGCCCACCGCTGAGCGTCTTCCGCGTGTGCCCCAAAATAGACGTACGACGCGTCGTGCTTGAGGGCAAAGGCAGTGGCCATGCTGAGGAAGATGCCGTTGCGAAACGGCACGTACAGCGGCGAAACCCCCGCGATCTCATCGTAGCCGATCGAGGGAACCTCCTCGCCAGGGTCTATGAGTGCCGAGCCGCCACCAGCAAACAAGCAAGCCTCAAGCTGGACAGTCTCATGGGGCATGTGCAGATGCGCAGCGACTCGCTCGGCTGCTCCGACTTCTCGCTCGTGTTTCTGGCCGTAGAGGATGGTTAGCGCCAGAGCGCCCTCGTGAAACTCCCGCTCGGCCATCGTTGCACAGAGCGTCGAGTCCAAGCCTCCACTTAGTAACACAACTGCCTTCACTGAGCCTGATCCTGACTGTCTTCGCGTTTTCGCAAACCGTGGGCGCAAGCGTCAGACCCAGCGGTCGAGGAAGTGGGCTCGCGGCCGTCAAACGCCGGTGGGCGCTGACCGCCGCGAGAAAATCAAGTATACCGCGCTGATCCGGAGCCGCGTCGGACAGGGCCGATGACCGCCAGAATTAGGCGGTCATGGCCGCCTCTCCCCCGCTGCCGTACGCCGCGGTCCTGCGACCCTGCTTCGCGTCGATGAGGATGCCCACCACGATCAAAGTTCGCGTTCTGGTGGGTGGGTCTGTGCCGGTACACCCGCCAGTGCTTCCGGGCTCAGGATCTCGTCAAGCCGCTCCTTGCTCAAGAGTCCACTCGACAGGACGATGTCGTACACCGTCCGGCCTGTCGCGGCAGCCTCTTGTGCGACGGCGGTAGCTTGGGCGTAGCCGATGATGGGATTGAGCGCCGTCGCCAGCCCGATTGAGTTTTCCACCTGGGTCCTGAGATGGCCGACGTTTGCCGTGATTCCGCCGACGCAACGCTCAGCGAGCGTACGACATCCCATCTCCAAGTGCGTCGTGCTTTCGAAGAGAGCGTGCGCGATGATCGGTTCGAAGGCATTAAGTTGCAGCTGACCGGCTTCAGCGGCCATGCTGACGGTGACATCGTTACCGATGATTTCGAAGGCAATCTGGTTGACCACCTCCGGGATGACCGGGTTGACCTTCCCCGGCATCATGCTCGAGCCGGCCTGGACGGGGGGCAGGTTGATTTCATGGAGGCCCGCCCGGGGGCCGGAGGACAGCAGCCGCAAGTCGTTGCAGATCTTGGACACCTTGACGGCGATTCGTTTGAGGACACCAGAGAACTGAACGTAGGATCCCGGGTCCTGAGTTGCTTCGATAAGGTCCGGCGAAATGGTCAGCGAAATACCGCTCAGTTCGCTCAGGTAGCGAACTGCAAGCTCGGAGTAGCCTGGTGGGGCGTTGAGTTGTGTCCCGATGGCAGTGCCGCCCAGATTTACCTCCTCGATGAGCCGACAGGCTTCGGCAAGTCGATGCTCGTCTTCACCGATCATGACCGCATAGGTCGTAAACTCCTGTCCGAGCGTCATGGGAACAGCGTCCTGCAGCTGCGTACGCCCAACCTTCACGACCTCGGTCAACGTGGCTGCCTTGGCAGCGAAAGCGACCCGCAGAATACCCATCGCCGCGAGCAGACGCTCGGCCGCCCAGCGCAACGCCACTTTCACTGCCGTTGGGTACACGTCATTGGTGCTCTGCCCCATGTTGACGTCATCGAGCGGATGCAGAAACGCATACTCGCCGCGCTCGTGGCCGAGATGCTCGAGGGCCCGGTTCGCGATGACCTCGTTGGCATTCATGTTCGCCGAGGTCCCGGCGCCGCCCTGGATAACGTCGACAATGAACTGGTTGTGCAGCAGGCCCGATCGGACCTCCTCACAGGCCGTCAGGATCGCTGCGGCCTTTTCGGCCGAGAGCAGACCGAGGTCACGATTCGCAGCGGCGGCGGCATGTTTCACGGCCGCCAAAGCGTTGACGAGGTCCGGGTACGTCGAAATGGCGATGCCGGTGATGGGAAAGTTCTCCCAGGCCCGTAGCGTGTGGATGCCGTAGTAGGCGGCGACAGGCACCTGACGATCACCAAGAAGGTCGTGCTCGGCGCGATTCTCGGCCAGAGACATCATTTGCTCCTCGATAGCGGTTAACCGGTCCTGCCTGCGAGTCGAAGCAAAACGAGCTGAACGCGTGGAATCGCTGCGCTCACAGGATGAGGCAACTCAGAATATCGCAGGGACCAAGCTGTTCGCCATTGCGATCGCGCCAGCCGCCGTCTCGCGCCGTGAGCCAGGAGCCGCTCATCCTTTAGCGCCCGACCTTCGCATGCAAACTCCACACGGTCTCCGGCGGAGCGGCCGCGGGCCGCGGCAGCGAAGCCGATACCGCCGCGACAACGAGCGGCAGGCACGCGAGCACATAGAGCACGGCTCCGGGTCCGGCGCTGTCACCGAGCACGCCGAGAGCGGCCACAATGAGCCCGCCGGCGCCGCCGCAGAGCCCGACCGTAAGGCCGGTGGCGAGGCCCATGCGCGCCGGCAGGTACTCCTGCGCAAGTACCAGAGCGATGCTCATGTTGGCGTTCATGGTGACCCCGATCACGATCACCACGGGGATCATGGCAGCGAAAGAAAGGCTCGGCAGCAGGGCAATCGCCGGCGCCAGGAGAAGCTGCGGCACGACCAGCACCAGACGACGGCCCAGGCGTTGGGCGGCAACGCCACCGAAGAGCGTCCCGGCGGCGGCGGCGGCGAGGAGGACGCTCGTCATCACGTTGCTGTGGCCGGGACTGGCGGCCCGGGCATGGACCAGAAATAGTGCTACGTAGGTGAGCAGGCCGGTGGTGACACCGTTGGCGACGGCGTAGAAAACAAGCAGGCGCACAAATGCCGGCCACTGCTGGCCGTGGGCCGCAGATTGCCGGCGCCGCTGCGCATGGGCGGGCAAGCGCAACCCCAGACGACGCACAGCGATCAGCACCGCGGCGGCGGCGACGAACGGCACGATCGGGATCACGAGCGTGCCCTTGAGACCCAGAGGCACGAGCACGGCGGCCACCAGCAGCGGCCCCAGGGCGTAGCCGACGCCGCCGCCAAGGGAGAAGATGCTCATGTCGCTGGTAATACGGCTGCCGGCGGCCAGGCGCGCCCAGCGGGCGCCCTCGGGGTGATAGGCGGCGATACCAACACTACAGACGGCCACCGCCACCAGCGTGAGCGGAAAGCTTTGCGTAAGCCCCACGGCACCGATGCCCAGACCGGCAACGATGAGTCCCACGGGCAACAGCCAGACTGCCTCGCGGCGGTCGCCATGGGCGCCAAAGAGGGGCTGCAAGACGGCGCTGCCCAGACTGGCCGTGAGAGCGAAGATGCCCACGGCAGCGTAGCTGTAGTGGCGCTCGACGACGAGGAAGGGTAGCAGGGACCACAGGGCGCCGGAGCAGAGGTCGACTGCGGCATGCGCCAACGAGAGCGTGAACAGAGCCGAGCGAGCGCTCGGCCGCGCGCTGGCGGCGACACTCATGAGGCAGGACGATGGACCGCGCCGGCCCCGAACAGCACCACTGTTGACCAGCCGATCCACCAGTTCATTTCGCCGTGCCTCATCATGTTCTGATCTTAACACCGGCGCGCGACCGCCCGAGCGACACCGCGAAGTCACTGTGCGTGATCGAGAGGTCGCGGTGTTTGATCAGGTCGAAATGGTCTGGCGATACACAGTACCCAACAGGGGAATAGTGGCCCTGTCAGCATGACGAGATCGCTCGCGGGGTCCGTTCGGGCCACGATACTGGCTTGTCCGTGGCGGATCCGGCGAACGTGAAATGGAAGTGAGCACCATGGCCAAGATTGTTTGCGTCCTCTATCCGGATCCTGTTGAAGGATACCCCCGCACCTACCCGCGCTCAGACATCCCCATCCTTGAGCGCTACCCCAACGGGCAGACGCTTCCGCGGCCGCAGGCTACCGACTTCACGCCTGGTCAGCTGTTGGGCAGCGTGTCCGGCGAACTTGGCTTGCGCAAGTACCTGGAGAGTCAGGGTCACACGCTGATCGTGATCGCCGACAAGGATGGGCCCGACTCGGTCTTCGAGCGCGAGCTGGTCGACGCCGACGTCGTCATCTCGCAGCCGTTCTGGCCGGTGTACCTGACCGCCGAGCGAATTGCCAAGGCCAAGAACCTGAAGCTCGCCATCACCGCCGGCGTCGGCTCGGACCATGTGGACCTGGAAGCGGCCATGGAGCACGGTCTGACCGTCGCTGAAGTGACCTTCTCGAACAGCATCAGCGTCGCCGAGCATGTTGTGATGGCGATTCTCGCCTTGGTGCGCAACTACATCCCTGCCTACGAGTGGGTGGTAAAAGGCGGCTGGAACATCGCCGACAGCGTTGAGCGGGCCTACGATCTCGAAGGCATGGCGGTGGGCACCGTCGGCGCCGGACGCATCGGGCTGGCGGTGTTGCGCCGGCTCAAGCCATTCGATGTGAAGTTGCACTACACCGACAAGCATCGGCTCGACGAGAGCGTTGAACGTGAGCTGGGTCTCACCTTTCACCGAGATGCGGTATCGCTCGTGCGCGTGTGTGACGTTGTGACGATTAACGCACCTCTGCACCCCGAGACCGAAGGACTCTTCAACGCTGAGCTGATCGGCAAGATGAAGCGCGGCGCTTACCTGGTGAACACGGCCCGTGGCAAGATCTGCGACCGCGACGCCGTCGTGCAGGCGCTGGAGAGTGGGCAGCTTGCCGGGTATGCGGAGGATGTCTGGTTCCCACAGCCGGCGCCACAGTCACATCCTTGGCGTACGATGCGGCATCACGGCATGACGCCACACGTCTCCGGGTCAACGCTCTCGGCTCAGGCACGCTACGCAGCGGGCACACGCGAGATACTGGAAAGCTATTTCGCTGGATTGCCAATCCGTGAGGAATACCTCATCGTCGACAAAGGTGTGCTGGCCGGGGCCGGGGCGCACTCCTACACGCCCGGTGACGCGACCAATGGGTTGGACGTGGCTGCCTGAAGTGAGTCTGCGGACAAGCGAAGCCAGGGCGAACGTGCTCAGGCGTTGGCGGGTGTGACGGTCGCCAGACCGTAGAGCGCCAGGGCCGTGCCCAGCCACCCCCGACGCGCCCGCAGTCGCCCCCTGAGGTCGCGACGAAAGGCGGCGACATCGGCGAGGTCCTGCTCGGTCGCCACCCGTCCACCGAAAAGCACCGCCTGAACGCGGTCCACAAGAGTGACGGCGTCGAGATCGAGAGACGTTTTGAGGTACCGCGCCGTCTCGTCGAGCGTCTGCGAGCGCGGCGCGGCGAAACCGTACTCCTGCAGATCGGCGTATACGAGCGCGACCGCAGCTCTGAGCCGCGCGTCCGGATCTCCCTGGTTCAGGCCGCGCCGACGAAGGAGGGCGCGGGCCGCCGGCCAGGCGACGAGCAGGGCCACCAGGGCGGCGCCGGCCAAAAGCAGATCGAGGCTACGGGAATGGCCCGCTGGCGCCGCGCCGGCGACAGTCCCCTGGCTCGCGCCCCGGTTGGTCGCCAGAGCGCGAACGTTCGGTTTGACACCGGTCGCGGTCGCGGCTTCGCTGGCGCCACCGCCAGCGGCCATGCCGGCGAAGCCGGCATTCGCCGACGAGGGGCCAGCGCCGGGGATCGTCGAACCCGGCGTGGGGTCGAACTGCACCCAGCCGACGTGCGGGAAGTACACCTCGACCCAGGCGTGGGCATCGTTCCTGGTGACGAGGAACGTCCCATCCTTGCTGCGCTTGCCGGTGGCGAAACCGAGCGCCACGCGAGCCGGGACGCCGTTGAAACGCAGGAGCACGGCCATGACGCCGGCGAATTGCTGGCAGTAGCCGGTTTTGGTGCGAAACAGGAAAGCGGCGTAAGGCGACTGGTAGTCGGTCTGCGGCGGCCTGAGGGAGTAGACGTAGTTCGCGCGCAGGTACTCTTCGATCTTCAGGGCGATCTCGTACGGATCGCTGCTCGTGCCAACGATCTGCTGATTCAGCCGGTACAGGCCGAGCCACTCGCGATTGGCAGCGCTGCCGCTCATCGCGAGGCACCACGCGGTCTCCGGCAAGGAACCCGTCAGGTCCGCCAGCGCCGGGAACGGCAACGCCGTGTCTTGTCTGAGGACGGCCGCGGGGTAGTCCCGCCCGCGCCCGAGGAGGTCCGCCGGCTTCAGCTGTGGCACGACAGCGGTGATCGAGTAATTCAGTGTCGGGCCCATCGCCGAATCGAGGCTGAGCGCCTGCGTGGCGGGCACCCGCAGCGGTACCTCATACGCGAGCAGCAGGGACTTTGCGGAGCCTCCGCTGAACAGATGGTCCGTAAACGTCGACACGACGTGAAAGGACTCCGTGACCAGCTTGCCGGGGGGCTCCGACTTGGCAGTCGGTATCACATATTCGTAGGTGCCACCCGGCCACCAGCTCGGTGTAAGGTCGTCTCCGGACGGAGCGACGCTGGACCAGGTCGTCCCGTTAAAATCGTCGAGGGCGTTCGCCCGCCAATAGGAGGCGAGCGGCGAGTCGACGCGCATCACCAGCGCGTCGTTCGCCGGATCGAGAAGCCTGGGGTAGTTCTGCATCCAGTCAAAACCGAGGTGCGCGTCACTGGGGCCTCCCACCCCCCAGGCGCGCCAGTCCCGCCAGGGCTGACCGGTCGCCACCGACGTCGTACCAAGCAGCGAGATCGCCAGGAGCCCCGCAATCAACGTGGCCGTGACGCCGACGAGCGCGTCCGTGGCCTTCCAGCGCTCACGCTCGAGCGAGCGCGACAGCGCAAGCAGGCAGCCGCCGAGCAAAAGGAAGACCAGCGGTGCCCACACGATGCGCGCGCTATCGTCGGTCGTAAAGCCTATTCCTAGCACCACGAGAACGACTACCAGGCCCGGGACCGCCCAGCGCAGACTCAGCGCTAGGAACGCGGCGAGCCAGACCGCCGCGTAGACGACCAGGGAGACGACAAGAGAGACGTGATTGGCGGACGAGAACGTAAGCGGGAACGGAAGAGCCATGTAGGCTTTCGCGCCTAAGTGCAACTGCTCCAGAAGGTAGCTGATCTGCGTTGCCAAGCCGTGCACATGCGCCGGGATGGGCACCTGCGCACGCAGCAGCAGGTATGCGCCCAGCGGCAGCAGGATGAGGGCGGCAGGCCAAGCCCGCCGATGGACGAGCCCCGGAGCGCCGGCCACGCTCGCGGCAATGACTGACACAATCAGCAGAGCCGCGATGGACGGCCGGCCGACGCGAGCGACGACGAGCGCGGCCGTGAGGCCAAGACCGACGAAGCTGCCGAAGTAGAGCAGTTTGCGCGTGACTTTCATCAGGCGAGCGCCCGGCGGCCCGTCACCGGCGTCGATAGGACCGCGGCCAGATCCTCGCCGCGGCCGAGGGCCAGGTAGCCGACGCCGGCGGCCCGAAGGGCGAGGCCAAGATTCGCGCTCTCCGCTATGGCAGCCGCCGGCACGAACGAACCGGCGGGAACGTGGACAACCCACGCGTGCAGGCCCCTCCCACGCAAAGCGACGAGTTCGCGCACGAGCCCATCATCAACGACGAGGACGACGAGGATTACGATCCCTGCCCGCTCCGACCGGCGGCCGGCGGCGACGAGGGCCGGCAGTGAGGGACCCAGTTGCTCCAGCCCCCGCGGCCGCACGCCGGCGAGGATCTCGAGCAGCCGCACGTGGCCATCGGCGCCTGGGGTGAGGCGGGTCGGCCGCCAGTCGTCGTCGGGTAGCAGCAGTGTGGTTGCATGGCCGCTGCGCAGGGCGTAGTCGGCCAGCGAGCCGGCGGCCTCGACGGCGAGTTCGAAGTTGTCCTGCGGCGACTCGCCGCCCACGTGCGCCGCCGCGCCGTTGAGCAGCACCGTGACGCCGCCGTCCGCCGGGTCCTCCGTCTCGCGCAGCATCAGATTGCCCGTCTTGGCCGTCGATTTCCAGTCCACACGGTTCAGCGGCTCACCAGGGGCGTGCGGCCGCACGCCGCGAAACTCCGAGCCCCTGAGCATGGGCACATGACGGCTGCCGGCCCCGCGCACGCCCCCGAAAGCCAGCAGTGGGCAAGACCGCAGGCGCACCAATCGCGGCACAACGACCACGTCCAGCGTGTGCAGACGGCGCCGCACCCGAATGAGGCCCAGCGGGTCCTCGGCAACGGCCACCAGCGCCGGCAGGTGGTGGATGCCGCGCCGCGCCGGCCAGGGCCCCGCCGTAACCATCCGCGGGGCCCGTGACCGCACGCTCTCGACGTAAATGGGCTCGTCGTCGCCGGACAGGTCGCCGCCGGCGTGCAGCAACGTGACCTGCTGCCCCGGCACGCGTGAGCCGCTCTCGACCCGGAAGGAGAGCGACAGCGGCTCGCCCGCCACCGGCTGCCGAGGCGTGACGCTGCGCGTGACCTGGAGGCGGCCGCCGATCGCCCGCACCTGCAGCCAGGTGACGAGCACGGCCGCCAGAAGCGCGAACCCGAGCAGGTACAGCTCCCACGTGCCGACGAGGCGCGCCGCCAGGTAGGTGGCGGCGCCGACGACGAGCAGCGCCGCCCCGCGGGCGGTCGGCCGCGTCATCGCTCCTGCCTGGGAACCGGCACGGTCTCCAGGAGCCGACCGATCACCGCCTCCTCCGTAAGGTCGTGCACCCTGACGTCGGGGGACAGGATGATCCGGTGGCTCAGCACGCGGCCGGCAAGGTCCTTGATATCCTGCGGGATCACGTACTGGCGCTCGCGCAGCAGCGCCAGCGCTTTGGCAGCACGAACCAGAGCGATGCCGGCGCGGGGGCTGGCCCCGAGGTAGATGTCCCTGCTCGTGCGGGTGGCGGTCACCAGGTCCACCACGTAGCGACCGAGCGGCGGCGCCAGCTCGACGCGTCTCGCCGCCGCCAGCATGGCGAGGACCACGGCCGTGCCAAGCACCGGTTCTAGCTCCGCGAACGGGTCGTGCGACGTCTGCGCATACACGATCGCTTCCTCGGCGGCCGGCGAGGGATACCCGAGGCTCAGTCGCATCATGAAGCGGTCAAGCTGAGCCTCGGGCAACGGGTATGTGCCCTCGTACTCGATGGGGTTCTGGGTGGCGACGACCATGAAGGGGGCGACGATCGTATGGGTGACGTTGTCGATCGTCGCCTGCCGCTCCTCCATGCATTCCAGCAGGCTCGCCTGAGTCTTGGGCGACGCGCGGTTGATCTCGTCGGCCAGCACGATGTTGGCGAACACTGGCCCTGGGCGAAACTCGAAGCTGGCACTCCTCTGGTCGAAGACGCTCACGCCGGTGACGTCGCTGGGGAGCAGGTCGGGCGTGAACTGGATGCGCGCGAAGCGGCAACTCACGGAGCGTGCCAGGGTCTTGGCAAGCAGCGTCTTACCCACACCGGGGTAGTCTTCGATGATGATGTGGCCGCCGGCAAGCAGGGCGACAACGCAGGCCTGGATGACCTCTTCCTTGCC
>JBKQWK010000255.1:0-4271 GCA_052139595.1 Thermoleophilia bacterium | reverse complement strand
CAGACCTACCAGATTAGCTTCAATAATCTGAACTTCGGCCAGGGTTATGCTCTCTCGCTCATGGCTACCTTTGCCACAATGATCCTCTCCCTGCTCATTCTGGCTGTTGTCTATCGTCGGGTGGAGTTCTAGATGAGCGGCCCAAGAGGATTGCGACGCGTTGGCCGTGCATTGCTCATCGTCCTCATCCTCCTGTGGTCGGCATTCCCGATCTACTGGGCACTTAATACGAGCTTCACGAACCTCAACGGGGCGCAGAGCGTGCCTGCCCACTTCCTGCCCTCGCCGTTTAGCGCCCACAACTACGGCACGCTCCTCAACCGAACCAGCGGTGGCGTTGGCAATCAGTTCTGGCGCTCGTTTCTCAATGCGACCATCGAATCGAGCCTGGCGACTGTCCTTACCGTGGTGATCGCGCTGTTTGCCGCCTACGCCTTCGCTCGACTCGAGTTTCGCGGCAAGCGCGTCATTCTGGTTGCTGTTCTCGCAACCTTGCTTCTGCCGGTCTATGCGACTCTGATTCCTCTTTACCGGATCATGTCGAGTGTCCACCTCGTCAACACCTATCTCGGTATCATTTTGGTCTACACATCAGGGTTTCTGCCGCTTGCCATCTGGATCATGTACAACTACTTTGCCAGTGTGCCACGTGAGCTAGAGGAGGCGGCCTTCGTCGATGGGGCAACTCCAGTGGTTGCCCTGTGGCGGGTGATGATCCCGGTGTCAATGCCTGGCATCGCAGCCACGGCGATCATCGTGTTCCTCATGGGCTGGGCGCAGTTCATCTTCCCGCTGGTGCTGAGTAGCGACCTGTCGACTCAACCGGTCACCGTTGTGGTGGCCGCCCTCTACGGCCAGCGCATTGTGCCCTTCACTTTGCTGAATGCTATTGGCGTGCTGGCTGCTGCTCTACCAGGCATCATCGCTTTGGTGCTGAATCGTTACATCGTGCAGGGCGTCATGGCTGGCAGCATCAAATGAGGGGGACCTGAATATGGCGGAGATCCGCTACGAGCACGTGAGCAAAACCTTCGATTCGACTGTGGTCATCAAAGACCTCGACCTGCGCATTGGCGACGGCGAGCTCATGGTCTTGGTTGGCCCTTCGGGTTGCGGCAAGACCACCGCCTTGCGCATGCTCGCCGGTCTCGAAGAGGTCAGCTCTGGGCAGATCATCATTGATAACCAGGTGGTCAATGACCTGGAGCCGCGGGACCGCGACATCGCCATGGTCTTCCAGAACTACGCGCTCTACCCACACCTCAGTGTCTATCAGAACATGGCCTTCGGATTGCGGCTGCACCATGAGTCGAAAACAGAGATCGATCGCCGAGTACGTGATGCGGCGCGGGCTCTCCAGCTTGAGGATCTGCTGCAACGTAAGCCGAAGCAGCTCTCCGGCGGTCAACGTCAGCGGGTGGCGATGGGCAGGGCGATCGTGCGTCAGCCCAAAGTGTTCCTCATGGACGAGCCGCTCTCGAACCTCGATGCCAAACTGCGGGTGCAGATGCGTGCCCGAATTGCGTGGCTACAGCGTGACCTGGGCGTGACGATGCTATACGTCACGCACGATCAAGTCGAAGCCATGACGCTCGGGCATCGCGTGGCCGTCATGCGACTCGGCGTACTGCAGCAGGTGGCGCCGCCCCAGGAACTCTACGGGCGACCCGTCAACCTGTTCGTGGCAAGTTTCATCGGCTCGCCGGCGATGAACGTGGTAGAGGCCGAGCTGCATCACGAGTCCGATGGTCTGCGAGCCCGCTTTGGGTCGCACGACATTCGGGTCGATGCCAACTTGGTGGCGTCTCGTCCTGGCCTTGCACAGTATGATGGCCGGCGCGTGGTGCTTGGCGTGCGACCACAGAACATCGAGGATGCCGCACTGGTCGACCTCGGCAGCACGGACAGCGTGATCGACGCGACGGTTGAGCTGCGTGAGGATCTGGGAGCCGAGGTCGATGTGCACGTTGGCATTGATGCACCGGTGCCCGCGCTCGAGGCGGTGATTGAGGCCACTGAGAGCACCGACGTCAAAGGAGTGGCGGGACGGCCTGAAGACATTTTCGTCGCCCGTCTGGGCGCGGACACCGGGGCGCACGAGGGTCACGAGGTAAAGCTCTGGATCGATCCTCGAGCTTTGTATTTCTTCGACCCCGACAGCGGCGCAGCGATCTACGAGTGAGGACCCCTGAAGTGGAAAGGGGGCCTGACTTCGCCTCTCAGCTGGCCGACGGTGCCCGTCCGGTGGACCTGCTCGTCGCTGGCGATGCTGTGCCCGACGTCATCGTCGGCGACGTTGGCGAGCCAATCGCTTTTGGGCAAGCTGAGACGCTGGTCGAGCGGGGTGTGCTGACGGTCGGCGGCTCGTCGGCGATTATGGCCTGCGGCGCGGCGCGACTCGGGCTGCGTGTTGCCTTCGTCGGCGTGTTCGGCGATGACGCCGCGAGTCGCTTCATGCTTCGGGAACTCAGCGCTCGCGGTATTGACGTCTCGGGGTGCGTTGTCTTGCCAGAGCGCGCGACGGGGCTCACGGTGCATCTCGTGCGCTCTGGTGTCGAGCGTGACCGTGCCATGCTCACCTCGTCGGGATGCGTGGGCGAACTTACCGTCGCGATGGTGCGGCGAGTGCTGGGCAAGGGTGCGCGGCACCTCCACGTCGGTTCCTTCTACCTGCTGCCCAAACTGGCACCCGGCCTGGCGGGCCTGTTTGCTGAGGCCCGCCAGGCTGGGTGTACGACTTCCCTGGACACGCAGGGCGACTGGGCAGGGCGCTGGCAGGGCGGCCTGCGTGAGGTCCTCGGCGAGACTGATTTGTATTTTCCCAACCAGGACGAGGCTCGGGCGGCGGCAGCAAGTCTAGACCCAGACTCGAGAATCGGTGACGACGGCGAACGTCTCTTGCGGGCCTTGGCTGAACGAGGGCCGCTGCCGGTCATGAAGCGCGGTGCGGATGGGGCCTTGACGCTCGCCGGCGAAGCCGTCATTGGTGCTTCCGCTCTGCGCGTTGCCCCCGTCGACACGATCGGCGCTGGCGACAGTTTCGATGCCGGCTTCGTTTACGGTCATCTGCAGGGTTGGCCGGTCAAGAGCACCCTCGCCTTTGCCGTTGCCTGCGGTTCACTTTCGACCCGCGCGTCGGGAGGGGTTGATGCTCAGCCGTCGGCCGGCGAAGCACTTGCTGCGAGCGCCACCGTGGTCGCCGGCGATGGTGCAAGTGAGGATGGCCCGGCACAGTAGAACGCGCCCGCGATGCTGCGGCGGTTGTCAGCGCATAGAGCAGGCGGCGGCGTAGCCGTCAAGCACGGTGAGAACCTTGTGGCGGATCAGCTCCTGTGACGACGGTTGTGCCGCGAGCGACCCGTCGCGCATCGCGCGGGCCTCTTCAGGCAGGTATTGGCCGAGTAGCGCGAGCGGGATAGCCTGCGTCGAGAGGTTGGCGATGAGCTGTTCGACGGCGTTGCGAACCTCCGTCTGTGGCCAGTAGTAACGGATGCGGTCGCTGTAGCTGAAGTTGCGGGCGAGACGCACGGCGGCTTCGTCGCCTGCGTAGTACGCCTGCCAATGCTCTGGCTGCTCACGCATGACGCGGTCGATCGTCTCGCGCAGGTACGAGGGATGGACCTTCGCCTGGCCTGCCGGCGACCGTCCGAAGAGTTCGTCTTCGATCGCCGCCAGCGCAAAGAGGCCTTCGCGCAGGGCGAACGTGAGGCCAGGGCCGACCTTAAGGACGGCGAAGTGATCCTCAACCAATGCGCGTAAGGCGCCGGAGGTCTGATAGTCGGTCGAGTGGGCCTCATAGACCAGATGGGGCAGACGCAGAACGGCGCCCGACAGCTCGAGTGCCGCTGGGGTGCGTTGGTAGTCGAACACCACTGCGTCACCGAACTCGACGCCGGGCTGCACGACCAGAGCGACGACTCGCTCCCAGGCTTTGTCCAAGCCACTGCTCGCGAACGCGTGCTCACATAACTCGTAGGTTCTCTGAGCGTGGGCGACGGTCGTGACGGCCGGGCCAGCCTGAGCGGCCTGCTCGCCACCCGGTACCGGCACTTCAGTGCCGATGACGTAGAGGGGAGCGGGCTGCCCGGCGGGCAGGTTGCCCCAGGCCTCTTCGGCGACGGTCGCCAGCTCAACCGTTCGTGCCGTCGCCGTCTCGTCGCTCAGTGGGTCGCCAGGAGCGCCCGGATCGTCCGCCAGGCGCATGCTGCAGTCCAGGTGGATCTTGGTGTAGCCGGCAAGCACGTAAGCATGCACCAGTTCGCGCGCCTTGG
>JBKQWK010000254.1:0-4945 GCA_052139595.1 Thermoleophilia bacterium | reverse complement strand
GGCGTGTCCACTTTCGCGTCACCAGCCGCCGGTGCCAGCACAGCAGCGTCTCGGGGCGAACGAGGAACGCACTCCAGTGTTCGCGGGGCAGCATCTGGCTTGCCGCAGAGAGCAGCGCGCGGTCCCGCATCCGATAGACAGGCCGCTTCACCTGACGGCGCAGGATCGGGACTTCGTGACGGAGGACAAGATTCTAGAGGTGAACGCGCTCGGCAGCGCGATCCTCGGAGGAGAGCATGCCGAGCAGTCGACGAAGTACCAAGTAGAGGAGTGAGGAGAACACGGCGGCGATCCTGTCACGCTTGGCCGGCCAGGCGCCAGCAGCGCCCAGGACCATGGTCCGGACGGGCACGATCGAGTATTTGTACCCCACGCGCACAATTTACCTTGCCGGATGTGAGCTGCGGTTCGAGTGGCAGTGGCTTCTCGTCAATCGCGAAAGGAAGCAGACGTGCCTGAATGGGCTGAAGAGGACAAGCGGCGTTTCTCTGCATCACTCCGCTGGGCCAAAGAAGCAGCGGCCGAAGCCACTGCGCACCGGGCATCCAGCGCGGAGGAAGGCAAGCACGACGGAGAGAATGATCCCGACCCGGGAAACACCTACAGGATAGTGGAGACGCCTGCCGGTGAAGCTAAGCTGATCGCCGCCGAAGAAGACGGCGAGGTCCTCATCTGGCTGCTTGCCGACAAGCTTACGATCAGGGTGGCGGCTGACCTCGTGCGTTGGCGGCCGTAGTCGTCACCAGTTCGCGCAGGGTTGGCAGGCGAAGGACATGCAGTTGGCTTGCCCGCTGCCACAGCGCTACGCATCAGTTCTCGCCCCTTCGTGGCGGCGATGCGTCGGCAACGACAACCTGTGCGGCATCTTCTGATGGCCCACATGCTTGGTAGTCCGGTCACTGCTGCGAGCACGTCTCTACTCTTCGTCCACCACGGACGATAAACTGTGACAACCGTGGCGATTTCATCGGGGGTGGTTGGTGACAAGCGACGTCAAGAGCCTCGCTTCCTACACGCGTTGTCAGGAGCGCATGGCGGCCAATTGGGCTGAGTTTGGCGAGCGTCGCAGGCAGCGCCTCGTCCAGCAACAGCGTCACGGCCTCGCCGCTGAGAAGGTTGCCGAGAACATCATCGAAGATCTCTTCACGGGGGTGCTTGACTGGCAGCTTTCTGATCTCAACAACCAGCTCGACTATGCCGATCTGGTCTTGATTGCCCAAGGGGTCAAGTACCTCCTCGTCGAGCTCAAACGACCGGGAGCGTTAGCCTGGAACCGCCGCGCCGTTGCAGTGGCGCTCGACCAGGCTTGTCGCTACGCCGCCGAGCAGAAAGTGAGACAGGTGGCGATCAGCGACGGCTACCTGCTCTATGCCGCTGAACTTGCCCATGGCGGCCTGCACGACCGTGCGCTCGTCAACCTCGCCGTGGGCGAACCGGACGAACAGCTCTTCTGGCTTTCGGTGCACGGCATCTACCGGCCCCGGCCGACGGCAGAGGAGGCCACCCTGCGCCTGCTGCCGGAGCGTGAGGCCGCCGCCTGCACACCAGCCGAACCGATTGCGGACGCCCTCCTGCACGCCAAGTACCGCCTACCGGCAGCCTGTTTTGCCTACGTCGGTAACGCCGCCAAGCCATCGAGCTGGAAGTTACCCTACCGGCTGGCCGACGGCAGCATCGATCAGCGCCGCCTGCCCAAGGCGGTCCAGGCGATTCTCTCCAACTACCGCGGCGTCAAAGTCGCGGGCATCCCTGAGGCCGACATCCCCGACATCCCCGACGTCCTTGTGCGTCTCGCCTGTGCTGTCGCTACCCTGGGCAAGATGCCTGGCCAGGGTGGCGAGACGGCAGCGGTCTATCACCAGCTTGCTGAAGCGCTCGACCAAGGGGGCCGGCTCAACGACGTGCGCGCCACCTGATCGCTGCGCAGCGACGGTTGCCGGACAGTTTCGCCCAGACTCGCTGGCAGAGGCGTTCGTCCCTGTGATTAGAATAGGTTCCTGATGGACCCCGTCGAAGCCTATCTCGCCGAACTCTCGGCCATCCGCGCCTCCGGGGCGACGGTGCCCGAGACCTCTGGCTACGGCGCCGTGGCGAACACCTTAACCAGCGTTGGCCACACTCAAGCCCAGGGTGCGTTGCTTGATCAACCTGGCCAACACCGGCGCTGGCATCCCCGACGGCGGACTCTTTCTCGCCAGCCAATGCGACAAGGAAAACGCGGCCGGACCGCTGCCTGTTCGTGGGGCCATCGAGGTCAAGTCGCCGAGCGATTCAGCGCTTATCGTCGCCCACGGCGAGCAGGCACGGTTCCCCGGAACATCGTCAGAGCGTCGAAGATGGGCCCAGACGGTTGCTATTTTGACGAGTAGTCTCACGCTCGACCTGTACCCAAGTGTTCGTACTTACTTTCCGATGAAATCTGGGTACAATTTCATCACTGCTCCCCGTCGTCCGGGCTACTACCGGGCTACTACCCGAACTGGCGGGGTTTTTCTTTCCGCGAGCGCCCGCTGCTCGGACGTGATCTCAAACCCGACGAGGCGCGTTACGTGAGCGAGATGGCCCGCCGCCATCTTGCTGCTTGAGCCGGCGCTCGGCGCCAACTACGAACTGGTGAAGTCTGACACCTTCGCGTGGACGAAGGCGGATTCTCCCAATCTCTCTCCACTGCAATAGTCGATTCCTTATCTAACTGGAGAGGCGATTGTGTTAGATTAGTCACTGCTTCATGCCAGCGAATTGAACTCAGCTGCGATAACGGGGTGAACCGACCGTGCCCAAACAAGTCAGCTCAGATCGTGCCGGAAGATACGTGCGTCAACCGGCCGGCTACAGCGCATTTGTTCCCAAACCGTTGCCGCCGACACCTGCGCTGCGCCAGGATGCAGAACTGGCCAGCCTGCTGTCGACCGCCGACCACCGACTTGGCCGCCTTGACGGTGTGGCGGCCACGCTGCCCAACCCCGACCTCTTCGTGGCGATGTTCGTCCACAAGGAAGCCGTGCTCAGTTCTCAGATTGAGGGTACGCAAGCCTCGCTTGACGACCTGCTCGAGTTCGAGGCTGGGGCGGCGTCGAGCGAGATGCCCGGCGACGTTGCCGAAGCCGTTAACTACGTCGCTGCCATGAACGCCGGCCTGCAACTGGTCAAGGAGCTGCCGCTGTCTTTACGGCTCATCAGGCAGATTCACAAGCGGTTGCTGGAAGGCGTCCGTGGAGCCGAGAAAGAGCCGGGCGAGTTCCGACGCTCTCAGAACTGGGTTGGGCCGCGAGGCATGAGTCTGACGGAGGCCATGTACGTGCCGCCGGCGATCGACGACATGAAGCGAGCCCTGGGAGACCTTGAAGATTTCCTGCACGATCGGCGCCTACTGCCACCGCTCATCAAGTGCGGCTTGGTGCACAGTCAATTCGAAACGATTCACCCGTTCCTCGATGGCAACGGACGCATGGGACGACTACTCATCACCTTCTTGCTCTGCCAGCAAGGCATCTTGGAACGACCGCTACTCTATCTCAGCTACTTCTTCAAGCAGAATCGGATCGAGTACTACGACCGGCTGCAGGCGGTGAGAGACCGCGGCGATTGGGAAGGGTGGATGAAGTTCTTCCTGCGCGGCGTCATCGAGGTCTCAAGCCAGTCGGCCATCACCGTTCGCGATATCCTCACCCTGCGTGCGACTCACACCGAGCTCCTGCAGACAAAGCTGCGATCGGCAAATAGTCTGCGTCTGCTCGATCACCTCTATGACCGGCCGGTCACCTCGGTTGCGGACGTCGCTGAACACCTCGGTGTCACGTTCAACGGCGCCAACGCACTAGTGGGAAAGTTCTGCGATCTCGGCTTGCTGAGAGAGACGACCGGTGGCGCCCGACGCAGACGCTTTGCCTATGACCCATACATCACGCTGTTGCGGGCCGGTACGGAGCGACCGGCGACATAGTTCTCGCTCGGCGGTCGTCGTGCCGTCGGCAAACCGTCGGCAGCCGCCCATTTGTACCACCTTACATGTCCTTTTTGCTGACGAAATGGGTCACGTAGTCCGGTGTTGCGTAAAATCGTGTCCATGAAAACAGGGGCCGTCTCAGATCGCAAAGAGGATTTGTGTGAGTTGTATGCGCGAGAACACTCGGAGGGCGTGTCAAGAGCCAGCACGACGAATACCCGGTACAGCTGTTACTCTCTGTGGCTCGTGCTCACTCGTGCATGATTTGCGCGAATTAGTGTATTGGAGATGGGTAGTTGGAAGTAGCTCAACTGCGGCCGAGGATCACCCCGAACAGCTGAGCGGGCAACCATTTCAGCGACCTGCTAGAACTGGGCCGGCAGCATCACCCAAATCACGATTGACTCGTTGCTCAGGGACGGATTGCGCCAGCTGTGCGGCTGGTTGGGCGAGAAAGTCAGTCCGTCGCCCGGGCTGAGAATTATGGTGTCGTCGGCGAACCTAACTTCGAGATCCCCGCGCAGGACATAGACGATCGAAACATCGCCTTGGTGGCTGTACAGGCTGCGATCGGGCGTACCCTGTGGCGCGATGTGAGTTTCGCTGACCTGCACCCGCCGCTCGCCAGGTGGCGTGACTACGTAGTCAGTCACGCCCTCACCGCCGAAAAAGGACGGTCTGCGCGAGTTCTGCCGGCTCAGATCTGCCCCTGAGGGCTCAAACAGTGCGGCGACCTCGATGCCTAAGGCATCACTAATTCGGTAAAGCGAGCCGATCGAAGCGGACGTTCCGCCACGTTCAAGGTGACTGAGAAATCCTCTCGTGAGCCCCGCGCTGCTGGCGACTTGCTCGAGTGTGTAGCCGCGTTGTCTGCGCAGTGCGCGCAGCCGAATGCCGATTGCCGTCTCAGGCTGACGCTCAGCTTGTTGGCCGCTCTCGTCTTCGCGGATTCGCGGTTGGTCGCTAATCGTCATAGAGGAAGGATACCGATTAGACTGT
>JBKQWK010000253.1:0-10664 GCA_052139595.1 Thermoleophilia bacterium | reverse complement strand
CACAAAGACACCGACCTCAAGCATGTCGATGCGGTTATCCTGTCCGGCGGCTTCAGCTATGGCGATTACCTGCGCTGCGGAGCGATCGCCCGTTTCAGCCCGATCATGCAGGCCATCGTTGACTTCGCCGAAGACGGCGGTCTGGTCATCGGCATCTGCAACGGCTTTCAAATCCTCTGTGAGGCCGGTCTGTTGCCCGGCGTGCTGATGCGCAACATGGGCCTGCACTTCGTCTGTCGCTACGTCAACGTGCGCGTCGAAAACACTGCCACCTCCTTTACCAGCACCTGTCGCCAGGGCGAACTCATGCGTCTCGTCGTGAAACACAACGAGGGAAATTACCAGGTCGATGCCGCCACGCTGGCAGAGATGAAGGCTCACCGCCAAATTATTCTTCGCTACGCCGACGCCGGCGGCGAAACGAACCCGGCAGCCAACCCCAACGGCTCCGTCGACAACATCGCCGGCGTCTGCAACCAGAACTTCAACGTCTTCGGACTCATGCCGCACCCAGAAAATTCGGTCGAGAGCGAGCTTGCCGGCGGCAGCGACGGACGTCATTTCTTTCAGTCGATGATCAACAGCCTCATGCTCAGCGGGGTGCTGGCATGAGCGCCCAGGGCAGCGTCGGCGGCGACGCCAGCCGCACCGTCGACGTCACGGCGGCGCTCAAGCTCGGACTGACCGCCGAGGAGTACGCCAAGATCTGCGTGATTCAGGGTGGCGACCCCACCTACACCGAACTGGCGATCTACTCGCTCATGTGGAGCGAGCACTGTGGCTACAAGCATTCGCGACCGGTGCTCGGCCGCTTCCCAACCACTGGCCCGCGCGTCCTTCAGGGACCGGGCGAGAACGCCGGCATCATCGACGTTGGTGATGGCTGGGCGGTGGCGATGAAGGTCGAGAGCCACAACCATCCTTCAGCGGTTGAACCGTTTCAGGGCGCCGCCACCGGCGTCGGCGGTATTGTGCGCGACATCTTCACCATGGGCGCTCGACCAATCGCCAGCCTCAACTCGCTGCGCTTCGGCGAACTGGACGGCGAGCAAAACGCCCGCCAGCGGTATCTCTTGGAGCATGTCGTCGGCGGCATCGGCTTTTATGGCAACTGCCTCGGCGTCCCCACCGTCGGTGGCGAGGTGTACTTCGAAGACAGCTACAAGGGCAACTGCCTGGTGAATGCCATGACGGCAGGGCTCATGCGCACCAACGCTATTATGCGTGCCAAGGCGGTTGGCGTGGGCAACAAGGTGGTGCTGATCGGCAGCAAGACCGGTCGCGACGGTATTGGCGGTGCCAGTGTGCTTGCTAGCCAGCAGTTCGACGAAACACTCGAAGAAAAGCGCCCCAGCGTCCAGGTCGGCGATCCGTTCACCGAGAAGAAGCTGATTGAGGCCTGCCTGGAGCTGCTCGACCGTAACTTGCTCGTCAGCATGCAGGACTTGGGCGCTGCCGGCCTCACCAGTTCCTCAAGCGAGATGGCCAGCAAAGGGCGCGTCGGCCTCGACATCCACGCCGATCTCGTGCCGCTGCGCGAAGCCGATATGGAACCGTGGGAGATCATGATCAGCGAGAGCCAGGAGCGTATGCTGGCAATTGTAGCCCCATCACAGTTTGCCGCCGTGCGCGAAGTGTGCACACGCTGGGACCTCGACTGCACCGAGATCGGCGCCGTCACCGACAGCACCATGCTCCGCGTCTTCTGGCACGGCGAGCGAGTAACAAACATTCCGGCCCGTGGACTGGCAGACGAAGCTCCTACGGTGCGCACGCCGAGCTTCAAACCGACCTACCTGGCCGACCAGCCGGTCGTGGTAACTGAGGCCACGTATCCGGCCCCGGCCGACCTTGGCGCGACGTTGCTGCAGCTGCTGGCTACACCCAACATCGCCAGCAAGCGCTGGGCGTTCGAGCAGTATGACTACATCGTGCAGGCCAACACGGTGCAGATTCCCGGCGGCGACGCCGCCGTCCTGCGCATCAAGGGCAGCGAGCGCGGCCTCGCTTTCACCACCGACTGCAACGGCCGCCACTGCTACCTCGATCCACGACGCGGCGCCAGGGCGGCCGTGGCTGAAGCGGCGCGAAACCTCAGCTGCGCCGGCGCCCTGCCGGTAGCGGTTACCGACTGCCTCAACTTCGGTAACCCCGAGAAGGGCGACATCTACTGGCAGTTTGAAGAGGCCGTCGAGGGTCTTTCAGAGGCGTGCGAAGCTCTCGCAACGCCAGTCGTAAGCGGCAACGTGAGCTTTTACAGCGAGAGCTTCGGCAGCGCCATCTTCCCCACCCCAGTGGTGGGCATGCTCGGCATCTACGACGATGTGAGCGTGCATGTGGACCACGCCTTCAAGGACGAGGGTGATCTCATTTTCTTGCTCGGTCCCGATGCTGCCGCCCTCGACGGCAGTGAGTACCAGAAGATCCACTTCGGCAAGGTCGAAGGACGTATCCCCGACGTCGACCTCGAGCTGGAAAACGAGCTGCAAAGGGTACTGCGGACCACGATTGCCGAGGGCCTGATCAAGAGCGCCCACGACTGCGCTGACGGCGGCCTGGCGGTGGCGCTGGCCGAGAGCGCGCTCGCCAGTGGTACCACCGGCGGCGCGCGCTTCAGCGACCCCGAGGTCGCCACTCACAATGGCTGGCGCTACCTGGGCGCCCACGTTCAGCTCGCGTCGACCATGCGCGCCGACCTGGCTCTCTTCGGCGAAGGCCCCTCGCGCGTCGTCGTTAGCGTCGCCGCGCGCCACGCCGGCCGTTTTCTCGACCTTACCCGACACCTGCCAGTGCACGAAATCGGTCGAGTGACGGGCGGCGGCGTGAGCGGCGAATCGCAGCCTGCCGGCACTGGCGTGACGAGCGCCGTTTTGCGCATTACCATGAAGGAGAACGAGCTGCTCGCCGTGCCGGTGAGCAAGCTGCATGAAGCCTACGAATCGTTGCCTCATCGACTTGACTGACGACCATTTCCGTGACAGCTGTGGCGTCTTCGGCATCTTCGCGCCGGGACACGACGTGGCGCGTTTGACGTTCTTCGGTCTCTATGCCCTGCAACATCGCGGGCAGGAGAGTGCCGGCATCGCCGTCAGCGACGAGGGCCAGATCACCGTCGTCAAAGAAATGGGGCTGGTCAGCCAGGTGTTTGACGAGCAGACGCTGGTGGGTATGACTGGCGACCACGCCATCGGCCACGTGCGCTACTCGACGACGGGCTCCACCCATTGGCAAAATTCGCAACCTCTGTTCAGACCGCGCAACGGTGACGGCATTGCCTTGGGGCACAACGGCAACCTGGTCAACACCACCGAGCTGCGTGACGAACTCGTGCGCCAAGGGGTTCATTTCAGCGGCACCACCGACACCGAGGTCATCACCGCTCTGATCGCCCATGCGGGTGAAGGTGACCTGCTGGCTGCCACACGCACCGCCGTGAGCAAGATTCGCGGCGCCTTCTCGGCCGTGGTGCTCAGCGGCGACACCATGATCGGTTTTCGCGACCCTTACGGCGTGCGCCCGCTGGTGTTGGGAGACTTTCAAGGCAACCCGGTGATTGCCAGCGAGACGGCTGCGCTCGACATCATCGGCGCGGCCTTCGTGCGCGAGATCGAGCCGGGAGAGATCGTTATTGTCGATGCCGTTCACGGTCTGCGCAGCGAACGCATCGAGCTGTCCGAGTCGCGCCCGGCGCTGTGCATCTTCGAATTCATCTACTTCGCGCGCCCAGATAGCGTCATCGCCGGGCGCACCCTGCACGAGGTTCGCCAAGAGATGGGCAGGCACCTGGCGCTCGAGGCGCCGGTTGCCGCCGACATGGTGATCCCCGTGCCCGACACGGGCATCCCGGCGGCCATCGGCTACGCCGCCGCCTCAGGCATCCCCTACATGGAAGGTCTGATCAAGAACCGCTACGTGCATCGCACGTTTATTCAGCCCGACCAGCATCTGCGCGAGATCGGCATCCGCATGAAGCTCAACCCGCTCTCGAGCATCATCGCCGGCAAGCGCCTGGTTGTCGTTGATGACTCCATCGTGCGCGGCAACACGACCGGTCAGCTGGTCGATATGCTCTTCAGCGCCGGAGCCAAAGAGGTTCACCTGCGCATCAGCTCGCCACCGATCAAGTTTCCCTGCTTCTACGGGATCGACATGGCGACGCGCAGCGAACTCATCGCCGCCAACCAGAGCGTCGCCGAGATCGGCGAACACGTCGGCGCAACGTCACTGCACTACCTCACTCTTGAGGGCCTGCAAGCGAGTACCGGCAGGCCGGAGTCGCAGTTCTGCCGCGCCTGCTTCAGCGGTAAATATCCGATCCCCGTGCCGGCCGAGCTAGCTATGAGTAAGATGCGTTTTGAGAAGGCGCCGGCGCCCAAACAGGGCTGAGCGGTGGCGGCATAGCGATCGGCAGAGCGCGCACGCTTGCCTGCCGGCGAGCACGGCTGGCGCAGCGGCGGCTGGCGGCCGACTGGCCGCAGACCTGCCCAACCGCGTAAACTAGCGTTATGAGGCCGCCATCGGCGGCCTCGAGGGGGAGCCACCTTGGGAGGGCGCGTGAGCGACGACCACTCCTTTACCTATCGCGATGCCGGCGTCAACGTCGCCGCCGGCAACGAGGCCGTGCGCCTGCTGCAGCAGCGCCTCAAGTCGACGCAGCACCCGCTGGTGATCGAAGGCATCGGCGGCTTCGGCGGCGTCATGGGCATGCCGCCGCTAACCGACCCCGTCCTGGTCGCCGGCACCGATGGAGTGGGCACCAAGGTCATGGTCGCTCAGGAGTACGGTCGCTACAGCACAATCGGCATCGATCTGGTGGCCATGAGCGTCAACGACATCTCCGCCTGCGGCGCCACGCCGCTTTTCTTTCTCGACTACCTTGTGACGGGGCAGGTCGAGCCGGAGCGGGTCGCAGAGCTGGTCGGCGGCGTTGACGAAGGCTGTCTGCGCGCCGGCTGCGTGCTCCTGGGCGGCGAAACAGCTGAACACCCCGGGCATTTCAAGAACGCAGCCGACTTTGACATGGCGGGATTCGCCGTCGGCGTAGTCGAACGCGGCGAATTGTGGGGGCCAAACCGGGTAGTCGCCGGCGACCTGCTCCTTGGTCTCGAATCGAGCGGCTTGCACAGCAACGGTTTCTCGCTGGTGCGAGTACTGCTTCGTGAGCACGGTATCGACCCGCACAGCAAGTTCCTCACTCAGGGCGGCGCGTTCTGCACGATCGCCGGCCCTAACGCCAGCGTGGGCGATGTGATTCTCACACCGACGACTATCTACAGTCCTGTGCTGCGCGACCTCGGCCACGCCTGCGCGGTGCATGCTGCCGCACATATCACCGGCGGCGGCTTTCCCGATAATGTCGGCCGTGCGCTGCCCAGCAATCTGGCGGCCGAGATCGACCTGGCCAGCTGGCGGCCCCCGGCCGTCTTCACGTGGCTGCATGGTCTCGGTGTGGCCCACGACGACTTGTTGACAACGTTTAACTGCGGCCTCGGCATGGTGCTCGTCCTGCCCGCCGACGAGCTGGGCAGAGCGCAGGACGTCATCGCGCGCGTCGGCTTGCGCGCTCATGTCGTCGGCACGGTCACAGCCCGCAACGGCGGCGGGCCCGTACGCTACACAGGAAAGCTGGCCCTGTGAAGCCGGTCGACGTGCTCGGCTGCGGGGCGATCAACCTCGATCTGATCTACCGACTGCCGGCCTCATTCGCCCTCTGGGACGAGCTGCCGGCGGCCGGCTCGGAGATACTCGTTGAGCCGGCCCTGCGACGCGCGATCGAAGAGGCACTCGTCCATGTGACGCCGCAGCGATCAGGCGGTGGCCAAGCGGCCAACACGATTTATGCACTGGCCCGGATGGGCTTTGCGACCGCTATGCTCGGCCGCGTCGGTGCCGACGACGAGGGCACCTGGCTGCTTGACGACCTGGCGCCGGCGCAGACACGCCAGGTCATTCGTCAGGGCTCGAGCGGTCGCGTCTTCGTGCTGCTCGACGAAGACGGCGAACGCCGCAATCTCGTTCTGCCGGCGGCTAATGATGATTTCAGCCCCGGCGACCTACCGCGCCATTTGCCACGCCCACGCTTCGCCTTCTTCACGTCGTACGTCGGCGACGGGCCGCTGGCCGCCCAGCTGGCTCTGCTGCACCGACTCCCGGCCGAGACCGAAATTGCCTTCGATCCCGGTGAACTGTATGCGCGCAAAGGCGTGAAGCGTTTCATCCCCCTGCTCAAACGATGCTCCTACTTGTTCGCCACCGAGCGCGAGCTGGAGCTGTTCTGTGGCCTTCCCAAGGATGAAGCGATCGACTTTCTCCTCAACGTCGGCGTGGGGCTGGTCGTCGCCAAAATGGGCAGTCGCGGCGCGCGCCTGGTCGGCAAACGCGTCGATCTGTTCGTGCCGCCGCTGCCGGCCGAAGTGGTTGATGTTACCGGCGCCGGCGACCTCTTCGCCGCCGGCTTTATCGCCGGCCTGTTAACCAACGTCGGGCTTGAGGCGGCCGGCCGCCTGGCGGCGTGGGCCGCCTCGCGTGGCATCGGCGGCATCGGCCGCAGCGCCTACCCCACCGCCGACCAGTGGCGTGACCGCCTGGCCGAAGAGCGCGACGCGGTCGGCGCCTGGTAAAAGAACGATGCGTGTCGCCGACGAACCCGGCGGCCGCAGGCAACGAAGGGATGTGGCGATGAGAATCGGCTGGCTTTCAACGGGACGCGATCAGGCGGCCGGCAATCTGCTCAGCGATATCGTCGGCCGCACGCAGCAGGACGAAATCGACCTCGACATTGGCGCCGTCTTCTGTGATCGCGAACGTGGCGAGAGCCCAGAGAGCGACCGCTTTCTCGACCTGGTCCAGAGACTCGGCTTCCCCACGCTCACTCTCTCTAGCGCCAAGAACTGGCAACGCGCTCAGGACTCCGGCCAGGACCGCCGCCAGTGGCGAGAAGAGTTTCATGAGCAGGTCCAGCGCATGCTCGGTCCGTATCGACTGAACGTTCTCGTCCTGGCGGGATACATGCTCATTGTCAGTCCCGCCATGTGTCGGCGTTACCCGGGCTTGAACCTGCATCCAGCACTTCCCCAGGGCCCGACCGGCACCTGGCAACGCGTCGTCTGGCAGCTCCTGCGCGAGAACGCCAAGGAGAATGGTGCCATGATCCATCTGATGACCCCGGAGCTCGACCGTGGTCCGGTGATCGCTTTCGACTCATTCTCGCTGCATGGCCCGGAGTGGGACCCGCTCTGGGACCAGCTTCACGCCAAGCTCAAGACACAGACGCTGGACGAGATCGCGGCGACCGAAGGCGAAGCGGAGCCGCTGTTTGCCGCCATCCGCGCCCGCGGTGAGCGGCGCGAGATTCCGCTCCTCTATCAGACGATCAAGCAGTTCGTACTCGGCAAGTTGCAGACGGCCGGCAATGGCGCCGTCTTCTCCGAATCGGCGCGGCTGCCGCTCGATCTCACGACTTTGGTCGATGAGGAACTCGCCACCCGGCCGTGACCACGCCCGTGCCTGAGACAAACAACGGGCGCGATGACTGTGACCGGGGCGCATGAAGAACGTCACCGCCGCCCACCGACAACCGCTCTTCGTCAGCGACTGCGAAGGACCGCTGACGCGCAACGACAACGCGGCCGAGCTAGCGGCCGCTTATCTGCCCGCCGGCGGTGACCTGTTCGCCCGCCTGAGCAAGTACGATGACGTTCTTGCCGACATCATTCGTAAGCCCGGGTACAACGCCGGTACCACCCTGGCGTTCATGGCGCCGTTTCTGCGCGCTTTCGGTTTGGATGATGCCGCTGTCGAGAAGTTCAGCCGCGAGACTCTCGTGGCCGTGACCGGCGCCGTCGACCTCGTGGCCGGCGTGCGCGCGCTGATGGCAGTGTTCATCATCTCGACGTCCTACACCCCCTATGTGCGTGCCGTAGCCGACCTGCTCGGGCTGCCGTTCGCCAACTGTCGCTGCACGGAGTTGAGCCTCGATCGCTGGCACCTGCCCCGCGCCGAAGTAACCTGGCTGCGCAGTCAGGCCCAGTGGATCAGCCAGCAACCGCTGCTGGCGCCACCCGCCGACGCCACCTCTGTCGACGATCTCGATGCGGACGACCGCGCCACGATACACGCCTTCGACGCCCTATTTGGCAGTGAACTGGAACAGCACGCGCCGGTGGCCGCCGAGATGGTCGCCGCCGTGCATCCCGTCGGCGGGCACGGCAAGCTGCTGGCTCTGGACGAAATCATCGCTGCCACCGCAGGCAGCGCCGACGTCATGTATGTCGGTGACTCGGTCACCGACGCGCCGGCGTTGGCCGCGGTCAAGCAACGGGGCGGAGTTTCCCTGAGCTTCAACGGCAATAGGTATGCCCTGGCGGCGGCGGAGTTTGCCGTCGCCGCCGTCGACGCGTACCCGACGCTCGATCTCGCACGCGCTTTTGCGGGCGGCGGCGTCGCCGCCTCCCGCCGACTGGCGCGCGCCTGGCAGCCGCCGGCCGCAGCGACAGCAGGCGGCGGCGCTCACCCGCAACCTGGCGCCATTGGCGGCGATTCGCAGCCTGACACCGCCGCCCTACCGCGTCTCGGCATCATCGCCGAAGACACGGCGGCGCTCACTGCTGCCTCGCGCGCCGCCCGCACGGCTGTGCGCGGTGAGCATCTCGCCAATCTGGGTTGAGCGCGGCGCACGGCCGGACCTTGCACTTCGCGGTCGGACCGCGCGCTCCTCAGCCACTCCACTCCGCTCCGCTCTCAGCAAGGCCCACAGGCCTGCCACTTCACCTGCCCTGCCCATCCGTATAGACTCGCAGCAGAAGATTCGGGGTACTGCAGGCAACGAAGGGAGAGCCCAGTGAAGGTCCAGCGAGCCCTCATCTCGGTATTCAATAAGAGCGGTCTGGACGCGTTTGCGCGCGGGCTGACCGACTTGGGCGTGCAGCTGATCTCCACCGGCGGCACGGCCCGCTTGCTGAAGGAGAGCGGCATACCGGTGACCCTGGTCGAAGAGGTCACCGGCTTTCCCGAGATGCTCGACGGTCGCGTCAAGACCATGCATCCGCGACTGATGGCCGGTATTCTTGCCCGCCGCGACGTTCCCGAGCACATGCAGACCATCGCCGAGCACGGCATCGCGCCGATCGACATGGTCGTCTGCAGCCTCTATCCATTCGAAGAAGTGGCCAACCGCCGCGGCGTTGACGACGCCACCGTGATCGAGAACATCGATATTGGCGGACCGAGCATGATCCGCGCCGCCGCCAAGAATCACGCCGGCGTCGCCGTCGTCACCGACAGCAGCGATTACGATGAGGTCCTTGATGAGCTGCGCGACCACAATGGCGAGTTGAGCCTGGAGACATGCCGCAGCCTGGCGACCAAGGCCTTTCACCGCACGGCTCACTACGACTTCGTCATCGCCAACTGGTTCAGCGAGCGCGAAGGTGACTTTCCCCGCTACGTGTTGCGCGACTATGAAAAGGTCATGGACCTCAAGTACGGCGAGAACCCGCACCAGCGCGCTGCCTACTATGCCGAAGTCGGGCAGCGTCAGCACCTGCTCAGTCAGGTCGAGCAGCTGCACGGCAAGCAGCTGGGCTTCAACAACCTCTACGACCTCAGCGCGGCGCGGCAGATCTGCGACGAATTCACGCTGCCCTGCGTGGTCATCGTCAAACACAACAACCCCTGCGGTTGCGCCCTGGGTGAGAACCTGGTGACGGCCTACGACAACGCCCTTGCCTGCGACCCCGTGTCCGCCTTCGGCTCCGTCATTGTCGTTAACCGTGTCGTCGATAAAGAACTCGCCGCCAAGCTCCATGAACTTTTCGTCGAGGTGCTCTACGCGCCAGCATACGATGAAGATGCGTTGGCGATCCTGCAGCAAAAGAACGATATCCGCATTCTCGCCAGCAAGGAGCGCCGCCAGAGCAATCTCGGCGAGATGGACTACAAACGCGTCCTTGGCGGCGTGCTGGTGCAAGACAAAGACAACGACATCGAAGAGCGTGGCGAGATGCAGATAGCGAGCAAGCGTCACCCCACGGAACGCGAGTGGGGCGACCTGATCTTTGCCTATCGCGTCGCCAAGCACGTCAAGAGCAACGCCATCGTTATCGCCAGGAATCTGGCCACGCTGGGGATAGGTGCCGGCCAGATGAGCCGCGTTGACTCGACCCGCATCGCCATCGATAAAGCAAAGGCGATGCCGGCCGACCTGACCGGCGCCGTGGTCGGCTCCGACGCCTTCTTCCCGTTTCCCGACGCCGTCGAGCTGGCGATCGGCGCCGGCGTGACGGCGTTCATGCAGCCCGGCGGCTCCAAGGGCGATGAAGCTGCCGTAGCTGCCTGCAACGCCGACGACGCGGCCATGGTGTTTGCCGGTCGGCGGCACTTCCTGCACTAGCAGGCCGCTGAAGAAGGCTGCCTTGAGTGGAACGCGGTCGCCGAGTGGAGGTGCTCAAAGGTGGGCGGCGGGCTGATGCGGCGCCTTTCGAGCCCGCAGGGCGGGCGCGGAGGGCCGGCTCCTGGCCTGTTGTCCTATGCCAGAGCAGGCTCCGCCAGCAGACTTCGCAGGCGCACCAGGTTGTAGGCCGCGCAGGTGAAGGTGAAGATCGCGGCCACCTTGGCCTTGCCGCGGTGGCGCAGCTTGCGCAGCCCGCCGACGGTCTTCATCCAGC
>JBKQWK010000252.1:0-4719 GCA_052139595.1 Thermoleophilia bacterium | reverse complement strand
GCTGCTGCTGGCCGCCCGAGAGCTGGGCGAAGCGCTTCGTCGCCTCGTCGTCGAGTCCGACACTGGCCAGTAGCTCACGCTGCTCGCTGATCGAGAGGGGCAGGCCATAGAGGCCAGCGTAAAGCCTGACGATCTCGCGGATCGTCAGCGCCGCGGGAAAGCCGGTCGACTGCAGCTGCACACCGAGGCGCGACTTGGCGCCTAAAGGATCGCTGCGGCTGTCAACCCCACCGACCAGGATAGTGCCCGCATCCGGCCGCAGGAGGCCCTCAATGGCGCTCAGAGTGGTGGTCTTGCCGGCTCCGTTAGGTCCCAGCAGACCAAAGATTTCACCCTCGTTGATGACCAGGCTGACCCCAGCAACGGCTCGCTTGGGGCCATAACTGACGCGCAGATCCTTGATCTCGAGGGCGCTGGCACCAAGTGTAGCGAACTCTCCGCTGGACTCACTCGGGTGATCACCGTCGGCAGCGGTCACGGGCTCGAGCGGAGTCTGATTCGCGTGGTCGGCCAGCTCGGCAGAGACGGCCGACCGAGCTGGCCGACGATCGCTCTCCCTGTTCTCTGGGGCTCGCCGGCGACGAGGGCGCACGACCCGAAATCCGATGCGCGCCGCGACAATCAGGCCGACCACGACAAGCAGCAGGTGATCGCCGCCGATGCCAGCTGCGATCACTGGGCGCCCTGCCCGCCCAGTGGCTGTCCTTTCACGATGTGGTCAGCGAACGAATCCGCGCTCCGGCTTTTGGCGTCAGTCGTTGGGCGAGCAGCTGCAAGGCGGCAACGATCTCGGCGATCTCGGCCGGATCGTCGCTTTCCAGAGCCCGATCGAGGGTCGCGTCGATGGGCACTGCCCCGCGCCTGGCCCACCGGCGGATCGTTTCCGGACTGACACGAACGAGGGTGCGCCGGTGATCGGCCGGATCGCGCTCGGTGACAAGCGCACCACCATCGCGCAGCTTTGCTACCGCAGCTGACACGTGGCTCTGCGGGAAACCGGTTCTCACGGTGATGTCAGTGATCGAACTGTCGGGATGAGTGGCGACGTCGATAAGGACGGAGCGAACGCTGGCCGGCAGCGACCCTTTGGGAAGAGCTTCTGCGCCCAGCTTCATCAGCTTGCGACCAAGGATGAACAGTTCGAGAGCATTCATAGCAATTATGATACATCAAAAGTGAGGTAGTTCTCGTCCTCGCTGAGAGCAATCACGTGGCTCACGCTCCGGCGCAGTAGTGATCCTATCGATCCTGATTGCCGGGCTCGTTCTTATGGAGCGGGAGACGCATCCTGGCGGGAGGTGAGCAGCAGTGACCACGACGCGCTTCACTCAGTCTCTCGTCCGATGCCGGTAGAGCCGTCCTGCCAGCGGCACGCTCACCACCAGGATGAGCAGCGACCAGAGAAGCGAAGCCTCAACCGGATGCTGCATCGGCCACGCCGCGATCGTGGCGGACGGATTGGGGTTGCCGAACAGCGTCCGACAGGCGGAAGCCACAGCACTCACGGGGTTCCAGTTCGCGATCGTCGCCAGCCAGGCCGGCATGCCCTGCGTCGGTACCAGGGCGTTGGAGACGAAGGCGAGCGGGAAGACGACGATGAAGGCAACGCCCTGCGCTGCCTCCGGCCCTTTGACCGCCATGCCGATACAGGCGTACAGCCAGGTGAGCGCATAGGTGAAGAGCAGGGCGACGGCGAAACCCGCGAGCACCGAAGCCAGGGCGGCGTCGGGACGCCAGCCGATGACCAGACCCGTGACCGCCACGATGGCGCCGCACAGCGCCGCCGCCAGCAAGTCGGAGAGCGAGCGCCCCACGAGGATCGCGGTCGGCGACATCGGCAGCGTGCGCAGGCGGTCGATCACCCCGCTGCTGAGGTCCATGCTGAGGCCGACCGCGGTGCCCACCGTCGAGGTCGTCAGGTTCATGACGAGCAGGCCGGCGAGGGCGAAGGCTTTGTAGCTGCCGCCGCCGGGCAGGACCATGGCGGCGCCGAAGACGTAGATGAAGAGGAGGGTGAAGAGCACCGGCTGGATGGTCACGTCGGAGAGCTGCGCCGGCTCGCGGCGCACGTGGATGAGGTTGCGACGGGTCATGACCCAGACGTCGTCCCACCAGCAGCGCACTCGACCGAACAGGGTCGGGGTGCTGATGTCGGTGGACGCGGATGAGGTGTTCATGCCGGCACCGCCTCGTCCGCAGGGGCTGTCGACGCTTCGGTCAGCACCGCGAAGACGTCGTCGAGAGACGGCCGGTGCACGGCGATGTCGTCGACGACTGCTCCCGCCCGGTCGAGAGCACGAAGTGCGGCGACGGCGAGCCCCGGCTCGTTGCGTGCCGACGTCCACAGGCGCAGGCCGTCGGCGGAAGTCCTGACGGAGTCGATGCTGAGGGCCGCGAGGGCCGCAGCCGCACCCTCGTGCGGCGCCGAGAGCGTCACCTCGAGGAACTGCGAGCCGGTGGTCGCCTTGAGCTCGCTCGGCGTGCCCTCGGCGATCACCCGACCCTCATTCATCACGGCAATGCGATCGGCCAGCGAGTCGGCCTCGTCGAGGTACTGGGTGGTGAGCAGTACCGTGGCTCCGTCGGCCACGAGCCCGCGGATCAGCCCCCACATGCGCTGCCGGCTGGTGGGGTCGAGCCCCGTCGTCGGCTCATCGAGAAAGAGTAGCGGCGGGCGCATCACGAGGCTGGCGGCCAGATCGAGGCGCCGGCGCATGCCGCCCGAGTAACCCTTGACCACCCGATCAGCGGCATCTGCCAGTTCGAACAGCTCAAGAAGCTCGACGGCCCGCCGCCGTGCTTCTTGGCGCCGCAGACGGCTGAGTTCGCCGATCAAGACGAGGTTCTGGCGCCCCGTGAGAGCGTCGTCAAGAGTCGCGTCCTGGCCGGTGACGCCGATCTTGCGGCGCACGGCCGCGGCTTCGCTGACGACGTCGTGACCAGCGACCCTGGCCCGCCCACTGTCGGGCGTGCTGAGCGTCGTCAGAATACGCAGGCCCGTCGTCTTGCCGGCGCCATTAGGTCCGAGAACGCCGACGATGGAGCCAGTAGTAACTGCGAGATTTACCTTATCGAGCGCCTGCGTCTCGCCGTAGCGCTTCGACAGCGCCACTGCCTCGATCATGAGATCGTCACTCATAGAAGCACCTACCGGTCGGTCAGTAAATTAGTCAACTGACCGCACGGTAAGTGAAATTCTACCGACTGTCAAGTAAGCTGTAGATATGAACGACACCCGAGATCGGATTCTTGAGATCGCCCTTGACCTGTTCATCGAGCAGGGCTACGACAAGACGTCGCTGCGCCAGATCGCCGAGGGCGTCGGGGTCACCAAGGCGGCGCTCAACTACCACTTTTCAAGCAAAGAGGAGATCCTGCGGACGCTCATGGAGCCCGTCCTGGCGGCCGCGCGACAGTTGGCCAGCTTCTTCGAGGCCCGGCCTAGCCGCGAGTCATGGGCTACAGGCTTGGTTGTCCTCGTCGACTGGGCATTGCCGCAGCGCAAGTTCTTCGAGCTGATCGAAAACAACCAGAACGTTCTTCACACCCTGGCGCATGACTCCGACTTTTTTGACGCTCACCTGGCCATGCACGAGCGCCTCAGTGCGATCCTGACAGATGACGCCACGCCCCTGGACGACAGAGTGCGCATGGCCGGAGCCATCGGTCTTGTGGCTGGCGTCCTGGGCTTCCCGGCCGGTGACGCCTTTTGGCATGTGCCGGTCGATGACCTTCGGCCGCTGCTGGTCGAGGCCATCAACGACGTGCTGCAGGTCGACTGACCTTCGACCCCATCACGGCGCCAGCTGCTCTGGGATACCTACTCGCATGCCATCCCGGCGCTGCAGGAAGAGGCGGCAGCACTGATTGCGGGGCTGGTGTTTATCGGCAAGTAACGCTCTGCCTCTCGGTGCCGGCACCGAGAGCAGTGCTTTTGCGTGCTTCTGCGTAGTCGGTCGTGACGGCGTGTCAAGTCCCACCACCCGCGTTACGCATTGGCTCCAGTAGCTCTGTTACACGTGCAGCGTCATGCTCCTGAGACGCCTTTGCTCTGCGCGCTCTGCCCGTCGAGGTCCTAGAAAATCAGCTCGCATTGTGCGGCCAAGCGTGACCGAGTGAATCCCTCGGCCTCAGGCCGGAGATGAACTCACAGCCAAAGATGGCGTTGACACGATCAGCGAAACCCCAGCCGTCGTCCGCCCAAGCATGCTCGTGGGTCCGGCCACAGGCGGCAGCAAACAGCGAGAATTGCCCCGCAATGTTTTCGGCGACTGAGTAGTCGCATCGGCGCTGGGAGGCGACGAAACCGCTTGCCTGGCCGGCATTACGGAAGCGAGATTACCTGCTCACGAGTGCCAGTATCGATTACCCGCTCGGCTACCGCAGCTGCCACCCGTACAGCCCGCTCAGCGCAAGCGCATAGAGGATGATGGTGTAATACCAGCGTCCGCCGAGCTTGGGCGTCTCGATTGGAGCCACGTTAAGGGCGGCCAGCACCATCAAGGCGACATAGATGATGATGGCGAAGATCGTCAGGCCGACGAGGGGCTTAAAGACGAAGAGAAACGCTAAGACGATGACGTTGTTGTCGAGTGTCGAACGTCACGTAATTCCCCACCCCGAGCGCCAAACAATTCCCCACCCGGTCTCGTGTGTTTCTTCTACTCTGTCGCACCTCCCTTAGCAAGTTTTGGGGCCGGTAGCGGCCGCCGTTGCGGC
>JBKQWK010000251.1:0-6344 GCA_052139595.1 Thermoleophilia bacterium | reverse complement strand
GCGGTGTACACCGCCGCCACGACAAGCAGGCCACCGCAGGCGCGACGCAGAACCTGCAGACCGCGCGTGTGATCGCCCCAGCTGATGAGCCGTCCGAGTCTGGGGCCGGCCGTGCCGGCGCCGACGATAACACTGCAATGTCCCAACGTGAACGACGCCAGAATGAGTACCGCAAGAACGATGTTCGTCGCCGCTTGGGCAAAGACGATAAACATCACCGGGGCGGCAAAGGCAAACGTGCAGGGACCCAGGCCAATACCAAAAGCGAGCCCCAGCGACACGGCACCAACAGGTCCGCGGCTACCACCGGCCAGCGGCGAGGCCCATTGCGGCAACGGGATGAGATCAAGCAAAACCAAGCCGAAAAACGCCAGCGTGGCAACCAAGAAGTAAGTGCCGAGGTGGCCAAGATCGCCGACCAGACGCCCCATTGCCGCCGTAATGGCGCCGATCGCGGCAATCGAAACCACGACTCCAGAGGCGAAGACGAGCGACAGCGTGAAGGCACGTTTAACCGTCGGCACCTCGCCGCGGTTCACGTAGCCCACCACGAGAGGAACACTGGATAGGTGGCAAGGGCTCAAGACAATGCTCACCAGCCCCCAGGCGAAAGCGACGGGGATCGCCACCTGCGGCGACGCTGCCAGCCCATCGGAAAGCACGCTGAGCAGACGTTCGATCATCGTTGTCGTGACGTCGCCATCGACACTTACTGCGCGCTCGGTTTGAGCCCTCTGGCGGCCAGCAGCTTGCCGATCGCATCCTGAGACAGAAAGCCAACGTGGCGGTAAAACTCTCGCCCAATCTGGTCGAGAAACACCTGAGTAGGTATGTACTGAATGTGATAGGTCCTCGCCGGTGCATCGTCCTTCCAGACGTCGTAGAAAACTACGTTGACTGTAGCAGGATAGCTACCCTTAATCGCATCCATCACGGGACGCATTTCAAGACACGCCTGGCACTTGTCCGAGCCCAACTCCACGAACGTGACCGTCGCTTGGTGACCGGGCGCTGCCTGGGGGACCGTCACCGGCCCGGCGGATGATGCCGACCCGCAAGCGCCTGCGGCAGCGGTGACCAGAGCGGCCAGCGCCAGCACGCTGATCAGACGCAGACGGATCCAGCCAGCACCGCTGACCCGCCGCCTACGGCCGCTCACAGCCGGTCGACGAAGCGTGGTGAATTCCCAAGAAAAAGTCTCCCGATGCGTGGGCCACACACTCTCATGGCAACGCGTTGGCGATGAGGGTCATCACGTCGGCGCTGGACGGAACTCTGCCGACCAGAACGACCTTGCCGTCAATCGCCAGCGCCGGCGTTGACATGACTCCGTAGCCAATGATCGTCGGATAATCGGTGACCTTCACGACCTGCGCATCGTCAATGGCCATATCGTGGACTGCGCGGGCAACGACGGTCGCCAGCCGGGTGCAATTCGGACAGCTCGCACCGAGAATTTCGAGCTTCACGTAGGTGTCCTTTCGTCTCCATGGTTTCCTCGCCGAGATGCTGGTTTGAGCGCCGTGTCGCGCCCGTTACGGCGGGTCGCACGGGCGCATGATGTGGCGAACACCTCGGCGAAGCGTTCACAGCTCGTGTCGAGAGCCGGCCGGTCAAGAGAGTAGAAGGTGCGTGAGCCCCGTTCGCTGCTACGAACGAGGCTGGCCGCTTTCAAGATTGCCAGATGACGAGAGACGAGTGGTTGGCTCAGGTGAAGTTCGTCAACCAAGTCGCAGACACACGCCTCACCGGCCAACAGCAGCTCCATGATTGAAGCTCGCGTCGAGTTGCCCAACGCCTTGAAGAACGGCGTCAGGCCAGCCAAGCTGCCTCTGATCTGACGCGGCGCGGTTGCCTTTTCGCCAGCGTCGGCTGCACCGGCTGCGCCATCCAAACCCGAAGCGCCGTCTGCACACGATCGGCAATTGCCCCCCGCAGCAGCTCTGGCCGTCGCTACTTCAGCGCTGTGAACGCGCTGGCTGTCGTTGTGATGTTCACGATCCTGGCTCATCACTCACCACACTCACAGCACGAGGTTGAACAGAAAACCGACGATCAGAATGCCGACCGTGACCGTACCGACGAAGGCCGCGATCAGGGGCCACTTGAGGACCTTGCGCAGGATGATCGTCTCCGGCAGCGAGAGGCCGACGACAGCCATCATGAAGGCCAGCACCGTGCCCAGGGCAGCGCCCTTTTGCAGCAGCGCCTGCACGATCGGGATCACACCGGCGGCGTTGGAGTACATCGGTACGCCCAAGATGACGGCCAGCGGTACGCCCCACCAGGCGCCTTTGCCCATGAAGCGGGCCATGAAGTTGGTCGGCACGTAACCGTGAATGCCAGCACCAACGGCAATGCCGGCGACGACGTAGGGCCAGACCTTGCCGACGATGTCGCGCTCAGCCTGCAGCGCGTACACGACTCGGCCATGCCAGTTGAGCTTCTGCTCACTGACCACCGTTTCCCCGGCGCGCAGCTCACGCACCCAGTCTTCGATGAAGCGCTCCAGCTTGAGATGACCGACCACCCAGCCGGCGAAGATGGCAATGAAGAGGCCGGTGCTGATGTAGAGCGCCGCGACCTTCCAGCCGAAGAGGCCAAAGAGTAAGACGACGGCCACCTCATTGATCATCGGCGCGGCGATGAGAAAGGAGAAGGTCACACCAAGGGGCACACCAACCTCGACAAAGCCGATGAAGAGCGGCACCGCCGAACAGCTGCAGAACGGCGTCGCAATGCCCAGAGCCGCGGCCATGACGTTGCCGACGAACTCGCGCCGGCCAGCGAGCAGGGCGCGCGTACGTTCCGGGCTAAAGAACGAGCGCACGACGCCGACGGCAAAAACGACGGCGATAAGCAACATGAACACTTTCGGTACTTCATAGATGAAGAACGTCAGCGCCGCGCCCAGTCGATCGGTACCGAGATGCAGCAGATCGTGATTGAGCCAGCTCGAGAGCGGCAGCCAGTAGTGGTAGAAGACCGCCAGGGCAATCAGCGGCGCGGCCACCCGCAGCCACAGCGGCAGGCGGGCGAGACCGCGCGCCGGTGGCTTGGCGGCCAGCAGCATGGCTGCCGCGGCCGCGGCCGGCGAAACGGTAGCCGCCGGCGCGACTGCCGCCGGCGCGACGGCGACAGTCAGCGTTTCCGCGGTCGCCGTATCGGCGCCCCAGCTGTCTGCGTCACCACTCAAGGCGAAGCTTGAGCAGGTTCGGGGCCGGCAAAGGTTGTAATGAGATCGGTCGTCGCCAGGGCCTGCATCAGTCTGGCGTAGTCGTAGGCCACGCGCACGAACTCCACCGCGTCCTCGCCGGCGGCCAGCCGGACGGGGTCGACAATCGCATAGCAGGCCCGCCAGTCACCATCCTTGGGTCGTCCGGCGCTGCCGACATTGATGAACAGCGTCGGCAGCGCTGCCCCCTCAACCTGCGCCTCACGCACGTACGGCACGTGAGTGTGACCGAAGAGGAGAGCCCGATACGGGTTGTCGGCAGCCATACGCACCATCGCCGACTGGGGACGGTCGGCAAACAGGTACTCGTTGATTCGCCGCGGGCTACCGTGGACAGCCAGCAGATCACCGGCTGGCGTCGCCAGGACGAAACGGTCCGCAAGTGTACGCAGGTAGGCGCGAGTCTCTTCATCCGTGGCTGACTCGGTCCAGGCGAGCGATACAGCGCCCTCGGCACGCTGCTCGTCCGTCTTGTAGACGCACCCGCAGTCGCCCGTGGCAAAGCCAATACCTTGATCGTAGTTGCCCATCAGGCAGGGAACATCGAGGTCACGCACGAGTCGAGCGACCTCATTGGGAAACGGACCATAACCGACCAGATCACCGAGACAGATGAGACGGTCAGCAGCGAAGCTGCGCTGCCGTGCGTCGGCAAGAATCGCCTCCAGCGCCGGCAAATTGCCGTGCACATCGGAGAAGACGACAAACGGCTCACGCATCGACAGGCGTCTCATCATGCTCCCCAAGTGGCCGGGCAGATCCGGTGCCTGCAGCGTCTTTGCTCACGCCAACGCACCAGTAATCATTCCTCTTTTATATAACAAAGTATACGAGCCTGGCGCTGCTGTCAACGAGAGGCATGATCCGCAAACGGCGAAGGTAACGGCGAAGGTCCTTGACACGCGAAGTGCCGCTCATATAATCAAGTTTTATTGATATCTGGTGCGCAGGCGCGGCGCGGAGGCCGAGAGTGTTACCGGCTCACTGCTTGCCGAGGAAGAACCCACGTCACGAGGCGTCGCCAGGTCAAAGCGTATTCCTCCGCGGCGGAGCCAGGAGAGATCATGACCAGGCTGTGCGCAACGAAGGCAGCAGGTGCAGTCATCGATGCCGGCGAAGTCCGACGTTGAAGGTTGTTCCAGCTTCATGAAAAGCTGACAATGTGGGTAGAGTATCGAGCATTTTGTGGCTTGGTTGGTAGGGCGAAGCAGGGAGGTTGCAGTCTTGGCTGGCAAAAAGAATCTGCACTCAGCACTACAGAGCAAGACGATTGAGCAAATGCTCAAGCTTGCCACGAGCGACAAAAAGAAGAGCATTCTGCTTGCCGCTCAACTCGCCAAGAAAATCACGCCGGCGTACCGCAAGCGCGAAGTCGACTGGGTCATCGACCAGATTCGCGAAGACAAGCCGACGCTGCGCATTTTGCGTCACGTCGCCCGCGACCTCAACCCCACCGTGCGCCAGGCAGTCGTCAAAAGCCTCATCGTCAATGGCCTGCTGCAGGCCTCCAGCACCCGGGCCGCGTTTACCGAGCGTACCGGCGCGCACACACCGATCGTGCTCCTCATCAGTCCGACGATGCGCTGCAATCTCGCTTGCGAGGGCTGCTTCGCCAGTGAGTATTCACTCGACCAAGACCTGCCCCCAGAAAAGCTGCAGGACATCGTCAAACAAGCCAACGACATCGGCATCTTCCTGTTCACCATCCTTGGTGGTGAACCATTTATTCGGCCGGACATCCTCGACCTGGCGGCCAGCAACCCTGATTCATTTTTCCAGATCTACACCAACGGCACGTTACTGACCGATGCCACCATCGAGCGCTTGGCAGAGATCGGCAACGTGGCCCCCATGCTCAGCCTCGAGGGCGACCGCGAGTTCACCGACATGCGTCGCGGTGAAGGCGTCTACGATCTCATCATGGAAACCATGGACAGGCTCGGCAAAGCCGGCGTCGCCTTCGGCTACTCGGCAACCATCATGCGCCGCAACTTTCGCTACGTCATGAGCGACGAGTTCGTTGAGGCGCTGGTTGCCAAGGGTGCCATCATGGGCTGGAACTTCCTCTATATGCCGGTTGGCCGTGAGCCCGACATGGACCTCATGCTCACCCCGCAAGAGCGCAACGAGTTTCGTGAAGGCGTCCTCAGGGTGCGTGCCACGCATCCCGTGTTTGCGATCGACTTCTGGGGCGACGCAACACTGGTCGGTGGCTGCATCGCCGCTCGCTGGTACCTGCACATCACCAGCGAGGGCTGGGTCGAGCCGTGCGTTTTCGCCCACTACGCCACCCACAACATCAACACCTCAACGCTCGAAGAGGCGCTCACCGCGCCGTATTTCACCGAGATCCGCAAGCGGCAGCCGTTCAACGGCAATCTGCTCATGCCCTGCATGCTCATCGACAATCCCCATCATTCGCGGGAGATTGTCGAGTTGACGGGGGCTCACCCAACGCATCCCGGCGCTGAGAGCATGTTCGAAAACCTCGTGCCTAGGATCGATGCCTACGCGGCAGAAGTCGATCACGTCTACTCCGAGGTGTGGTCGTGCATCCCGCATGATCCTCTCGATGCCTATACCAAGGCCAAACGAGGCCACGCCAGCGCCAACGACGAAGCAGAGCAGGCGCAAGGAGAAGAGGTAACGGCCGACGAGACCGCCGAAACACGCGAGACGTCTGAGCCGGCCGTGCCCTTCGGCGCACCTCTCATCTGAGAGGAGTGCGCATGGAAGGTCATACCGTCATCGACGCCGGCATCTGCGGTTTTCGTACCACCGTGTCAGCCGATTGTCCTGACCGCCGCCACGTTACGTTTACCGTTGAGACCGAGTGTAACGTCGTCGCCAAACTCGTCGCCGCACTCGCTGAACAGCAACCAATCGATGTCTATGGTGAGGTCGACAAGCGCAAGCAGAGCGTGATCTACGCCGCCGCACACGAAATGCTCGGCGAATGCGCAAAAAGCTGCGTCGTGCCCTTGGGGATCTTCAAAGCGATGCAGGTTTCGACCGGGCTGGCACTGCCCAAAGACGTGCATATTGAGGTCATCGCCGACGAACCCAAGGCGAAGGCGTAATCGGCAGACCCGGGTCGGCGGCAGCGCCG
>JBKQWK010000250.1:0-8977 GCA_052139595.1 Thermoleophilia bacterium | reverse complement strand
ATCGTCGCCGACGCGCCTCTGAAGCTGCGTGGTCTGACGACCATCATGCGCAAGTACTCAGGGCGCGACGATTGGCAGTTTTCGCCTGACGAGGTGCAGAAGACCGTTGTTATTCGCGTGCGTCTGGAGACGCTCACCGGCAAACGATCGCCGAGCCGCGCCTAGCCGCGGCCGGGGCCGGGGCCGGACGACCGGTCAGCCCACTTTGAGACAGCGCATGGACATGACGGCATGCTGGATGCTGGCATGGGTGGTTGTCGCCCGCTCCTCATCGCTCTGGAGGGCGAGTGTGTAGAGCAGCGGGTAGAAGTGGTCGGGCGTCGGTGCCGCGCGGCGACCGAGCGGATGTTGGAGGTAGTTGACGAGGTCGCCGTGGCGGCGTTCGGCGACGGCGTAAGCCAGCCACTGGTCAAACTCGACCGCCCAGTTCGCGGGGACTGCGTCGGGGTTCCAGTCGATCTCGGCAAAGCTGTGCACGACGTTGCCGCTGCCGATGATCAGCACCCCTTCGTCGCGCAGAGGTGCGAGCTGCCGGCCGAGGGCGTAGTGGTCGGCCGGCAGCAACGACAGGTCGAGACTCAGCTCGAGCACGGGCACGTCGGCCTCAGGGTACATGCGGATGAGTGGCGCCCAGGCGGCATGATCGAGGCCGCGCTTTTGCGGCACGGCGCGGCCGCCGGTCAGCACGCTGACCCGGGCGGCTACGGCCGGGGCGCCGGGCGCGGCGTAGCTCTTTTCGTAGAGTTCGTGCGGGAAGCCAGAGAAGTCGTAAATGGTCGCGTTCTGCTGATCTGCGCTGACTGCGGTGCCATGCGTGAGCCAATGCGCTGAGACGACGAGAATCGCCTGCGGTCGTGGCAGCGTCGCGGCCAGCTTCACAAGATCGTCCGTATAGGTGTTCTCGGCAACGATGTTCATCGGTGAGCCATGGCCGATGAACAGGGCCGGCATTTTCTCAGCTGTCTGCGTCATGAGGCTTCTCTGCGCCTGCGCCGCTGCCGATCTGTCTACCTACATGGCTCCGCCGCGGCCGATACTGCGCGGCAGAACGATAGTCTCGTCGCGGCCAGGACCGACGGCAATAAACTTGACCCGTGTCTGCGTGAACTCGGCGATGTACTGGATGTAGTCGCGCGCTGCCTCAGGCAGGTCCTGCCAGTTCTCGCACTCGCGCAGGTCTGCCTGCCAGCCGGGCAACTCTTCATAGAGTGGCTTGGCGTGGTGAAAGTCGGTCTGACGCAGGGGAAACTCGTCTAGCACTTTTCGTCCGGCCTTGTACCGCGTGCAGACCTTGAGGGTCGGCAGACCGGAGAGTACGTCGAGTTTGGTAATGGCGAGGTGAGTGATGCCGCTGGTGCGCACGGCGTACTTGAGGGCGACCAGATCAAGCCAGCCACAGCGACGTTTGCGCCCTGTCGTGGTGCCGAACTCGTGGCCAACTTCGCACATCGCATCGCCGGTCTCGTCGTTCAGCTCGGTGGGGAACGGCCCTTCGCCGACCCGGGTTATGTAGGCCTTGGCGACGCCAATGACGCTGTCGATGCGCGTTGGGCCGACTCCGGCGCCGGTGCAGGCGGCACCGGCAATCGGGTTGCTCGAGGTGACGAAAGGGTACGTGCCGAAGTCGATATCGAGGAGAGCTCCCTGAGCGCCTTCGAAGAGGACGTGCTTGCCCTGATCGAGAGCGTCGTTGATGAGCAGTGACGTTTCGCTGATGAAAGGCTCGAAACGCTCGCGATAAGCGAGCAGCTCATCGGTCACCTGGTCGGGATCGAGCGCCGCGATGCCATAGATCTGCAGTAACTGGTTCTTCTCGGTCAACGACGTGCGCACCTTGCGACGCAGGATCTTCTCGTCGAGCAGATCCTGCACGCGAATACCAAGGCGCGCGTACTTGTCGACGTAGCAGGGGCCGATGCCGCGTCCGGTCGTGCCGATCTTGAACTTGCCCAGCCTCTTTTCGGCAGCGCCATCGAGCAGGACGTGGTAGGGCATGATCAGGTGGGCGTTGCCGCTGACGCGCAAGTTGTCGGCTGCCACGCCGCGCTCACGCAGAGCCTCGATCTCGGCGAACATGACCCGGGGATCGATGACGACGCCGTTGCCGATCACGCAGGTTTTGCCGGCGTAGAGGATGCCGGAGGGGATCAGGTGGAGTTTGAACTCTTCGCCGGCGCGGACGATGGTGTGGCCGGCGTTGTTACCGCCCTGGTAGCGAGCGATCACATCGGCTTTCTCGGCCAGCAGGTCGGTGATCTTGCCTTTGCCCTCATCGCCCCACTGGGCGCCGATCACGATTGTTGCTGGCACGGCACTCCCTTTGCTCAGGCGGCCGGGTGGCCGCCGTTCGAGGACTCGTTCGCGGCGGCCACCCGGCCGCCGGTCACTGGCGTTGCGGCGGCCGCTCGGCCGCCGTTGAGGATACTTCTGGCGGCGATGACGCCGGCCGCCGAGGCCTGAATAAGGCCGCGAGTGATGCCGGCCCCGTCACCGACGGCGTAGAGGTTTTGCACCGGCGTCTGCAGACCGGCGTCGAGTTCGGGCCGGGCCGAGTAGAACTTTACCTCGACGCCGTAGAGCAATGTATCGCGGGCGTTGACTCCCGGCGCCAGGGCGTCCATGGCCTCGAGCATGTCGAGAATATCGCGCAGGTGGCGGTAGGGCAGCACAAAGCTGAGGTCACCGGGGGTAGCACCCTTGAGAGTTGGTTGCACCGTGCCGCGCAGGATGCGCTCAGCGGTGCTGCGGTGGCCCTGCTGCAAGTCACCAAGACGTTGCACGATGATGTCTTCGCCAAGCAGGTTAGCAAGGCGGGCGATTGACTTGCCGTAGGCGATGGGGTCGTCGAACGGCTGCGTAAAGTCGGTGCTCACGAGCAGGGCGAAGTTGGTGCGGTCGGTCTTCTGCTCGGCATAGCTGTGGCCATTAACGGTGATAACGTCGCCGTAGTTCTCCAGCGAGACCTCGCCATATGGGTTCATGCAGAACGTGCGCACGGGATCGTCAAAACTCGGCGTGTAGTAGACGAGCTTGCTCTCGTAGAGGGCGGCGGTGAGGGGTTCCAAGATCACCGCCGGCACCTCGACGCGGACGCCGATGTCGACGGGATTGGTGCGCATGCGTATGCCCAGGCGTTTGCACTCGGCGACCATCCACTCGGCGCCCTGACGACCCGGGGCGGCGATCACGTTGTCGGCTCTCACACGGCTGCCGTCGCTCAGCTCGACGCCGACGGCGCGTAGCGGCGTCGTCGGCGCGTCGTCGGCACGTCTGCCGGCGGCCGGTCGCGGCTCGACATCGGTCAGGATGCGCACCGCCGTGACGCCGGTACGCACGGTGACGCGCGCTTCAAGTTCATCACGCATGCGCGTGAGGATGTCGTAGGCACGCTCAGTTCCCATGTGGCGCACCGGCGAGGCGATGAGCGTCATGCCCTTAATGAGCGCCTCGCGGCCGATTTTCTCGGCCTTGCGGCCACCGCCGTGTACCTCGGTGGGCGCGCCGTACTCGATCCAGCGGCCGTCGACGTAGTCGATCAGCTGGCGCAGCTGCGACTTAGCGACAAACTTGTCGAGCCAGCCCCCGACCTCGGTGGCCAGCGTCAGCTTGCCATCGCTGAAAGCGCCGGCGCCGCCCCAGCCGCAGGTGATGTCGCAGGGGTCGCAGTTGGTGCAGACGCCGGTTTTGCGCGCTGGGCAGGCGCGATGGTTGATGTCTGGGCCGCGCTCAACCAGCAGCACGCGCAGGCCGTTGCCCCGCACCAGCTCGAGAGCGGCGAAAATACCGGCCGGACCGGCACCGACGATGACGACGTCATAGTGAGAGCGTGCAGCATCCACAGCGTGTCCTTACGGGGGGTGTTCGAGAAAAGGGCAGAAAAGAGGTTCCCTTTACGAGATGATAGCCGGCTTCGGGCGCGATGACAATCACTCGTTGTGGTCACGGCTGGCCGACAGCGCCGGTACGCTGACGCTGACCGGCGCCTCAGCGTCGCAGGGAGGGCGATTAAGAAGCGGTGAGTACTGCTGCCGCCCGCGGCTGACCTCCGTTGGTGGCGTGTAGCATACAGGCACCAGGCCAGCGACCGCAGTGGAGGCAGTTGTGTGTAACGTCGACCGCACCGATCCGTTTTATGACCCCGTGCTCACGCGACGGAGTATCCGCCGCTACACGTCTGCGCCGGTCAGCGACGAACAGATTCAGCGCTTGCTTGAAGCCGCCATGTCGGCGCCCTCGGCTGGCAACCAGCAGCCGTGGCATTTCATCGTCGTCACTGACCGTGTCGTGCTCAATAAGGTGCCCACCATTCACCCCTACGCGGCGATGCTGCGCGAGGCGCCTCTGGCAATTGTTGTCTGCGCCGATCCCTCAAATCCGCAGTATCCCGATTACTGGGTCCAGGACTGCTCGGCGGCGACGCAGAACATCCTTATCGAGGCGCGGTTGCTCGGTCTTGGCAGTGTCTGGCTGGGCGTGCACTGCCGGCCCGAACGCGAAGCAGCGGTGCGCGAGCTGTTCAACATCCCGGCCGAGATTGAGCCATTGGCGATCGTTGCCGTTGGCCACCCCGGCGAGGAGAAGCCGCCGGCGAACCGCTACCTTGAGGAGCGCGTCCACCGCGACCGCTGGTGAGGTGTCTGCCGGTAGTTATCGGTGGTGCGACCGCTGGTGAGATGCCTGCAAAGCGTTTACCGCCGATGCGGCCGCGACCGGCGAGCGTTTCTGGGCGTCCAGCGTTGGAGCGCCCAGTTAGCCGGCGGGCGAGCGACGAGAGCGGCCACCCCAGCGAACACAATTGAGCCGATGATGTCGATCGGCGAATGGACGTGCGCTGCCACGCGAGCGCTGCCGACCAGGAGGGCGATGACCACGAGCACGCCGCCCCAGCGGCGCGAGTAGGCCAGCACGCAGAACGCCAGGAACATGGTCAGGAGGGTGTGGTCTGAAGGGAAACCGTTGTCTGCTGCGTGGGCAAACAGTGGCTTTATGTGCTGGCTGACGAAGGGTCGCGGGTCGTAGTAGAGGGCCCCGGCGATCTTCATCAGTATCAGAGCGATGACGCCGCCGATGACGCCCCAGACGGCCAGTTCCCACTGGCGCTGGCGAGAGAGGCGAAACCACACGTAGGCGGTGATGAGAATACTCAGGATGAAGAAGTACTTGGCAACAAAAACGATGATGCTGTCCATCTCGCTCCTGTGTGGTGGTTTGGAGACGTCCCTGCCCTGCTGGCGCGTGCAAATGGTCTCTGCAGGGGCTGTGACGGATGCTTCCGTTCGACTGGTGGAAGCTCGTCACGGCAAACCCGGGCCGACCTGGCACAGATGGGCCGTCTCTCTTGGCGAAGACGGTCAAGAGCATGACCGACGCAGTGTTGTGACGTCAAGCCCAGCGTGGTGACGTCAAACCCAGCGTTGCGACGTGAAGCCCGGTTGTCCTCCCCGCCAAACGCAGATTGCCATAGGTTCGGTGGTACGCTTCGCGGGTGGTGTTTCAGGAGAGGAGTGTGCTGTGCCCGATGCAACCTGGATGGCGACGCTCGACGCAAGTGCGTTGCGCGACGATTGGCCGACAGCGGTTTACCCGAAAGGCGTCGGCATTTTGCTCATCAAGCGAGGATCAACGATCCACGCAGTGCGTAATGCCTGCGCTCATTTGGGTTGTCCGCTGGAGGCGGGAAATCTGGAGGGCGACGTGCTCACCTGCCCCTGTCACGACTGGCGCTTTGATATTCGCAGCGGCGCCATGATCGACGCGCCGGAGCTTGGTCTGCCCACCTACCGCACTCGCGTCGACGACGGCAAGGTGCTGGTCGAGCTGCACGGGGAGCCCTACAGTCAGGCGGCCAGCGGCGCCCGCGCCGCCAGCGAAGCCAGCGGCGGCGCCTCATGAACGCCCTCGACCCGGGCAATGACGGCATCTACCTCTACGCCCTCAGCACCTGCCCGTGGTGCCGCAAGGCCAAGGAGTGGTTTACGAAGCAGCAGGTGCCGTTCGAGTTTGTTGACGTGGACGAGCTGCCCGACGATGAGGGTGACGCTGTGGTCAGCAAGGTCCAGGAGCTGAGCGGCTCGCGTGGCTTTCCGGTGGCCGTCATCGATGGTCAGATCGTCGTTGGCTTCAATCCGGAAAAGTATGCCGAGATCCTCGATAGCGCCTGGGAGGACTGACCATGGATGTTGAAGCACGCAAGCAGGCCCTGCGCTTCTTCTACACGCGGGTCGTCGAGCCGCTGGGCTACAAGTTCACACCCGACGAGGATCTGGCCGAGTTTCTGCTCGAGCAAGAGGTGAAGCTCGAACAGAAGTACGAGATTCCCTACTGCCCCTGCCAGGCACGCACGCACCGGCGGGCCGAAGACATGAAAATCGTCTGTCCTTGCATTCCCTTTCACCGCCAGCATTTCGATGCCATGAAGCGCTGCTGGTGCGGGTTGTTCGTGCACCAGGACGTTACTGACCCCGACAGATTGCGCCAGATTGCGCCCGGCGAAACCACCAGCGCTGCTGCGGCCGACTGAGGAGGGCATATGTGGACTGAGGCTGCCAAACTCGACGACATTGCCCCGGGAGGCATCAAATCGGTGCGCCTGCAGGGCGAAGAGGTCGCGCTCTGTAACTATGACGGCAGCGTTTACGCTGTCAGCCGCCGCTGTGGGCACATGAACGCGCCGCTTGAACAGGGCTCGCTGGTGGGGCCGGTGCTCACCTGCCCGCTGCATCACGTGCAGTTTGACGTCGTCACTGGCCAGGTGCTCGCTTATCCGATCGATCACGACTTCGCCGACGACGTACTCCCGCCAGCGATGCAGCGCACCTTTGCGGTGACCGAGCGACTGATGTGGAAGATCCGCATCACTGACCTCAAGACGTGGCCGGTACGCGTACGCGGCGATGCCATCGAGGTTGACGTGTAAGCAGCCGGCGGCCGTGCGCGTCGGCTGGTCTGTGTGCGCCGGCGATGTCTCGCTTGCTCGTCGCGGCGCAGTTCCTGAGACCGGGAGTGTAGAGGGGTCTGCCGGCGGGAAGCAAGGTGGTACATTCGACCGAATCGAGGCGCAGCGGGTTACGGGTCAGGTCGCTGCCGGAGTGGGGTGCGGTGGCGGCAGATGTCGGTTGGGAGGGGAACATGTTAAAGGGGTTCAAAGCGTTTCTCATGCGCGGCAATCTGCTCGATCTTGCCGTCGCCGTGATCATCGGCGCCGCGTTTGGCGCTGTCGTCAAGGCTCTGGTTGCTGACCTCCTCATGCCGATCATCGCGGCGATTGCCGGCAAACCGGACTTTGCCAATCTCTACTTCACTATCAACGGTAGTAAGTTCATGTATGGCGACTTCTTCAACGCTTTGGTTGCTTTCGTGCTCGTGGCGGCGGCGATCTACTTCTTCGTCATTGTGCCGGTCACACGTGTAATCGCACGCAGTCGTCGGGGACGGCCGATAGATCCAGCGGAGAAGACCTGTCCGTACTGTCTGAGCGAAATTCCTGTGGCGGCGACACGTTGTGCTTTCTGCACGTCAGACCTTACGGACTCGTCGACAGTTAGTGCGACGGGTGCCGCGACGGACGACGCTGTGGCGGCGCCGATCGTGTGACCGCTGGCGCGCAGCGGCTGCGTGCCGATAGCGACGTCAGCCCGGGGCTGGCGGCCGCCATTTTTGATCTGTCGCGCGGCAAGCAGGCGCTGCTATCGATCGCTCAACCAGGCTTGGCAGCTGTGCTGGCTTTGGGCGAACTGCCGACGTTGCGAGTTCTGGTCATCGGTCTGGTCGCGGCGTGGGCCGGCTTCTTTGCCGTCTTTTCGCTCAACGATGTGCTCGACCGCAAGGCCGACGCCCTTTCTCTCACGGCCGGCAAAGCCCTTGCTCCCGATCATGACGTCGACACGACCTTCGTACGTCACCCCCTGGCACGCGGTGATCTGAGCCTGAGAATCTCGCTTGTCTGGGTGGGCAGCCTGACCGTGGTCGCGGCATTGGGGGCGGCGGTCCTGAGTCTGTGGAGTCTGGTCTTCTTTGCTGTGGCCGTCGCTCTCGAGGCGCTCTACTGTGCCTTGCGGGCGGTGACGCCATACAAGACGATCGTCTCTGGCATCATGGTGGGTATGGGCGGTCTTGCCGGCTGGGCAGCGGTGGCGCCGCTCGGATGGGGGGCAGTACGCGTCGCCGTTTTCTTGGCATTTTGGGAAATTGGTGGACGGAACATCGTCAACGATCTCAGCGACATCGCCAGCGATGCCAGGGTTGGCATTCGCACTGTCGCGAAGACACGCGGAGCACGAACGGCTGCGCGCGTTGCCGCGGCGGCGGCGGCGCTCACGCTGGCCGCCGCCGCGTTGTTGCCCATGCCTCTGCTGGCGGTTCTGCTGGCGCTGGCGTTTGGCGTCTGGTCTCTGGGCTTGCCTTCCATCGAACTGCTGCGCAGCCCCACCAGTCTGCAGGCGGCACGCTTCTTCAATCGCGGCAGCTTTTACCCGGCGCTGGTGTTGGTCAGCGCTCTGATCGGACTCGCGGCCGGCGGGTGGCGATGATCGGCGGTCGCAGGCCGGCTCTGTCCAGGCAGGCGCCGGCGGCGTCAGCGAGTCGCCGGCCGCACCTCGCCGCGATCGATGTCGCCGCCCTGTTCGACCGCAATGCCGACTGGTACGACCGCGTCAACACGGTGATGACGTTCGGCCTCGACGCCGGTTGGCGGCGGTGGGCGGCGCGGCAGGCCGTGTCGGGCGCCGCGCAGGTGGCGGCGAACTTAGCAGCAGCGTCCGACGGTGCTCTGCCGCGGCCGCCGCGCGTGCTCGATGCGGGCACCGGTACAGGACAGGTGGCGCTCGAACTCGCGCGTCGCGGAGCCGAGGTGACCGCCGTCGATTTCAGCGAGCGCATGCTGGCACTGGCACGTCGGCGCTTCGCTGCCGCCGACGTGCCAGTGGTGACCGTGGCGGCCGATCTGATGGCTCCAGCAGGCTCGGCCGTCGCTGTCGCC
>JBKQWK010000249.1:0-3122 GCA_052139595.1 Thermoleophilia bacterium | reverse complement strand
TCACGACGCGCTGTCGCCTCGCTCGCGCCCGTGACTTCCATGACCTCAGACAGCGAGGCGAGAGCCTGCCCTCGCAGCAGCTCCTGGATGCGCTGTCGGCGCTCCTCGGCGACGAGGTGATGAGCGGGATGGGCAGCGGCAACTGTGTCCTTCACGTCACGGCCTCCTTCCCCTACTGTGGGGGCCTCGCCCCAACATTCGTCCGCTACTGTTGGCCGCACGAGACGGGCGCGACAGCGTTTCCGTCAAATTCGGTCAATCATATCATTGACGTAACCGGAAAAGATACATACACTGCGACGTGAGACTGATCACACGATCTGGGATCGGAGGAGAAATGTCAAATGACAGCGACACGCGGCCGGCGACCGGGAGCTGCCTGTGCGGAGCGGTACGGTATGAGGTGCGCGGCCCCTTGCGCGACATCCTCTTCTGCCACTGCGAGAACTGCCGCCGCACACACGGCCACTTCTCGGCGTACACCTCGAGCCACCGTGAGCACCTGATGATCACCGAGGACCGCGGCCTGAAGTGGTACCACACCGATAAAGACGTCACGCCGAACGTCCAGCGCGGCTTCTGCAGTGAGTGCGGCTCAAGCCTCTTCTGGGACCCGCGTGGCTACGAGTACGTCTACATTTCGGCCGGCACGCTCGACCCGCCAACCGGCATCAAGGGAGCGGGCCACATCTGGCTTAGCGAGAAGGGCGATTACTACGAGATCGCCGATGAACTCCCCAAAGCCGAGGGCTCCTCGAAGGGAAAGTTCCTCGGCACGCCGCACAACTGAGCTGGCAGGGGTTCGTGCGTGCCGGTGAGATGGCCGCGAGCGGCTCGCCAGCAGGCGTGCCAGTCGAGATTGCAGGCTGCCAGCGGCAGGTGACTTCTGCCTGCCCCCTGAGCCTTGATGAGATCAAGCGCGAGGTGAGCCGCCGGGACGACGAACTGCCGCTCGTGGCACCTACTCATGATGGCAAGCGGCGCTGGCTCTCGTTGCCAGCCGTCGGCAGCGCGTCGGCGGCGCTCAATTTGTACCACCTTATATGTCCTTTTGGTGACGATGGTGACGAAATAGGTCTGGCAGTCAGGTGACCGCTTCGCTACGCCAGGCAGATGTTTGCCGGGGGCTCTCATGGTTTGAGACGAATCGCGGCGAATTCGCCTCAGCGAGAGCGCACTGGCCTGGGTTAGTCGCCGACGTCCGGGGAGCGCCTTTGAGGGCGCTTTCTGTTCGCCTGTAGCAGCGTCGGTTGGCACTGTTGACTTGCCCTGGCCTGAGCGTTGGATGGGGTCGTCAACGTAAACGAGGCCCAAGGAGGCCAGCATGAACGCCACCGCCAAGGTCACCCCGGAAAGCCAGCTCATGCGCGAGGCCCTCGACGCCGCCATGAAGCTCATCGCCGAGATCGAGCAGATCATCGAGGATTACGACGACCAGCTGGAGCAGGGCCTGCCGGTCACCTTTGAAAACGTCGCCTGGATGCGCGAGCGCGTTAGCGACCTCGAACACGCCGCCGAGGGTTTCCGCGCCTACACGCTCGAGTAATGCACACGCCGCCCTGAGGCGCCGCCACCAGGCGGCGCTGCCCGTTGCGGCACGATTTTTGGTCGCCGTTCGTCTGCCTGTGCACCCGCGCCAACAGGGCGCTCCACAGGCGGACAATGTGTTCTGCTCCGTCCATGATGTGACCGCTACGCCGGTCCCAATCACGGCCACGTGAAGTCGCCTACCGTGGCGCCTCCTGAAAACACAGTGTCCCGCAAGTGGAGATGCGGACTTAGCCATTTTGAGGCTAAACGGTGGCCATGAGTGCCACGCAGCGAAAACGACCTCTATCAGACTGACTGGCGCCGGGTCGATCGCTGCCGACGACCGCTCGCGTGCTTTTGGGTAAGCATCATCACTGTCAACTCGTAGTCCGGGCAGCGACGTTACGCAGTCCTGACACTGTGGAGGCGGGACATCTTGCGGCGCCCCGCCTCCACCTGCCGTCCCTGGCCCGAAACTATTCGCCCAAGTTCCCGGGTCCGCCGGGGCGCTTCGGGACCGACATCTCAGAGACGTCAACGCCGCCGGACATGACATTGCCAGTCTCACCGGTCGCCAAAGAAAAGGCGGCCCCAGCGTCAGCCATCTCGCCGATCTCGTGGATCGTGCCGCTCAAATCGATGCCACGAGCCCGCTGGATGAAGTACACGATGATGCCGGCACCGAGAACGCAGGCGGCCGAGAATGGCACCAGATATCGATCGAGCCAGCTGCCCGTGGTGGTCCATGGCCAGGAAAGGTCAACGATCATGAAAATGCCGTAGACCAGCGCGACGAGGTTCACTGGCAAACCCCAACGGCCCAGGTTGAAGTAGGCCTTCTCTTTGGGCCAGCCCTTCGTGACGCGGGCGTGGATAGCGCCCGCTACCACCATTTGGTAGACAATATACGTGCCGACCGTAGCCCAGGCGATAATCCGCGCTAGTTGGCTCGAGTAGAGCAAGACGCCAATCGTCGCTACACCGACGAAGATGGCCGACAGCATTGGTGTTCCGGTGGTCTTGTTGACGTAGCCGAAGAAACGCGAGGCCGGCACCATCTTATCGCGACCATAGGCGAACAGCACCCGCGTCGTCGCGGCTTGGATAGCGAGGCAGCAGACGAAGATCGCGATGCACACCGCCACCAGGAAAGCGTCAGTCACCCAGTGGGGAAAGTGCGCCGAGAAGATGTAGGCGATGGCGTTGGTGCCCTGTGCCTCCGTCTTGCCAACGTTGGGGATCGCCACCACCATGGCAACGAGCCAGAACGCGCTGACGATGGCGACAACGACGACCGAGTACACGATCGCCCGCGGGACCTCCCTCGTCGGGTTCACCGTCTCTTCAGCCAGAGCGCCAGCGGCATCGAAGCCGTAAAGCACCCAAGCCGAGGTGAGCATCGCCGCGAGGAAGGGGGTGATGTATCCCCAGTGGTGACCAGCCGCTGTGCCGCCCTCGGCGAACAGGACGCCGAGACCCTGATGTGCACCGTGGCCAAGGAGGACGGCGATGTACAAGGCGATGGCAATAACGAAGAGCCCGACCATCTCGGTCACAGTACCGATGTTGTTGAAAAAGGCTGTGATCTTCAC
>JBKQWK010000248.1:0-9462 GCA_052139595.1 Thermoleophilia bacterium | reverse complement strand
AACAAGAAGGTCTGCCCCAAGTGCGGCACGCCGCTGACGCGCGAAGGCTAGTCGAGTCGGCCGGGGCGGTAACTTGCCGCCCCGGCCGGTACTACTTTACCCGTGTCTGCCCTTACAGCTGCTCCAGGCGGGCGACGATCGCCGGCACGACCTCGTAGAGATCACCGACGATGCCGTAATCAGCGAGGGCAAAGATCGGCGCCTCTTTGTCGGTGTTGACGGCAGCGATGAGCTTGGCCGAGCTGACGCCGACGGTGTGCTGGATCTGCCCCGACACGCCGACGGCGAGGTAGAGATCGGGCTTCGTCTTGGCGCCGCTCAGGCCGAGGATGCGGTCTTCCGGCATCCATTCGAAGTCGGCCAGACTCTTTGTACAGGCGAGTTCGGCTGCCAGGGCGGCAGCCAACCGCTCGCCCAGCAGCAGATCCTCGCGCTTGGCAAAGCCGCGACCGACACCGACAATGCGCGCCGCCGCCGTCAGGTCGACAACCTCGCCCTCTTTGGCGCGTCGTTCGACGACCTGCACAGCGGAGGCAGGCACGCCTAGTCGTACGGTCACGACCTCGCCGGCACCAGCCGCAAGGACACCGATCTCGAACGTCTTCGGCATGACCGCCAGTACCTGGATCGCCGTCTCAACGCGTTCGCGGGCGACGGTCGTACCGCCGAAGGCGTAGCGACCGGCGACAAGGCGACCGTCCTCGATCGCCAGACTATTGACGTCGGTCACACAGCCGGCGCCAAGCTTCTGTGCCAACCGGCCGGCGAGTTCCTTGCCGCGACGGGTGCTGCCGAGAAGCACGACGCGCGCCTCGCACTGCCGCGCCAGGCGCGCCAGCCCCTCCGCCACCGTGTCGGTCTGGCGCTCGGCGAAGACCACGTCTTCGTCGACAAACACCCGGCCGGCGCCGTGGGCTGCGCACGCAGCCGCAGCCTCGCCCGCACCCGGGCCCAGCAAGGCGACGCTCACTCCCATACCAAGCTCAGTCGCAAAGTCACTGCCTTTGGCCACCAGCTCCAAAGCGGCGGCCGTCTTCTCGCTGTAGACGAGCACCTCGGCCATCACGACCTCCCCACGATGCCTTCTTTGACCAGGGCACTGACCAGCGCGTCGGCCTGCTCGGCCGGACTACCAGAGAAGAGGATGTGCTTGCGATCCTGCTCTTCGGCCAGATTGCTGAGCACGGTCTTCTGCGCCGCTGCAGCACCGGTCTCGAGACCAAGGTCGGCCAGCGACCATTCCTGCAGCGGCTTCTTGCCCGCCTTCATGATGTTCATGAGGCTGGGCAGACGGGGCTCGTTGATCTCGCTGACGACCGTGACGGCCGCTGGCGACGACACTGCCAGCGTCTCAATGAGATCGTCCATACTGCGCTCGACGCGCACTGCTCCATCCGCCAACGCAAGCTTGCGCGCGTTGCCGACCTGCGGCCAGCCGAGCAGCTCGGCAACGCGTGAACCCACCTGACCGCTGTAGTTGTCGGTCGAGCCCTCACCGAAGAGGACCAAGTCGCAGTGGCCGATTTTCGTTATGGCGGCGGCCAGCGCCGCTGCCAGCGCCGCCTGATCGGTCACTTCCAAAGCCGGATCGGCAATGATCGCCCCCTCATCGGCGCCCATGGCCAGCGCCTCTTTCAGCGTCTCCTTGACCTTGCGATTGCCCTCAGCCACGGTCAGCGCTGTGATGGTGCCGCCACCGGCGGCGTCGCGCAGCTGCAGCGCCGCCTCCAGGGCGTTCTTCTCAAGATCACCGACTTTGTACGGAATCGCCTCAAGTACCGGCTCCCGATTCTTGATGCGGATCATCTGCAGATCCGGGTTGGTCTTCACACAGACGATGATGTCCAACGGACTCCTTCCTGGGGCGGCCGGCGCGGCGTCAGCCGCGCCGCCGGCCGCCCTCACGTCAACTCAGGCGATACTGCACCCCGTACTCACCACGTGGATAGGTCCACGTCAGGGCACGGTTATCACAGCAGATGAGACAGGTGCCGCACTCCAGACAGCCCTCCCAGTTGACGACGATCTTGCCCTGATCGTCGAGTTCATAGAGGTCGGCCGGGCAGACCGTCAGACAGACGCGCTTGATGCACACCGTCTGGCAGATCTGGTTGTCGATAACGATGTGCGGCTGCTTGTCGAGCTTGAAGACATTGAGCCCCAGCTTGGCGTCGATCTTCATGGCCATGTCGTCCTCACATGCCTTTCAGTGACCACAGGTCTTTGATCGTGGCGAGATTGAGAAATTCGTGCTGCAGCCCTTTGAGGACCGTAGTGGAGAGCTTGCTCTGTGCCCGCGGGCCCATCGTGTACACCTGCTCGAGCAGGTGCGAGACGGCACGCGGATAGTGCGTGAACAGGCGCGCATTCTCGATGATGCCGGGAATCGCCCGGCTGGTCTGCAGATCGCGCAAGACGAAGCTCTGCTGCAAGCGTGTCGCGTAGCCGGCGAGACCGCTGGCCGAGAGATCGCCGGCCTTCTTGGCAGCGATGATCGTCTGCGCGGCGTGATAGCCGCTGGCGATGGCGAAATCCATACCACGCACCGTGACGAGGGCGTTCAACGACAGTCCGGCGACATCACCGACAAGCAGGTAGCCATCGCCGTAGAGCTGCGGCACCTGCGCCATACCGCCTTCGGCAATGGCGTGAGCCGAATACTCGGCGACAGTGCCGCCGGCGATAAGCGGCTTGATCTGCGCCAGCTCTTTGAACTCGTCGAGCAGCTGCCAGCTCTCGAGGTCGTCGGTGCGGCTGCGCATCTGCTCCATGCCGACGACAATGCCGAGCGAAATCGACTCTTTATTGGTGTAGAGAAAGCCACCACCGAGCATGCCGCGCGTCACGGCGCCCATGAAGAGTTGCGCTGCGCCCTCGCCAGGGTTCAAATGCCAGCGGTCCTCGATCGTCTGTGCCGGCAGCTCGATCACTTCCTTGTAACCAAGCGCATGGTCTTTTGCCGCCGGTGCCGGTCGCAGGCCCGCTTCGCTGGCGAGCAGACCGAGGACGCCTTCGGCGACAACGACGACATCGGCCGCGATCTCGTCGTCGCCAGCGCGAATGCCGATCACGCGACCGGGGTTCACGGTAGCCGCCCCGTTGGCGGTCGCCGCCCCGGCGGCAAGTGCCACGCTGCCGCCGCCGGGGCGGCGCGTGCCTGGTCCAGACGGCGCGCGCAGGAGAGCGTCGACCTTCATCTTCGGCAGCACCATGGCGCCACGCTCGCTGACACGCTCAGAAAACCACTGGTCGAAGCGGGCCCGGCGCAGCGTGTGTGACTGCGGGTGTTCACCGAGAAAACTGTCGGCAGCGATCTCGATCGTCGTCTGCGCGCCGTCGCCAATCATGGTTATCAGTTCGCGAGCGACGGCGCGCTCGAACGGCGCCTCTGACCACAGTTCGGGGTAGACGTCGCGCAGCGGGCTGACGTAGAGGCGCCCGCCGGTGACGTTCTTGGCGCCGGCGTAATCACCACGCTCGAGGAGCATGACCTCAAGGCCAGCGCCAGCCAAGCCGTAGGCCGCCGCCAGGCCGGCGAGGCCGCCGCCAACAACGATGCACTCGACTTTCTCCACGTCAGCTCCTCCGGTCGGAGTTGGCTGGTCGACGGCCTCGACGTGGCCGCCGATGAACACGGGGGCGCCTGCCGGCCGCCGCCGGAGCGCGGCGGCCGGCAGGCCTCACGAGAATGGCGCGGCGGACACCGACCCGCGTCACTCGCCTCGTGAACTCAGACGATGGCCGCGCCGGCGCTACCGCTGGGGCGCGGCCAACAGCCACGTCGCTCGGCCGGCACCCATGCGGCTCTCCACAATCGTGCCCCACGGCGATTGGCCCCGTCCGTCAGTCCTTGAACGGGTTGGCGGGATCGCCCCAGAGATCGCGCGCGATGATGCCACGCATGATGTTCAACCCGCCTTCGGCGCCGACTTCATAGCTCATGACGCCGCGCAGCAGCATCTCCAGCGGCGTCTCCTTCGTGTACCCGAAGGCGCCATGGTAAGACATGCCATGGCGGGCAATGTCGTGGCCAAGCGTCGGCGACAGGCACTTGCAGGTCGAAATGACCTTGTTGATGTCCTGGCGCGAGAAACTGCCTGGCTCGCGACTTTCTTTACCGATCATCCAGGCGCCGCGCAGCAGGTTGAGCTTCAGCATGTCGAGCTGCATCCAGTCGTTGACCATCTCGAAGCTGATCGCCTCGTTCTTGATCAGCGGCTTGCCAAACGCCTGCCGCTGACTGGCGTACTCGGAGCTGATCTCGAGCGCCCGCTCGGCGCCACCCAGACAGGCCGCGGCCACAAGTACGCGAGCGCAGTTGAAGCCGTGCATGACGTTAAAGAAACCTTCGCCAACCGTGCCGAGAACGTAGTGAGCCGGCAACTCGACGTCCTTGTAGAGCCAGCCGCCGGTCGAGAGACCCATACGACCCATATCCTCATACGTGACGTAGGAGACGCCGGGCAGGTGGGCGGGAATCCACATGAATGTCATGCCACGGTAACTCGCCTGCGGGTCGGTTTTGACCAGGGAGCAGTGACCGCTGGGCGCGCCAAGCTTCTCGCACTCCTTGGGCCCGGAGACATAAGCTTTCTCGCCGTTGAGGATAAAGGCCTTCCTGGCCTCATCCCAGATAGCCGTCGTCTTGATGGCCGCCAGATCGGACCCGCCGCCGGGCTCGGTCGTGTTGATGCCGACGAACGCCTTACCGGCGGCGGCGGCCGGCAGCACCTCTTCTTTGAGCTGCTGTGTGCCAAAGAGGCTGACGATGTACGACCAGCCGATCGTCAACAGCGTGTAGACCGGCGTTGACATGCTGAGATCGGCCCGCGCAATCTCGTGCACCGCGATCATGGCATAGATGAGTTCCTCGCCAGGCACGGCAAAGCCGCCGAACTCTTCGGGAATGGTGACGCCGAAGACACCAAGGTCGGTAAGCCCCTGCACGATATCGTCGGGAATGCCGTCGGCGGCCTCATCGATCGCTCGCGCCCTGGGCTCAAGATTCTTCGTTGCCCAGTCGCGCACGGACTGACGAAACAGCTCCTGTTCGGTGGTGTAGCGAAAATCCATGAAGCTCCTCCTTGTGGCTTGTCCGCCAGTGGCGGGCACTCTGCCTGTCAGCGCGAGAAACCCCAGAGACGCGAAAACCCCCAGGGACGCGACATCGCGCTCGCTGGGGGCGTATGGCCGCTCCGGTGGGCCGGCAGAGAGTGCCGACCGCTAGCCATGCATGCAGCTCCGTAATCCTACAACGACTGACAAATGATGCAAGTGGCAGCGCGCGTGCCGGCCGGCCGGAGCCGCACCGCTGACGATCCGTCAGACCACGGATGCATCAGGTCGCGGATGCATCAGGTGCCGCCACATCGGTCTGCGGTCGAGCCGCGATCGGCGACTGGTCAACCGCCTCGAAGACCTTGCGCAAGGCGAAGATGAGGGCGCCCTGCGAGTGACCGAGATAGCAACGCCGCAGGACCGCTTCGATCTCGCCCCGCTCGCTGAGCACCGAGCGGCCGATGAGCAGCCGGGCGAAAAAGTCGCGGGCAAGATCCATGAGAAGTGTCGATGACGCGTTGACGATGCGTCCGTCGGCGTCGACTTCCACGACGACGCCGACGCGACCGTAGACCGGCTGGTGCGAAACGTCCTGCGGCAGCCGCGCGTAGCCCGAGAAGAGGTAGGTGTCCATTCCCTGCGTCCCTCAATACTGCGAGTTGCTTGACGAACTGAGTCTAGCACCGTGTATCATGTCACTGCTGCATGCATGGCCTCACGACCGGCCCGTACGCCGATCGCGAGTCGGTCATACGCTCCCAGCTCATCACGCCGCACACCTGGGGGTTTTGCCTGCGCAGACCCCCAAAGCACGGCACACTGCAACGGTGGCGCCCGGCGCCGCCAAGGGAGGATGTGTCGCATGGCCGGCTCAGCAGCCCTGAACGGTAAGCTCATGCCCCTCACCGAAGCCGTGCGTCAGTTCGTTTCACCGGGCGCTCAGATCGCCCTCGGCGGCTTCACCATCAACCGCAACCCCATGGCGCTGGCCTATGAAATCGCGCGCCAGCGGATCACCGATCTGCACGTGGTCTGCCATTCGCACGGGCAGGCCCTGGATATCCTGATTGGCGCCGGCTGTGTGCGCCGCCTCGAAATCGCCTACGGCGGCAACGGCCGATTCGCCCCCACCTGCGTCCGCTTTCGCCGGGCAGTTGAGGCCGGTACTCTTGAGGTCGAGGACTACACCAATAACCAGATGGCGTTGCGCTTTCTCGCCGGCTCCCTGCACGTGCCGTTCATCCCCAGCAAGTCGGGGCTCGAGACCGATGTCGTCAACCAATCTGGCTTCTCAGCTGAGACACGCCGGCAAGCCGGCGTGCCGGCGCGCAAACTCCTCGTCATCGCCAACCCCTTCGCCGACGGCGACGACGATGTCGTCCTGTTGCCGGCCCTGCATCCCGACGTGGCTCTCATCCATGCCCAGCAGGTTGGCGACGACGGCACCGTGCGCATCAAGGGGCTGACCTTCGCCGATCTTGAACAAGCGAAAGCGTCGCGTCACGTCATCGTCAGTTGCGAAGAGATCGTCCCCGCCTCATACCTGCGCCTCGACCCCGACCAGAACTCGCTGCCGCCATTTCTCGTCGACGCCGTCATACAGACGCCCTTCGGCGCCCACCCGACCGCCTGCCACGGCTTCTACGACTACGATGCTGCCCACCTGAACGAGTACCGACGGTTGGCAAAAGACGATGCCTCCTTTGCCACCTACCTCGACAAGTGGGTCTACGGCCCAGCCGGCCGCGACGACTACCTGGACAAGGTCGGCGGCGCCTCCCTGGCACGTATACGGGCGAATACCATCGCCGGCTTCACGCCGGGACTGGATCGGAGGTAGACCGATGACGTGTGCCAAGGACGCCGACGCAGCCGGCCCGACGCAGCCGGTGCCGCAGCCGACACCGCAGGTGACGGACGAGCCACGACCTTCAGACAAGCCACAACCCGACGCGGAAGACACAGAAGGTACGGACGCTGCAGACTCTGCAGACGGTGCACCGCTGGAGTATACGGCGCGCGAGATGATGGCCATCGCCGCCGGCCGCTTCATCAAGAACGGCGATATTCTCTTTGCCGGCACCGGCGTGGCGATGCTCGCCGCCGCCGTCGCCAAACGGGTCCATGCGCCCGGCGCAACGGTCTTCTTCGAAACCGGCGGTATTGACCCCTCGCTGGCCGAGCTGCCGCTGGCGGTCGCCGATCCGCGCGTCATGGACCGGGCAGCAGTTAACGCTGGGCTCGTCGAAGCCTTTTCGATTATTGCCGACCCTGACCTGCACACGATCGCTTTTCTCGGTGCCGCGCAAATTGACCGCTACGGCAACTTGAACTCGACCTGCATCGGTGACTACCACCATCCCACGGTGCGCTTCAGCGGCAGCGGCGGAGCCTGTGACGCCGCCTCCCTGGCCGCCGGGTTCATCGTCTTCATGGAGCACGGCCGGCGCAAGTTCGTCGAGAAGCTCGACTACATCACCAGCCCCGGCTGGCTGAGCGGCGGCGACTCGCGCCGCCGCGCCGGCTATGCCCGCGGCGGCCCTCTTGCCGTTGTCACCGGCCTGGGCGTACTCAAGTTCGAGGCTGAAAGCAAGCAGATGTACCTGGCCGAAGTCTTCCCCGGTGTCAGCATTCAGCAGGTCGTCGACAACACCGGCTTCACGCTCGACGTCGGGCGCTGCACGGTGGCTGCGCCGCCGACGCGCGAGGAGTTGCGCCTGCTGCGCGACGAGGTCGACCCGCAGCGCCTGATCCTCGGCTGATCCTGGCCAGTCGTGAACTCCTCGGCAGTCGCTGGTGAGTCACCGGAGAGCCGCTCGCCGGGAGCCTGTCAGCGCCCTTCCCCCGCTTGACACGCCTTTCACGATGCGCGCAAAGTACCGCCAAGCGAGCCGCGGGTTGAGGTCAGATCCCCGCCACTCGGAACCGTTCACGCTTTCGGGGAGCCAGGCCATAGTGATCACCTTCCTGCGCGGGCAAACCGACGGTGTGAACACGCATCAGGAGGACTCTCGTGTTTGGAGTCTTAGCGGCAAGGGCGGACACGGGCGATACCGCGTTCATCCTCATCTGCGCGGCCTTGGTGATGCTGATGACACCAGGGTTGGCGTTTTTCTACGGCGGCCTCGTGCGACGCAAGAACTTTCTTGCCATCATGATGCAGTCGTTCATCAGCATGGGAGTGGTGACCACCCTCTGGGTGTTCATCGGCTACTCGCTGGCGTTTTCAGGCAACCTCGGCGGCGTGATCGGCAACTTCCACTGGTTTGCCCTTAATCACGTCGGCCAGACACCGGGTCCGTGGGCGCCGCACATCCCCGGTATCACCCACTTCGTCTACCAGGAGATGTTTGCCATCATCACCCCGGCTCTCGTTACCGGCGCCTTTGCCGACCGCGTCAAGTTCAAGAGCTACCTCTGGTTTCTCGTCCTCTGGAGCCTGCTCGTCTACGTCCCCTTCGTGCACTGGATCTGGGGCGGCGGCTTCCTTGCCAAGCACGGCGTGCTCGACTTTGCCGGTGGCATGGTCGTCCATGTGAGCGCCGGCTTTGCTGCTCTGGCCTCGGTGTTCGTCGTCGGCAAGCGCAAGTTTCTGCCCGGCGAACGCGGCCTGCCGCACAACGTCGCCTTTGTCGCCCTCGGCACCGGCCTGCTCTGGTTTGGCTGGTTTGGCTTTAATGGCGGCTCCGCCCTGGGCGCTAACGGCATCGCCGCCCAGGCCTGGATCAACACCGACGTCGCCGGCTCGATCGGCATGTGCACCTGGCTGGCGATCAGCTGGTGGCGTGACGGTAAACCGAGTCTCGTCGGCGCCTTGACCGGCGCTGTCGCCGGCCTTGCCTGCGTCACCCCGGCGGCCGGCTACATCCCCGTCTGGGCAGCGTTCATCGTCGGCCTGGCCGCCGGTTCTGTCTGCTACGGCGCTTCGCTTTTGGTAAGAAAGCTCGACTGGGACGACGCCCTCGACGTGTGGGCCGCGCACGGTGTCGGCGGCCTTCTGGGCAGCATCCTGCTTGGCGTCTTTGCCTACAAGAGCATCAACCCGGCCGGCGCCAACGGTCTGCTTGCCGGCGGTACCAAGTTCTTCGCCTGGCAGGTGCTGGCAGTGGCGATTACGGCGGCCTACTCGTTCGTCGTCACCTTCCTGATTCTCAAGTTCCTCAACCTCTTCGGCTCAATCCGCGTGCCTGACTCGGTTGAGCTCAAGGGACTCGATGAGGCCGAGTTTGGCGAGGCGGCCTACGATCTCGCCTGAGGATGCCAAACACTGGCGCTCAGTGAAGCGCGCCGGCGTGAGGCGCTAAAGAGCGCCATGAGCGCCCAATGGCTCGGGCGTCGGATGGCGCGGACGCGCTTGAGTGCCGGCTGAGGGCCGGGAGCGAGGACCCGGCGGCGATGCTTTTC